>NZ_CAWPGB010000033.1:0-423004 GCF_963887575.1 Vibrio sp. 3-2(1) | reverse complement strand
CTCGTTGTCGGTGTTGTCCACGTCTTTTGAGGTCAAGGTGCCCGTCGCGGTGTTATCCGCCGCGTCTTCGGTCACGCTGCCGCTCACCGCGCCTTGGATGTCTGCCTTATCGTTCGCACCATTGATGCCCGTCACAATTGACCCTAAAGCACTTTGAGAATAGCTTTCTAATAGCGTTAAACTTTGTGTTTCAGAGAGGCCTAGCGCGGTGAGTGCTGACGTGGAGAATTCTGTTGCGGCTATGGTTTCCGAAGCGTCGCGAGCGATGCTGACTGAACCCGTCGGGCTTGAACCGTTCGATTCACCCGCTGCAGTTGCAAGATCTTCGCCTAGCTGTGTTGGGTCTTGGCCTTGCTCTAATGCTGCGAAAATTTCATTGATGTCATTAGTTATATCTACGTTGCGACCATCGGCGTTAACTCTTGATATTTGTACATCATTATTATTGCCTACATCGTTTGGGGTAGCGTTACTGGCACTGATGATTATTTCACCAGGCAAGGTTTTTTCTCCTGGCTGAAGCACCCGTACATTGCCATTTGCATCCACAACGATCATCTGACCGAAAGTTAATGTTGTACCTAAAGAAAAAGAACCAAGTTCCATATAATGCCTCTAATAACTTCCGAATTCACAACGATGCGACTGTTTACATTCCTACATCTTTGCTACGTAATTTGTCATTTCTAATGGTAATAAAATTAGCATTTAACACCTGTAATACAAAGGAAAAACCATTTTTACACCTTCTTATGTGACGTAGGTGGAGACTTAAGTCACACATTTATAGTTTGAATCAATATCACACTAAAGATGTACTTTATTATAAGAACAATCAACAATGTTTAATAAATGTTAATTGATGATTTGGTGTATGATTCTTTGCTAAAATCACGAATGTAATGAATATGTTGCTGTTTACTGATGAGAATTTAATGTTATTTTGTTGCGTTTTTCCATCAAGCGTCTCGATAATGCAACAGCTAATGCCGTACTATTGCGGCTTAAAAGAAGTAGAAGTCCCTAGAGGAGTGCCCAAGTGAATTGGATGAACATGAAAACGTTGAGCTACGCCATCGCACTCAGCTTCCCGATCTCTGTATATAGCCAGACTCTTGAGCAAGCGGTGTCAATAACGCTTGCAACCAATCCAAATATTAAAAGTGCATATAACGAATATGTGAGTAAGCGCTATAATAGCGAAGCCTCTTCTGGTGCTTACCTTCCAAGGATCGATCTCGATGCTGGTATTGGCTACGAAGCGGTTGATTTAGCCTCTGGTACTGAAAATGAACTTACTCGTAAAGAAGCCACCATTACCTTAACCCAACTAATTTGGGATGGTTCTTCGACTTTAAACGATATTGATCGTACTTCGGCTGATGCCGAATCGGTTCGTTTCCAACTCTTAGCTGACGCTCAAGATATCGCATTAGAGGTCACTAAGGTGTATCTCGATGCAACGAAAGCGTTTGAAATACTGACACTTTCTGAAAGCAACCTCTCAGTACATAAGAAAATATATCGTGATATACAAAAGCGTGTGGAATCAGGCATTGGTTCAACCGCTGATCTTTCTCAGGTTGAAGCTCGTTTAGCTAAAGCCCATGGCAATCTTTTAGCTGCACAGAATAATCTGTTTGATATACATACCCAGTTTAAACGGTTGGTAGGTCAACCTCCTCAAGATTTAATTTTCCCTAGAGCAGACCATTCTGCTTTGCCTTTTACCGTTGATGACGCTTTAGAAAAGGCCTACCAAGATCACCCGGTCATCAAAGTAGCGCAAGCCGATGTTGATTCCGCAAAGTTTCAATATAAACAAACTCAGGGAACAAATTACCCAACGTTATCTTTCGAAGCTGCACAAACATGGCGTGATGATGCCGGTGGGATAGAAGGTAGCAGCGATGAATTCTCGGCCATGATTAGGATGCGTTACAACCTGTACAATGGTGGTTCAGATTCTGCGCGCACCGACAGTGCTGCCTACCAAATGAACAAAGCGAAAGATTTAAGAGATCGGACTTATCGTAGTGTTGAAGAGGGGTTGCGTTTATCTTGGAGCGCTCTCGATTTGACATTACAACAAAAAGAATTTTTAGCCGATCATGTTGATTCTGCTTCAGATACGGTTATTGCTTATGAAAAACAATATAAGCTCGGCAAGCGAACACTATTGGATGTGTTGAATACTGAAAATGAGCTTTTCGAAGCAAGAAAAGGTTATCTCGATGCCAAATACGATGAACAGTATGCAAAATACCGTGTTATGAATGCAACTGGGTCATTGTTGAGTTCGTTGAGAGTGGATACACCCAAAGAGTGGCATGATGCGGTGGAGTACTAACATGTTGAAATACTTATGGCCAATGATAGCGAGCTTACTCTTTATCACCTCGACGGCTTCATCTGCTAGAGATGATTATCCATATATTGATATGCCACTCGCTGATCAAATAGACGATTTACGTGACGATGATTTTGACGGCGTGATTAATGCCAGAGATTTGTGCCCCGAAACACCATTGAAGTCAGAGATCGATAATGATGGTTGTGGCACTTTCATTAAAACCGAAGAGCAACTCCAGCTTAGAATTCTGTTTGCGAATGATTCAGCAATAGTCAACCCTGTGTTTCTAAGTCAAATACGGTCAATGGCCAATTTTCTCAAGCAATACCCTTCAGCTTCGATTGAATTACAAGGTTATGCCAGTAAGGTTGGGAATCCAGGTTATAACTTAGAGTTATCGAAAAACCGAGCTTATAACGTCGAGAAGGCGCTTGTTAGTTACGGCATTAGCCATACTCGTGTCCGTATTGTTGGTTTTGGTGATACTGAACTGACAGAAAATGGTGATGATGATATTAGCCATGCGATGAATAGAAAAGTTGTCGCCACTGTCGTCGGCCACAAAGGTTCGGTGAAAGAAGAGTGGACCATTTTCACCAAACGCGAGCGTTGAAATCGATATTTATCGAGGATTGGGGCGTTTTCGCCCCTTTTTTCTGTCTAAAATTGTAATGAGTTTACTAGCACAAAATGCTATCCTTGCGCGTCATCACCTTATGAGATAAAGATAATGAGCAAATTAACTGCTGACCTTCAAGCAAACTTAGAATTGTTTATTGAACAAACAAAAGAGACCCAACTAGTATGGGGCTTAAAAAATGAAGATGGTTGGCTGGCATGCGACTCGACAGAATTTGAAAGTAGTGAAGTTATGCCCTTTTGGTCAACCAAAGAAGATGCACAAACTCACAACGTTGAAGAGTGGTCTGACTTCGAAGTGTTAGAAATCCCTCTCGATATTTTCGTAGAAGATTGGTTGATTACCCTTGATGAAGATGGTGTATTAATTGGCACCAACTGGAATGCAAGCTTAGAAGGTAAAGAAGTAGAACCTGCAGATTTGGCCAAAATGTACCTTTAGTACCTTGAACTATTTAGTACCTTGAGCTAAATAATGGGTGTTCTATTTGCACGCTATTCCATTCGCAAACACTAGAACACCCGTTTAAATTTCACTTGATCTATACGTTGATTATTAGATACATCATAAAGTTACAGATTGCTTTTGGTGAAGCGCATTCATCACCAACGCTTTGTTTACTAAATAATCGTTTAAACCCGCTTTACGTAGCTCACATGATGGGCAATCGCCACAACCATCACCAATAATACCGTTATAACAAGTCAGTGTTTCGTGTCTTATGAGTTCGAGAGCATCATGTTGATCCGCCAATGCCCAAGTTTCTGCTTTGTTTAGCCACATTAAAGGAGTACGAATGTTGAATGGGCGATCCATCCCTTGCACCAAAGCACTGTTCATCGCTTTAACAAAATCATTTCGGCAATCCGGATAGCCAGAAAAGTCTGTTTCACAAACACCAGTAATCACCTCATCTGCGCCTATTTGATACGCGTAAATACCCGCAAGGGTCAAAAACAGAATGTTACGCCCCGGCACAAACGAGTTCGGTAACCCATTCTCTTGTAACTCGTGTGATACTGGAATATCGTCACGAGTGAGTGAACTGATCGCCAACTCATTGAGTAAGCTGACATCCATGACTTTATGTGCAGCTACACCTAACTTTTTCGCTAAGGTGCTGGCAACCTCAATCTCGAGTTTATGGCGTTGGCCATAATCAAAGGTGATGGCGTGCACTTCATCAAACTCTTTTAATGCCTGAACCAAACAGGTTGTTGAATCTTGGCCACCACTAAATACCACAACGGCTTTTTTCATTTTCCTCTCCTCAGGCAATACTTAAATATTTATGCGTTTGAATCGATAAACGCCAGTTCCTCGCAATGCATGCTTCAATGCACAATTGGGTTGCCCGCTCTTTCTGACTTATAGGCTGTAAAGCAATCACTGTTGAATCAGGAACTTGCGCTCGCAGCAATAACGTATCTAGCTGTTCAATATCTTTAGCCGTTGCGACGGGGTGCTTGATCTCATTTGCTCTTAACAGAGCTGAATCGAGTACAGGCAGTTTGCCCTTCATTGCAATTTTTGGTGACACTGTCACCCATGTATTTGCTGAGGTTTGAACCGGGAATGTGCCGCTGGTTTCAATTTGAATGTGACATCCGATTGCCTCAAATGCTTGCGCAAGTGGACGCAGATCATAAATACACGGTTCACCGCCCGTAATTACAATATGTTTAGCATGATAACCCTGTGTTTTATAGAGCGACACCATCTCTTCTGCACTGACTGAGCACCAAGTTGGGCTATCTTGGGTTTTGGCTAGCACATCATTGATTGGGCGTTCATCTTGCGGCGTTGCATCCCACGTCTGCTTTGTATCGCACCAAGCGCATCCCACTGGGCATTCTTGCAAACGAATAAAAACCGCAGGAACGCCGGTATGCACGCCTTCACCTTGAATGGTCTCAAACATTTCATTAATTTTGTACAACGTAAACTCAGCCTAACTCAATATCAAAAAATGCAGGTCGCTGACCTTAATAGATGCCTTGCCTTAGGTCAAACTAAACCCATCACGTGCGTAAAAATTTGACTAAATCAGTGGCGATCACATCTCAACTTGCATAAGCTGCTGGCTTTCTTCTTCACTTAATTTAGGTAAGTCATGTATAAACTCATCGCTTTAGATATGGACGGTACTCTTCTCAATAGCCAAAAACAGATCACAGCCAGAACAAAACAGGCTATAGCCAAAGCTCGTGAAAAAGGCGTAAAAGTGGTGCTGGCGTCTGGACGTCCCATTGATGGCATGCGCGATAAGTTGCAAGAACTGCATTTAAACTCAAATGAGGATTTTGTCCTTTACTACAACGGCTCAATGGTTCAAAACATTGGCAGTGGTGAAATTATTCATCACAAAATTATCGATGGCCGCTCTGCAAAATTAGTCGCTAACCTTGCTAACCAACTTAACGTGAATACGCACGCCTTTAGCCAAGTTCATGGTCTGATCACGCCTAAAATCAGTGAATATACCGAGCTTGAAGCAAGAATCAACGGACTGCCAATCACGGAAATGGATTTTGAACAGCTTGAAGATGATCATCCCATCATCAAAGCAATGATTGTGGCAGAGCCGAGCTTGCTACAAAAAGCCATTGAACAACTTCCTCCGGAACTCTATCAACAGTTTACCATTGTACAAAGTGCACCATTCTTTCTTGAATTCTTAAACACACAGAGTAATAAAGGCGTCGGTGTCAAAGCGATTGCCGAGCACTTGGGGATCGAGGCTAAACACATTATTTGTATGGGAGATGCTGAAAATGATCATCACATGCTGCAATACGCAGGACTTGGAATTGCAATGGCAAATGCGATGGAACAAACTAAGCAGCTAGCCGACTATATTACACTCAGTAATGACAACGATGGTGTAGCAGTTGCTATAGAAAAATTTGTACTCGGTGAGTCTCACGAATAGGCATTAAAGACGCCTCAGTCGAGGCGTCTTTAATCGGGATGTTGACTAAACAACCAGGTTAAGCACGGCATTTTCGCATGAACCATGCAAAGATGAGCATGAGTATTGGCAAGCGGAGCGTCTCAACCATTAAAGAGAAAATACTGCTGTATGAAACGAGCGTGGCACCAAATAACACCACTTGATTGAGTGCTAATAACAAAATGATCAGCAGCCACATTCGTTGAAGAGTGATGTGTAGTGGTTCAGTGCTCTTTGTCATAACTAAAGCCGATGCCGTCAGCAAAATGGCTAACCAAGCGGTGAAACTAGGCAAGGGCCAGATCATAGCCAGCAGTGCAACCGTGATCGTTAAACCCCACCATACCCCACGCGAACCCAGCAGTGTCCTGACGTCGGTATAAGATTGTTCATCTAAACGAACAATATGCCACGCGACCAGAGCGCCCAACAATCCACCTATCACCATATCGCTGATGAAGGCTTCCCCAATATAGAATTTGGCCAACATTAATAGCCCCATCAACACGATAAAACCCACAAACATTCGGTTGAAATCGAGATGATCAAAAGCTCGCAATAGTGATATCCCTACACCAAACCAAACTGCAATCGGTAAACTTGGAAAACCGTACCCGTAACTTTGGCAAAGTTCCAACAATGGTATATAGGCATGAGGTCTTGGTAATGCAAATCCTTGCTGAGCCACCAATGACAATAATGAACTCACGGTAACCACAAAAAATATCTTATAAACAGACTCTTTACCCAGATAACAGGCAATCACTGGAAATAAAACTATCAGCAATAAAGGATCCGTCAATTTGGTGATCCATACTGCGATTTGATAAATCGACGAACTCAGCGTATACGGCCATTCCGCGACCGTATTCTGCAATTTCATCATCCAGCCTAATTCGATTTGGTGAAACCGAGGCGCAGCAGAAACCAGATTCTCTACATAAATCACGGGTTGGCTATCCGCTTCTTGATACATGGTTTTGATCCGATCCCATTGCTCAGGGTAACGATACTGACTTGCATCAATACGATACGGATCGATCAGCATTGCGCTAGCAACCTCGACACCATAATGAGGAGCAAACCAAATAGGCAACTCATGTCCATTACGGCTATTTTTTGACTCAAAAGCAATCACATCGGAATCACTGCGACAGCTGTAAACGACAGCCGTATCCGTATACCCCAACGTGCGCCCTACCGTTACAACAAGGCCCGTTTCTTCCCATGTTTCTCTTTGCGCGGCCAATTCTGGAGATTCACCGGGAGATATCGTCCCTCCTGGCAATGAAATCTGCTTGGTGATCACCTCGTTAACGAGCACGATCTTATGATCGGCTTTAACTAGGCATAGAGCACCACGAATATTATCTGGTAGCGTTACGGGTTGTTGAGCGACACCAACACTTGACCAGAACAACGACAGCAAACAGACACTCAACAATGAAAACTGTTTTAACACATTAAAAATCCATGATTATTATTATCGAATTACTTGCTATCGATTGACTTTCTTAACCAATGTATATGCGATGAAAAACCAGAACGTTGATAAAAAGATTGCGCTCCTTGGTTAAAATCCCACACTTCGACAAAGACTTGGGTAATACCGTACTCTTTTAATGTCTGTTCCATTTTTTGAAACAGCTGCTGTGCGATATGCTGCTGACGATATTGTGGCTCAACGTAAAGCTCATCAATACTGCCCATTGGTACCGCTTTGCTCACGCTTGAAATTAACTCGCAAAAGTGACCCGATATAAATCCCACAATTTGACTGTCTATTTTGGCAACGTAAACCAAACATTCCGGATCATCTAAATAACGAGCAATACTTTTTTCTTGTTCAATCTCTTCTGCTGTTTTGAAATGCTCAGGGCAAGCAAGGTGATGCTCATGATGAAGGTCATACATCAACTGATTCAGTTGCGGTAAATCACGATCACAAGCAGGAGTTATGATAACTAACGACATATTTCGCGCTCTGAATGAATAAAGCTTTGGCCGTGATTCTATAAGATAGTGATTAAAAAATATATCTTCATGCGTAGTGTTTTTGGTCGATTGAGCGCTAATCTCGTCTTAGAACTAAGACAGATGAACTAAGAGAAACAAATAAAATGCGGATTGCAAATTGGCAATAAAAACGCCTCATTCATCTGAGGCGCCTCGATTAATCGTCAACTATAGGGTAGCCGCTAGTGATGGAGCGCTTTTTCTAACTCACTCAAGCTCATTGGGTCATCAATTGTTGAAGGGACAGCATACTCTTCGCCATCGGCAATTTGTCGAATGACTCGACGCAGAATTTTACCAGAGCGCGTTTTGGGTAAACGATCAACAATTAACGCATGCTTAAAGCACGCTACCGCACCAATTTCACTGCGCACTTTGTTAACAAGTTCTTGTTCCAAGTCGCGCTCATCCACCTTAACGCCATCTTTAAGCACCACCAACCCTAGCGGCAACTGCCCTTTAAGCTCGTCATACACTCCAACTACAGCACATTCGGCAACCGCAGGATGAGCACCGACGATTTCTTCCATCTCCCCCGTAGATAAACGATGGCCTGCAACGTTTATCACATCATCAATTCGCCCCATGATGAAGAGATAACCTTCTTCATCCAAATAGCCACCATCACCAGAAACATAGTAACCGTCAAATTGAGCAAGGTAACCGGACTCAAATCGTTCGTGATCACGCCATACCGTCGCTAAACAACTTGGTGGTAAGGGGCGTTTCAACGCCACAAACCCTTGTTGATTGGCGGGCATCACTTCACCTAGCTCATTGAGAATCTCGACCTGATAACCGGGAATCGGTTTCGTTGCTGACCCCGCTTTAATTGGCATTGACTCAAGCCCTATCGGATTTCCAGCAATCGCCCAACCGGTTTCGGTTTGCCACCAATGGTCAACTACTGGCTTTTGAGTGTGCTGTTCTACCCATTCAAGTGTCGGCGGGTCAAGACGTTCTCCGGCCATAAAAATAGTGGTTAAAGTGGATAAATCATAATGTTTGAGTAGATCGCCATTGGGATCTTCTTTTTTGATGGCGCGAAAGGCGGTAGGCGCAGAAAAAAGTACGTCCACCTTATACTCTTGGCACACTCGCCAAAATGCAGCCGGATCGGGTGTGCGCACCGGTTTACCTTCATACAAAATAGTGGTGCAACCGTGAATCAAGGGTGCATAAACAATGTAAGAGTGACCGACTACCCACCCCACGTCCGACGCAGCCCAAAAAACACCTTGTTGAGGCATATTGTAGATGGTTGACATGGAGTACTTCATCGCGACTGCATGACCACCGTTGTCGCGCACCACCCCTTTGGGTTTGCCTGTTGTACCTGATGTGTAAAGAATATAAAGCGGATCGGTCGCCAAAACCGGCACGCAATCATGCGGCGGCGCTTCTTTAACGGCTCGATTCCACTCTAGATCTCGCTCATTATTTAAGTCAGCCACATGCTCCGAGCGTTGTAACACCACCACTTTTTCCGGCTTCCATTTGCTGTCTAAAATGGCACGGTCAACTAAGGGTTTGTAGGGTAAAATCTTATTGATTTCGATACCGCAAGATGCCGTCATGATCACTTTCGGTTCAGCATCTTCAATACGCACCGCTAATTCATTGGGTGCAAAACCGCCAAAAACGACAGAGTGAATCGCGCCAAGCCGTGCACAAGCGAGCATCGCCATCACTGCTTCCGGGATCATTGGCATATAAATGATCACCCGATCGCCTTTAGCAACACCTTGCATTGCCAGCATTCCCGCTACTTTCGTTACCTGATCTCGTAATTGTGTATAGCTATATTGACGCTTTCTTCCGGTCACTGGGGAATCATAAATCAGCGCGGTTTGCTCACCTCGCCCCTGTTCACAATGGAAATCTAGCGCCAACCAACAGGTATTGAGTACACCATCGGTAAACCAGCGTTCAATGCCATGCTCATCTTTTTGTAAGATAGTTTGGGGAAACTCAAACCACTCAATCTGCCGAGCTTGAGCCTGCCAAAATGATTCAGGTTCAGATTGAGCCCATTGATATTCCTTTAAATATGCCGACATAACATTTCCCTTAACATGATTTGAGGCTTAACGATGGACTCGCACCCAACCTTCCATTAACACCCGCGCGCTACGGCTCATACTGGCTTTCTCTATTCCCCAATGACCCTCTCGTAAAACGGCTTTAGCGCCCACTTTCAGCGTACCGGATGGATGACCAAAAGTGACCGATTCTTTTGCTCCACCGCCCGCCAACATATTCACTAACGTTCCAGGGACACTGGCCGCTGAAGCGATGGCCACGGCGGCCGTTCCCATCATCGCATGATGCAGTTTTCCCATAGACAGCGCGCGCACCACAATATCGACATCGTTCGCCGATACCGCTTTACCACTGGATGACAAATAGGATTGCGCTTTTGCTACAAACGCTACTTTAGGCGTATGTTGGCGCAGTTGGGCTTGTTCAATATGCTCAATCAAACCCATTTTCACAGCGCCATAAGCGCGAATTGCTTCAAACATCGCCAAGGCATGATCATCATTGTTGATCGCCTCTTGCAGTTCAGTACCTTGATAACCGATGTCGTGAGCATCGATAAAAATCGTCGGAATGCCCGCATTAATGAGCGTTGCATTCAAGGTTCCCATGCCGGGGATTTGCAGTTGGTCGAGCACATTTCCGGTTGGGAACATCACACCGCTATCATCGGCAGGATCGAGAAAATCAACCGCAATTTCAGCGGCGGGAAAGGTCACCCCATCGAGTTCGAAATCACCACACTCTTGCACTTCACCCTGCTCAATTGGCACATGAATAAGAATGGTTTTGCCAATGTTGGCTTGCCAAACGCGAACCGTCACTACACCGTTATTAGGGATCTGTTCTGGGTCGAGAAAACCGCTGTGAATCGCAAATGGCCCTACTGCCGCAGAAAGGTTACCGCAGTTGCCGCTCCAGTCTACAAACGCTTTGTCTATCGAAACTTGGCCGAATAGATAATCGACATCGTGATCGGCTTGCTCACTTTTGGAGAGAATCACGGCTTTGCTGGTGCTAGAACTTGCGCCGCCCATGCCATCAATTTGTTTGCCATAAGGATCGGGGCTACCAATGACACGCAACAGCAGTTGATCTCGTGCCTCTCCCGCTTGCTGAGCCTCTTTGGGTAAATCTTCAAGCCGAAAAAACACGCCCTTACTGGTGCCGCCGCGCATATACATCGCCGGAATTTTTAATGAGTTACTCACCTGATACTCCTTTATCCTTAGCGTCATTGAGCCAGAAAATCTTGCGCAAAACGCTGCAATACGCCACCAGCCTGATACACACTGACTTCATCAGCCGTGTCTAAACGACAAGTCACCGTAACCTTCTGCTGTTCGCCCTTATTTGCGCCTTGCGTACGAGTGATCACCAAGGTTAAGTCGACGCCCGGCTTAATATCTCCCACCACATCATAAAGCTCAGTACCATCGAGTTGCAGTGTGTGGCGGTCTGTTCCCGTTTTAAATTGCAGTGGCAGAACACCCATCCCGACTAAATTCGTGCGATGGATCCGTTCAAACCCCTCGGCAACAATGGCTTCAACTCCCGCCAAACGTACACCTTTCGCCGCCCAATCACGTGACGAACCTTGCCCATAATCGGCCCCAGCAATAATGATCAATGGCTGCTTACGACCCATATAAGTCTCTATCACTTCCCACATGCGGGTAACCAAGCCTTCAGGTTCAATACGCGCCAACGAACCTTGCTTTACTTTGCCCTCCTCTTGCACCATCTCATTGAACAGTTTGGGGTTAGCAAAAGTGGCGCGTTGCGCCGTTAGATGGTCACCACGATGCGTGGCATAGGAGTTAAAATCTTGCTCCGGAACGCCCATTTTGAGCAAATACTCCCCAGCGGCACTGGTCGCTAAAATAGCGTTCGATGGCGATAAATGATCCGTAGTGATGTTGTCACCTAAAATCGCCAAAGGTCGCATGGCTGACAACCGACGTTCACCCGCTAACGCACCTTCCCAATAAGGCGGACGACGGATATAAGTGCTCATGGGGCGCCAATCATAAAGTGGCTTTTGTTTGGCCATGTGCTCATCTAATTTAAACATCTGAATGTAGATTTGTTTGAACTGTTCGGGCTTAACATGGCGCGCCACCACATCATCGATCTCTTCATCGGTTGGCCATAAGTCATTGAGGTAAATCGGCTTGCCTTGCGCATCTATTCCCAACGCGTCTTTTTCAATATCAAAACGAATCGTACCCGCAAGTGCATACGCCACCACCAATGGCGGAGAGGCAAGAAAAGCCTGTTTCGCATAGGGATGAATGCGGCCATCAAAGTTTCGGTTACCTGATAGCACAGCCGTCGTATAGAGATCGCGTTCAATGATTTGCTGCTCAATCCTAGGATCAAGCGCGCCACTCATGCCATTACAGGTGGTGCATGCATAAGCGACGATGCCAAAACCGAGCTGTTCTAGCTCAGGCAGCAGACCGGCTTCCTCTAAATAAAGTTTGGCTACTTTTGAGCCCGGTGCAAAAGAGGTTTTGACCCAAGGTTTGCGAACCAAACCCAATTGATTGGCCTTTTTCGCCAGCAATGCGGCGGCCACGACATTGCGCGGATTACTGGTATTGGTGCACGAAGTAATGGCGGCGATGATCACTGCGCCATCAGGTAATTCGCCTTCTTTGGTTTGCCACGCCCCCGCAATACCGCGCTCGGTCAGTTCGCTTGTCGGCAAACGGCGATGAGGATTCGAAGGCCCGGCTAAATTGCGCTGTACACTTGAGAGATCAAACTCCAGCACCCGTTCGTATTGCGCTTCAATCAAATCATCGGCCCATAAGCCGGTTTGCTTAGCGTACTGTTCAACCAAGGCTACTTGCTGTGCGTCTCGACCCGTGAGTTTGAGATAGTTGATGGTTTGCTCATCAATATAGAACATGCCTGCGGTTGCACCATATTCAGGTGTCATATTGGAAAGCGTTGCGCGATCGCCAATCGTCAATGCGCGAGCGCCTTCTCCGAAAAACTCCAGATAACAAGACACCACGCGCTGATTTCGCAAGAACTCCGTAATGGCAAGCACAATGTCGGTCGCGGTGATCCCCGCTTGGCGTTGACCGGTTAGTTTAACGCCGACAATATCGGGCAGACGCATCATCGAAGGCCGACCTAACATCACTGTTTCAGCTTCTAACCCACCGACGCCAATCGCCAACACACCTAATGAATCGACATGAGGAGTATGGCTGTCAGTACCGACACAAGTATCTGGAAATGCTAAGCCGTTTTTCACTTGGATGACGGGCGACATTTTTTCTAAGTTAATCTGGTGCATGATGCCATTGCCTGCCGGAATAACGCTGACATTTTCAAAGGCGGTTTTGCACCATTCGATGAAGTGAAAGCGATCTTCATTGCGGCGATCTTCAATCGCACGGTTTTTTTCAAACGCGTCAGCTTCGAAGCCGGCATGTTCAACCGCGAGTGAGTGATCGACAATCAGTTGCGTTTCCACCACAGGGTTTACTTTGGATGGATCACCGCCTTGCTGAGCAATCGCGTCTCTTAACCCCGCCAAGTCCACTAAAGCGGTTTGCCCTAAAATGTCGTGGCACACCACACGCGCCGGATACCACGGGAAGTCGAGATCGCGCTTACGCTCAATCAGCTGTTTCAGCGAATCAACCAATGTGTGCGGCTCACAGCGGCGGACTAAGTTTTCCGCCAGTATCCGTGAGGTATAAGGCAGCCGATCATACGCTCCGGCTTGGATATCATTGACCGCTTCTCGTGCATCAAAATACTCCAGCGCGGTCGCTGGTAATACTTTTTTGTATTGGCTGTTGATCGTTTGATGACTCATCAATTCCACCCATAAAACTGTCTATTCGAAACATTGTCTATTCAAAACATCGTCTAGCGAGCTAGGTTTTACCTGCCATCAAACCATACACCAAAGGAGCATGGCTTGATTTCATCCCATTAACGCTGCTCTATTGGTATCCACTCTTGATGTTCAGGACCGTCATAATCGGCACTTGGGCGAATAATTCGGTTATTAGCGCGCTGCTCAAACACATGAGCGGCCCAGCCGGTTAATCGACTCATCACAAAAATAGGGGTAAATAATGGCGTAGGAATACCCATAAAATGGTAGGCCGAAGCGTGGAAGAAATCCGCATTACAAAATAGGTCTTTCTCACGTTTCATCACCGCTTCAACACGTTCTGATACCGCGTACAAATGCGTATCACCCACCGCTTCAGATAACGCTTTTGACCAACGTTTGATCAATGCGTTACGCGGGTCACTTTCACGATAAATAGCATGACCAAAACCCATTATTTTGTCTTTATTAGCCAACATTTGCAGAATATTGGCCTCAGCTTCGTCCGGTGTTTGCCAGCGTTCGATCATCGCCATCGCCGCTTCATTGGCTCCACCATGCAACGGGCCACGCAGTGTGCCAATCGCCCCGGTTACGCAAGAGTGAATATCTGACAGCGTAGAAGCACAGACGCGCGCGGCAAACGTTGATGCATTAAACTCGTGCTCTGCGTACAGAATCAATGAGCAATGCATCACCTGCTTATGCAGCTCGCTCGGTGCTTTTCCTGTTAGCATTTTTAAGAAGTAGCCACCAATGCATGCTTCGCTTTGATCTTCAGTGTCAATCCGGATGCCTTGGTGGCTGAAACGATACCAATAACAGATAATAGCGGGGAAAAGTGCCAACATCCGTTCGGTCGCACTCAACTGCTCAGCAAAACTGTGCTCGGTTTCAAGGTTGCCTAAAACTGAACAGCCGGTGCGCATTACGTCCATTGGATGTGTACTGGCTGGCAGCAGCTCTAGCGCGGCTTTTAACGGCTGCGGTAAACCTCGTAATCCCATTAAGCGGGTTTTGTACTGGTCAAGTTCACTTTGATTAGGTAAATGGCCAATCAATAACAGATGAGCGACCTCTTCAAACTGTGCATGGTTGGCAAGATCGGTGATGTCATAACCTCGATAAGTTAGACCCGTCCCAGTTTTTCCGACAGTACATAAAGCGGTGACTCCCGCGCTTTGACCGCGCAGACCTGCGCCGCCCAGTGGTGCGTTTGACATGTTGAACTCCTTTTCCTTTGTTTTTATTATTCCTTTGATGAAAAAAGCTCGTCGAGCTTATCTTCGTAATCGTGGTAATTGAGATAGTCATACAGCTCGCTACGGGTTTGCATGCTATCGAGCAAAGCTTGTTGGTTGCCCTGCTCTAATAAATGGCGATAGACATTCTCAGCCGCTTTATTCATCGCACGAAACGCACTCAATGGGTAAAGCACCATATCCACTTTCACTTGAGCAAGTTCTGCACATGGGTAGAGCGGCGTCTGACCAAACTCAGTAATGTTGGCTAAAATCGGTACTGACTTACCACAAGCTGCGCTTAACGCGGTGGAGAAACGATCGTACTGCTCAAGAGTGGTCATCGCTTCGGGGAAAATCATATCGGCTCCGGCCTGCACGCAAGCAATGGCACGTTCAATGGCGCTATCAATGCCTTCCACCGCTAACGCATCGGTGCGCGCCATGATCACAAACTCTGGGTTCACTCGTGCATCTACCGCAGCTTTAACGCGGTCAACCATCTCTTGCTGGCTGACGATCGCTTTATTAGGGCGGTGCCCGCAGCGTTTCTGCGCAACTTGATCTTCCATATGCACGGCAGCAGCGCCCGCTTTTTCCATCGCTTTGATAGTGCGAGCAATGCTAAATGCGCCGCCAAAACCGGTATCAATATCCACCAGCAAAGGCAAATCACACGCATTGGTGATGCGCTCAACATCCACCAGCACATCATTTAATGTGGTGATACCTAAATCGGGCAAACCATACGAAGCGTTAGCGATGCCACCACCCGACAGATAAATGGCTTGGTGGCCTAAACGTTTGGCCATCATTGCGCAATAGGGATTGATCGTGCCGACAATCTGCAGTGGATCATTTTGTTGAACAGCGAGTCTAAATTTCGCCCCCTGACTTAAGCTCATGAGATTCTCCTAATCAGCCGCTTGGTTATCGCCCTTATTCAAGGCCGCTCTATGCGTGGTTCTTGGTTTGATTCATTGCAGGCATGATTATTTTCTGCCCACCGCCCTGTGGCTTACTCTTTTACTATCTGCTGTTCAATCAAGATTCGACTGCCCGAAATATGGCGCCGCATCAACATCTCAGCCAGTTCTTCATCGCCGTTTTTGATCGCTTGTAGAATGTATTTGTGCTCATCCAACGCCTCCTTCGGGCGTGAATGTGAGCGTGGCGATTGATAACGATACATGCGCAGTAAGTGATAGAGCTCATCACACAATAAAGTCACTAATTTATGATTACGGCTGGCTTTGATGATGCGGTAATGAAAGTCAAAATCACCGTGTTGATGGAAATAGGAAGCCCCTTCGACTTGCTCAATATGATTCGAATGTGTCGACAATAATGCCTCTAGCCCTTGTAATTCAGAGGACGAAATGTTGCGCGCCGCTAACCTTGCCGCCATACCCTCTAACGCTTCGCGTACTGCATAAAGCTCTACCAACTTACCGGGTGACAACTCAATGACTCGCGCGCCCACATGTGAAACACGTTCGATCAACCCCAAGCCTTCCACACGCATTATCGCTTCACGCAGTGGCCCACGGCTGACTTGAAAACGTTTGGCGAGTTCGGGTTCTGAAATCTTGCTGCCCGGTGCTATACGCCCTTCAACAATCGCCTCAATCAGATACTCCGTAAGGTTTTCCGATTTGGTGTTCTCTTTTTCTCGTTCAACAGCGTGTGATTTTGTATCAGTACTGTTTAGTGTTAGTGCACTATTCATCTTGTTATCGCTCACAGGTTGGATTCATGCTGAGACGCAAAGCACTCACACACTTATATGTGTTAACAATTATTAAAATTTATTGTTAAAATAGACCATAAAACCATCGACAATCAATAAAATTGTCGACACATTAGACTAATGTATAAGAAACTTAATGATTAAATTTGAACCAGAAGAAGATAAAACTCTGTGAGCTTGAAAAGAGAAAAGTGTCGATTTCGCAGATAGAATAAGCAGTGCAACCCATTACCGATGACACGGCCGTCACTTATGAATCTTTGCAAGAGAATCACGCACTCTCCTTTTGGTTACGCTCTCGCCTGCTCGTTGCTCTTATCTGGATGCATTGCTTACAACAGTAAACCGAAAAATCCGCGCAGCTACCCACTACTGAGTGAGGCGATCTATTCTGAAGATGATCTTTCATTGGCAGACAACCCAAATATTATTCGCACGGCAATAGAGCAGAATCAATCGGTTACGATCAATGACCTCAACGCGCTAACAAGCCAGTTACCTATTGTTTTTCCTGAATTAAATTTACACCTTGAGCAAGAACACTCATTTGATGCTCGCTTATTGCAAAGCGCAGTACAGCAACTTGTTGCTCAATTTGCTTGTGAATTGTACAGCAGCCAGCAAATGCCCGATTCGGTTCAAATGTGTGCAAACGATGGCCGTGTAACACCGAACAACTTAGGTTATTTGCCTTTCCAGCAAGGCAAGTATTCGGGTGAGCGTTTAACGGTTCATCGACATTCTCAACCGCAAGGTTCTCAATCGCAAAGTGTAGCGGTTGATCTCTATCTTAAAAGCACATCGGAGCGACCACTGAGTTCAATATGGGGCTCGACGCATACTTTAGGGCGGTTCCATGGATCGCACTTTTCATCGGACAGTGTGGTACTCACCGTCTACTTCGAAGGGCATGTGTTAGATGAGCGCCATCAATGGCAAGCCCAATATCCCGAACCTTTGATCTTTTTCTTGCTGCTGCCCAGTATCACGACCTTACTTCAACAAGGTAATGACGCCTCAGCTGCGCAATTTGCAATGAATAACACCCGATTGCTGCTCGTAGATAGTGAGACAAGACGCTAACGAAGACTCGTCACACAACGCAGCAAAATAACGCTGTGAACTTTATGAACAAAAACGTTTTTATGCCCTATATTGTTTTTATCTACGCATTAGAGACAAACCTGTAACAGGTTATTAACTTAACGTATCTGCATTGGATCATTGATGCAGTCATGATAACAATGATAAGCACCCTATCTCCGCCTGTAGCATTCAATCACAAACGCTCCAAGGTAAAGATGAAGATGCGCCCTACATAAGGAACGTGAATATGTTTAAGCAGTTCAAACCAACCCTCACTGCATCCATTCTGGCTGCAACCTTTTCTATTAGCAGCTTCGCCGCTGATATTGAGAAACTTCACATTTTAGTACCCGGTGGCGCGGGTGGTGGTTGGGACATGACGGCTCGTGGTACAGGTGATGTACTGATGAAAACCGACATTGTCGGCAATGTGTCTTACCAAAATTTATCCGGTGGTGGTGGTGGTAAAGCGATTGCACACCTAATTGAAACCGCAGACCGCCAAGAAGATACCTTGATGGTCAACTCTACACCGATTGTTGTTCGTTCTTTATCCGGTGTTTTTCCACAATCCTTCCGCGATTTAACACCGATTGCCGCCACCGTTTCTGATTATGGCGCTATCGTTGCTGCGGGCGATTCAAAATACAAAACGTGGGAAGATGCGGTTGCCGATTTCAAAGACAACCCGCGTAAAGTGAAAGTCGCTGGCGGTTCTGCTCGTGGCAGTATGGATCACTTAGTCGCCGCAGCCGCTTTCAAAGGGCAAGGGTTGGATCCAAAAGAAGTTCGCTACATCGCCTATGACGCGGGTGGCAAAGCCATGGCGGCACTACTTTCTGGTGAAACACAACTGCTTTCAACAGGCTTAGGTGAAGTGCTTGAAATGTCCAAGTCTGGCCAAGTGAAAATTTTGGCGATCACCGCCCCTAAACGTTTGGAATCTGCCCCGAATATTCCAACATTAACTGACTATGGCAACCCAACAGTCTTTGCTAACTGGCGCGGCTTCTTCGCTGCCCCTGGGATCAGCCAAGAGAAGATTGATCAGTGGAACGCAGCATTAGCGAAAATGTACACCACCGATGAATGGAAAATCGTCCGCGACCGTAATGGTTGGATCGATAACTATCAAGCGGATAAAGAGTTTTACGCCTTCTTAGAAGCCCAAGAGAAAGAGATGGGTGATCTGATGCGTGAGCTCGGTTTCCTGAAGTAAGGTCGCTAAGGGGACAGTTCCTTGCCTTGTCCCCGCTAGCAACACTTTTGCCGTGTGCAGTTATGCTCAATACTCCTTTGTTTATCAGGCAAATATGAATAGGAAAACCTCCATACACCTATCCCTTTGCCCTTAGTTAATCAATTCATTAACTCGCTGCTACACGGCTCTTTTCTCCCCTATTTTTACCATGGAGTTGGATATGTCGGATCTGCCAACCAAATTTTTCAGCAAAGAATATTTACTGTGCCGCGATCGCGTTGGCGCGTTGATCTTCCTTGTTCTTAGCCTTTGCTACGGCTATCAAACGACTCAAATACCGATGTTTCCCGGTGATGAATATGAACCGTTTAACGCCCAAACCTTGCCGACTCTGCTGACTTACGCTGGAATTGGCCTCTCTTTGTTGATGCTGGTGTTAGGGCAGCCCGATAAACAAAGCGGCGCGGTATTGCACTTCAACTGGAAATTGTTGATTGGTTTTTTAGTGTTGATGGCGCTGTACGGACTTGGCCTAACCTATTTAGGCTTCGTACTGGCCACCAGTTTCTTTCTACTCGCTGGCTTTTATATTTTGGGTGAAAGACGCAAATCAGTGTTATTTGGTGCTTCTTTTCCCTTTGTCATCGCGTTTTATCTGCTGCTTACTCAAGGTTTGGACATTTACCTTGAGCCCGGCGTTATTTTCACACTCTGGTAGGAACTGATTATGTTAGATGGAATTTTACAAGGGCTTTCTACCGCCATGATGCCAATGAACATCTTCATGGTGATTGTGGGCTGTTTCGTCGGTACTTTTATCGGCATGTTACCCGGGCTTGGCCCGATTTCGGCCATCGCGTTGATGATCCCGATCACCTATGGCCTTGAGCCATCTTCAGGTTTGATTTTAATGGCCGGCGTTTATTACGGCGCTATTTTTGGCGGCTCCACTTCCTCCATTTTGATTAATGCTCCCGGATGCTCGGCAACCGTGGTCACCGCGTTTGATGGCTACCCCATGGCGCAAAAAGGCCAAGCTGGTAAAGCGTTAGCCATCGCCGCTTACGCCTCTTTTACAGGCGGAACC
This sequence comes from Vibrio sp. 3-2(1), assembly GCF_963887575.1. Taxonomy (NCBI): domain Bacteria; kingdom Pseudomonadati; phylum Pseudomonadota; class Gammaproteobacteria; order Vibrionales; family Vibrionaceae; genus Vibrio; species Vibrio sp. 3-2(1). The sequence goes on along the minus strand of NZ_CAWPGB010000033.1, from coordinate 402,772 downwards.
TTGTCAGCGATTATGCTCTTGGTCGCAGCGCCTGCACTGGCCAGCGTGTCACTGAGTTTTCAATCCTCTGACTATTTTGCGTTGATGCTACTCGGTCTATCGGCGGTCGCCGCCTTTGCTGGAAAAGGACAAGTCCTTAAAGCATGGATGATGGTTGTTCTTGGCTTGATGCTCTCTACCGTTGGTATTGATAAAGGCGTAGGTGTGGAACGTTTTACCTTTGGCTTAACTGATTTAATGGACGGTTTTAGCTTCCTCTTGCTGGCGATGGCGACATTCGCTTTAGGCGAGACATTAATGGGTATTTTAAAACCGGAAAACGACACGCGTACAGATGAACAGAATAAAATCAGCAACTTGGGCAGTATGAAAATCACCAAGGCAGAATTTAAAGAAGCGGCTCCCGTTTCAATTCGTGCTTCCATTTTAGGTTTTTTCACTGGCGTGTTGCCCGGCGCTGGCGCAACCATCGCCGCATTTTTGAGTTATGGTATGGAGCGCAGCTTAGCGCCCAAAGATAAAAAAGAAGAGTTCGGTAAAGGGTCTTTGCGTGGGCTTGTTGCACCAGAGTCAGCCAATAACGCCGCCTCTAGCGGATCTTTTGTTCCGCTGTTGACACTCGGCATTCCCGGCTCTGGCACCACAGCGATCATGCTTGGAGCCCTGCTCTCTTACGGCATTCAACCTGGCCCTCGTTTATTTGTTGATCACCCTGATGTCTTTTGGTCTGTCATCATCTCAATGTATCTCGGTAATATTGTACTTATCATCCTTAACTTACCGCTTATTCCATATATTTCAAGGCTATTGGCGGTGCCAAGAACCGTATTGCTGCCGATGATTTTGTTCTTCTCAATTACCGGTGTTTATTTGGTTTCGTTTAACACTATGGATGTTTACGTAATGTTGATCGTCGCGATGGGGGCGATTGCTCTACGGTTAGCCAACTTCCCACTGGCACCACTGCTGCTTGGCTTTATTTTGGGTGGATTAATGGAAGAGAACCTTCGCCGCGCGTTGATGATCAGCGATGGGGAGTTAAGCTTCTTGTGGGAACGTCCGATCACTTTCGTGTTTACCGTGCTTGCAGTCGTGATGTTGACTAGCCCACTTGTGGTGATGCTGGCGAACAAACTTCGCTCTTCACCGACCAAAGCAGTTGAATAACAAGAGATTGTATCAATAGAAACTCATCCAACCATACAAAGACCTAGCGAAAATGCTGGGTCTTTGCTTTACTATGCACTTCAAATTTTTCCAATGTCAGCGATTGTCATGTCGTTCATCGTACCTAATCTAGGAGTCTCCATGACGGATAGACACTCTTTAATCATCGTTGAAGATGATCTAAAACTCAGAGAAATGTTAACAGAATACTTTGAAAGTCAAGATATTAGCGTCATTGCCCTTGCTGAAGGTGCCAAAGCGAGCGCGGTCATTTTAGAGCAACAACCAGATATCGTGTTACTGGATTTAATGCTACCCGGTGAAGATGGGCTGACAATTTGTAGACAGATCCGTCCTATGTACAACGGTAAGATATTGATGCTGACCGCCAGTGATGACGATTTTGATCACGTTGCAGCACTGGAAATTGGTGCCGATGATTTTGTGACAAAGCCGATTAAACCACGCGTCTTGCTTGCAAGAATGCGTATGCTATTGCGCAGAGTCGACAGCGAGCCAATTCAAACCGCGAAAACCGTGCTTGAATTTGGGGCCTTGTCTCTCAATCAATCTCGACATCTGTGTGAAATGAATGGTGAGGCCGTAGCGATGACCGACAGCGAATTCGACTTGCTGTGGCTACTGGCATCAACACCAGATCAAGTCCTATCACGGGATGTATTAACCAAAGCGTTACGCGGGATTGAATACGATGGGCTTGATAGAACCGTCGATAACAAGATTGTCATTTTGCGTAAAAAACTCGGTGATGATTCTTCCACACCGAAACGCATTATTACGGTCCGAGGGAAAGGATACCTTTTTGTACCAGACACGTGGTAATGACCACGTATTTTAGAAGAAACCTGTATGCGTCGTATCTACGTTGAATCTTTTGTTGGTTTATTGCTCTTTTTTTTAGCGACACTCATTACCATTGAACTGGTCGTTTACCAGCTTGGTACTGACTACGATTACGTACTTGAAGATTATCAAGCTGAAGCATTTCATGACTTGGTCACTCGTATTTATCAGCATGAAGGTGAAGCCAACACCTTAAATGTACTAAAAGAATATGCCGATAAAACACGACAACTGATAGAGACGCATACTGAAAAGACCTTACCCTCAGATGTGCGAGCGTTTTTCTTTACCACCGCCCCCAATGCCTACACCTACTACGATGATGACCGTTTTTTATGGCTGCGCCTTACGTCCACCTCACCAATTTACAGCTTTAAACCCGATGAAGAATCACCACTGAGGCAAGCCATTTTCTTCGCAGATAATCTCTCACTTTTGCTGCTTGTCGTTGGTTTTGCACTGTACTGTGTGTTGCTGATCTGGTTCATCAGTCGGCGAGTGCGTGAATTGGAAAAAGTGACCTTAGCCTTTGCCGCTGGTGATCTGACCGCTCGCGCCTCCATCAAAAGCGGCGATAAAGTCGGCTCTTTAAACAAAAGCTTTAACTACATGGCGAGCAAAATTTCCGCTTTGGTGCTCAGCAATAAAGCGCTGAGTAATGCCGTGGCTCATGAGTTACGCACTCCTATCTTTCGGATCCAATGGCAAGCAGAAATGTTGGCCGATGAATCTCTGACACCAAAACAAGCGGCGAAAGTCGCCAGTATCATCGAAGATACCGAAGAGATGGAAACGATGGTCGATGAACTTCTTTACTACGCGAAAGTTGAAAGGCCAGAAAACGAACTCAATATGCAGACAATTCAGCTCAATTACTGGCTCGAACCGATACTAGATAAATGGCGCAGCAACAGCATAGTCGAGATCCAGTTGCTACCATTAGCACAAGTCGCCACTTTACAGGTCGATCCATACCTTCTCAAAAGAGCTCTGGATAATTTATTAGGTAATGCTCAGAAATACGCCAAAAGCAAAATAGCCGTTGAAACCTCCGTGATCAACGCAGGTCAAGCAGTGCAAATTGATATCCATGATGATGGAGAAGGGATTGACCCGCAGCACTGGCCATTCATTTTTGATGCTTTTTACAGCGCGGATCTCTCACGTGGAGCGCGACAATCAGGCTTCGGATTAGGCTTGGCCATCGTCAAACAGATCGTTTTACGCCACAACGGCCAAGTATCGGTGGCTAAAAGTGTGTTCGGAGGCGCTTGCTTTACTCTTGTACTACCCGTGGTGGGCGTTTAATATCGGGCCACTTAAGAGAATCAGTGAACTGACGTCATTGATTCTCTTTTTTAACATGAGGGTGCGGGGCGAAGGCTATTTTACGTCTACACGTAATTCACTCATGCCCATTGTCATAGTTATTCATTATTAGGTTGTTCATTTTATGAAACCAGGTCGTACGGGTATAAAGCGTCTGTTTTATGCCACAGGTTATTCAATACAAGGGCTGAAAGCCGCGTGGCTAAACGAAGCCGCTATTCGACAAGAAACTGTCACTTCAATTTTGTTGATTACCACTACTTTCTTTTTGCCTATCACTAAAATTGAGCAAATCATGATGATTGGTTGCTTAGTCTTAGTTGTGATTGTGGAGTTGATGAATTCCGCCGTGGAAGCCGTGGTTGACCGCGTCGGTAACGAATGGCACGAACTCAGTGGCCGCGCCAAAGACATCGGTTCAGCTGCCGTACTGATCGCGTTGATATTTTCTGCATTCACATGGATGTTTATTCTGTGGCCTTATTACTTTTAGCGTATCATTTTGGCGCGCGTTAATGGCTCATTGTTTTATAACGGCCAACCAGTTGTAAAAAAGCCAGTAGAATCATAAAACAAACGACTGCTGGCTATGTCGATTTAGGAATGGTTTGGATAATCTGTATATCCCTTAGTACCTCCACCAAATAAGCAACTTGGATCAAATGCCGATAATGTACGGTTCATTTTCAAACGCTCGACTAAGTCTGGATTCGCAATAAAGGGACGCCCAAATGCGACTAAGTCAGCGTAGCCATTTTCCAAGATTTGGTTTGCTCGCTCAACGTCATATCGGCCTGCAACAATAATGGTATTGGTGAACAGCTCACGTAAATGTCGGCGAAAATCTTCAGGGATTTGTGGAGCATCATCCCAATCAGCTTCTGACAAATGCAGATACGCAATACCGAGTTTCTGTAATTGCTCCGCCGCTTGTAAAATCGTTGGGACGATATCTGGGCAGTTCATATCTTTAAATGTGATGTAAGGCGCCAAGCGAACTCCAACTTTGTCAGCGCCAACCTTATCAATGATTGCACTCACAACTTCCATAAGAAAACGCAAGCGGTTTTCTCTGCTGCCACCATATTGATCAGTGCGATGATTCGAATTGGTTCGCAAAAACTGATCGATCAAATAGCCATTACCACCATGAATTTCGATGCCATCAAAGCCAGCCGCAATCGCATTGTGTGCAGCATTAGCAAAATCGCGTACCACTTGGTTAATCTCTTGCAATGTCATTGCTCTTGGTTCAACGCATTCCATCATCTCACCGGCACTCCCCGGCTGTGCAATCCAGACTTTGGTATCGACTGGAGCAATAGCTGAAGGAGCCATCGGCTTTTGACCTTGTTGAAAAACAGGATGCGATAATCGCCCTACATGCCATAGCTGATTCACTATTTTTCCTCCGCGATCATGCACGGCTTGAGTGACCTGCTGCCAACCCACTATTTGTTCTGGCGTGTATATGCCAGGAGTAAATGAGTATCCTTGGCTATCGTCTGATATTTGTGTTGCTTCAGTAATAATCAGACCAGCACTCGCTCGCTGAGCATAATATTGCGCCATGATGTCGTTGGGAACATTACCCGGTTGACTTGTCCGAGCCCGCGTCATCGGGGCCATTACCAGCCGGTTATTCAAAGAAAGTGGACCGATTTGTGTCGGGGAAAATAAGCTACTCATCATTCAATCGCTCTGTATTGGGTTGTTATCCATAGGCTATAACAAAAGAATCACTAAATAATCTAGCTATAATTAAAAAGAGTATTTAGGATTACTTAACAATAACTGCGATATAGAATCTTAATGAACAAATTATTGAACATGGAGGTCTTTGTTGCCATTGTTGAGCAACAAGGGTTGGCGGCCGCCGCAAAAGCCATCAATATGTCCGCCGCTTCAGTCACACTAAAACTGCAAGAGCTTGAACGCCACTATGGCGTGAAATTGCTGCAAAGAACCACACGTAAAATTGCATTGACGGAAGCCGGCGAACGTTTCTATCCATTATGTTTACAAACCTTAGCCAACATCACTGAAGTCGAGTCTTCGCTATTCGCCGAGAAAACACACTTGGAAGGCAATATAAAAATTTCGGCACCCAAAGATCTCGGGCGACAACATTTATTGCCACTGCTCGACTCCTTCTTAGCAAGGCATCCTAAAATTGTGCCTCAGATTACCTTTAGTGACAGTGTGTTAGGGATATATGAAACAAAACTTGATTTGGTATTGCGTTACGGCACACTCAAAGATAGTCAATTGGTTTCCAGAAAATTAGCAACAAGTCGCCGCGTTCTTTGTGCCTCACCCGCATATTTAGCGTGTCATGGTCAACCGACACACCCAGAGGATCTCAAACAGCATGCTTGCTTGGGTATGCTACGCAAAAGTGAATCATTAACGCGTTGGTCTTTTCTTAAAGGAGATGTCGTTCAAGATATCCTGATCAAACCATCACGTTTGTCTAATGATGGCGAAGTGATTCGTCAGTGGGCACTCGAAGGCGCAGGTATTGCACTCAAATCACAACTCGATATTCAACCCGACCTCAATGCTGGGAAACTCGTTCTTCTCTTGGAAGATTATCGGCAAAGTTTTAGTTCACACGATTTGGCCACAGGATCGGACTTGCATCTGCTCTATCCTAATCGTGATCACCAACCGTCACGTATCAAAATATTGATCGAGGAGATTGTGCGCTATTTTGAAAAACGTACGCTTCCTACTGGGCAATAGCAAAAGAGCGCCGATAAAAGCGCTCTTTGTTTATTTTATTTCGACAATTTTCGGCGATTAAATGTCGAAAATTGTATTTCTGCTCTTAGGCGGCTATTTCTTATTCGCGTACTTCATTGAGTCTAACGCGACAGCGAAAATAATAATGCCGCCTTTAATGATGTACTGCCAGTAAGGGCTCACGCCAATGTAGGTCATACCATAGTTGATCACAGTGAAGATAAGCACACCCGTGACCACACCCGCAATGCTTCCGACACCGCCAGCAAATGACACGCCACCCACAACACAGGCTGCAATCGCATCCAACTCGTACAGGAAGCCAAGGTTATTGGTCGCACTGCCGATACGGCCAGCTTCCAACATACCGCCAAACGCATAGAACACACCCGATAGAGCATACACTTTCAGTAGCGTCAATGGCACATTAACACCAGAAACTTTTGCGGCTTCTGGGTTACCACCGACCGCGAAAATGTTCTTACCAAAAACGGTCTTATTCCACAAAATCCATGTAAAGATAATCGCGATAATGGCGTAGAAGGTTATGTACGAAAACCTAAAATCTCCAAATCGAATAAAACCTTGAGTGAATGAAGAGAAACGCTCATCAAAACCTGCAATTGGAGATGCACCCACCGAATCGTAGTAGAGAGAGTTAATCCCGTAGACGATGATCATGGTGCCTAATGTGGCGATAAACGGCGTTACTTTTAAATAAGCAACAATCACACCGTTCACTAAGCCGATGATCGCGCCGATCGCGCACACACAAAGAATCACAGCCACAATCGGCACGTCACCAATGCTAGGGAATACTTTGTTGACGTTATCAATTGATTGTAAAAGTGTTGCCGAAATTACAGCGGCTAAACCCACTTGACGTCCAGCAGAAAGGTCGGTTCCTTGCGTTACAATCAGCCCCGCCACACCCAATGCAATAATAACGCGCACTGAAGATTGCGTTAATATATTACTAAAGTTGCGTAAACTTAAAAATGATGGCTCCTGAATAATAATAATTGCCAGAAGAATAAATAGAACCGCATAGATCGCACCTTCCTTTAGGTGCTTCATTGCAAATGTTTTAACTGAATCCATAATAATTTCCCTAGAGGTAACGAGAGGCCAGCTCTAATATTTCATTCTGTGAAGTGTCTTTAGTATTAACGATTCCCGCAGCTCGGCCATTACTCATCACCAATATTCTGTCGGTAATGCCTAACAACTCTGGCATTTCGGAAGAGATAATAATAATCCCTTTATTCTTTTTCGCTAATTCCAATATCAATTGATAAATTTCAAACTTTGCTCCGACATCAATACCCCGAGTCGGCTCATCAAGCATTAATATTTCTGGCTGAGTTAACAACCAACGGCCAATAATGACTTTCTGCTGATTACCACCAGACAAAGAACCGATTGATGTTTCATGAGAAGGTGTTTTTACACTCATGGAGTCGATTACCCACTGTGTATCACTCCTCATTTTTTTATTACTCAGTAAACCTAATTTGGTTTTGTATTCATCCACATTGGCAACCAAAGAGTTAAAGGTAATATCTAAATTACTGTAAATGCCGGTTGAACGACGCTCTTCTGTCACCAACGCAAAACCACTATTGATCGCTTCATGTGCATCACGGTTTTTCATCTCTCGGCCATGTAACATAATGTGGCCGTTACTACGCTCACGAACCCCAAAAATGGTTTCCACAATATCAGTGCGTCTTGAACCGACGAGCCCAGCCACACCTAAGATTTCACCTTCTCTGAGATCAAACGAAATATCCTGAATAGAGGGTTGGTTCAGTGCTGTTAAATTTTTGATTTCGAGGATAATTTCTTTTGGCACATTGGTCTTTGTGGGAAAGCGCTGTGTTAATTCACGGCCAACCATCATCGAAATGATTTTGTCCATATCGAGCCCTTTCAACGGCCTCGTATCAACCCATTGCCCATCACGCAAGATGGTTATCTCATCACAAATAGTAAATATTTCTTCCATTTTGTGAGAGATGTACACCACGCCACAGCCTTTTTCTTTCAACTTGTTAATGATAGTAAAAAGATGCGATACCTCTTTTTCAGTCAAAGAGGACGTGGGTTCATCCATGATCACAATGCGCGCGTTATAAGAAAACGCTTTCGCTATTTCGACCATCTGCCTTTGTGATACCGATAATTTAGCCACTTTAATTTTCGGGTCTATATCAATATCGAGTTCATCAAAGATCTCTTTGGTATCGCGATACATTTTATCGTGATCGACAAAGAGTCCTTTCTTTGGGTAACGCCCTAGCCAAATATTATCCATTACAGAACATTGTAATACTTGGTTAAGCTCTTGGTGGACCATGGAAACACCCGCCTCCAAAGCTTGCTTAGACGATTGAAAATTCACATGTTCGCCTAAAAATATAATATCACCTTCGTTTTTATCATAAATTCCAAAAAGGCATTTTAATAGCGTCGACTTACCTGCACCATTCTCTCCCATTAATGCATGAATAGAGTGTGGTCGAACTTTCAAATTAACTTTATCTAATGCCTTAACCCCGGGAAACTCTTTACTCACTCCTGTCATTTCTAACAGAAATTCATGCTCTTGATTTACCATGGCATCACTTATTTATTCTTTGATTAATACCATTCAATATTAAATAAAATTTAATCAGCAATTATTTATTATTGATTGTATAAACACCCTATAAGTTAGGGAGTAAAGGGGGAATGACTTCCCCCTTGAACTTTAGGTTACTCGAGTGTCGATTTATCCACACCAACATAAGGAACACGAACAATCTTATTGGCCATTTCCCATTGAGTGCCTTCGGTTGCAGCTTTGCCGTTGGCTAAATTACGTGCAAGTTCAAATGTCGCTTTGGCTTGTGAATCTGCATCATTAAGCACAGTGCCTGCCATGTCGCCAGATTTAACTAATGCTAATGCTTCTGCTAACGCATCAACACCGAATACTGGTACTTTCGCACCCGCACCACGTAACGCTTCAATCGCACCCATCGCCATACCATCATTATTGGCAATCACGACTTCGATTTTGCTGCCGTTGGGGCCAGATAACCAAGCATCCATTTTATCTTTTGCCATGGCGGTATCCCACATACCAGTATCCATGTGTAGCTCTTCTGTTTTGATGCCATTTTCGTTAATGGTTTTCACAGAATAAGAAGTACGAGCTTCCGCATCTGGGTGACCTGGTTCGCCTTTCAGCATTACATACTGCAGTACACCGTCACCGTTTTTATCCCAAGCAGGATTGGCTTTCCAGTGTTGCGCAATGAGATCGCCTTGGATGATGCCCGACTCTTTTGAATCTGTACCCACATAATAGGCTTTGTCATATGAAGCGAGCGCTTTAGCACTCGGTTCTTTATTGTAAAAAACGATAGGAACATCATCCATTTTCGCTTTTTGAATAATACTTGGTGCAGCTGCAGGGTCGACAAGGTTGATCGCCAGTGCTTTCACGCCACGAGCCAACATGACATCCACTTGGTCATTTTGCATTGATTGGCTGTTTTGTGAGTCATTCATCAAAACCTTGGTGTTGCCGTCATTATTTGCCTGTTTTTCAATCGCTTGGCGAACAACTGACATAAAGTTATCATCGTACTTATAAACGGTCACACCGATCGTTGTGTCAGCCATGACTTGAGTGCCGAAACTCATACCAGCCGCAAGCATGGCTAAAGTAGTTAACTTTCTCATTGAACAAGTCCTATTTGTTAGTGTTGTTATTACGTTGTGTAGGGGGAGAAACGTTAACTCTGAGAAACAGCAGTGAAAACGTTTACCTTTCAAAGTATAGTAGTAAAACAAACAATTAATGTGAACCAGTTAAAATTTCAGTTTTGAAATCGCATTTTCATGCGGTTTCTTGTGAATAGTTTGATAACTATTGCAAAACTAAGTAATCATACGTAACGCAATGTAACATCGAGACCTATTTCTCTTTTTAAAAGTGCGATCCACCACGAAAGAGATCATACCTCTCAAAACACCAGATGTTAACGTTTACACTTGCGAGTTTCCAATATGCAATAGATTTAACTTTCATTTGACTGCTCACAAAGTGTAGATGAGGCTTGTTACATACGCCTGCAATTTATTCGTGTATTTTTACGCCATATCGGGTCTCGATTTACCAAACAGCACCACGACTTTTAATTAATGAACTCTTACATTGTCATTTTTATTATTGGCATATGCCAATAATAAGGTGTATTTTAAATACAAGAACCCGATAAACTTTAGGAGCCATGATGATTTATGCCATCCCTTGTGATCAAAACTCGCCTTTTAATCACTTTGCCAAAGCGCCTCAATTGATGATTGTGGACGATACCACCGCCACTAGCCAACGTATTGACGTTACTAAAACCGAGGGCAGTTGTGGCCACAAAAAACAGCTACTTGCACTGCTAAGAGAGAATAGAGTGGACGCTGTTATCGTCCGCAATATCGGACAAAATATGTTAGCAGCAATTTTAGAAAAGAAGATTGAGGTATATTACGCACCAAGAGGCAGCCAATTAACATCACTTCATCCAAACCATCTTCTGCCCGTCACCGACGTCTCTTTTGGCAAGCCTTCAGCCAATAAATCGAAGAAACGTTGTGCTAGTCAATGTGGATCGAAGAAAGTGGATAAACATAACAAACTGGCACCCAGAATGCTGTCACCAACTACCATAGAAGCGTTGAAGAAAGTGCTGAAAGTAAAAGCGATTGTCGAGGGAAAATAATGACTTATGTTATAACCTTTGCGTTTTTTATTGGCATTATTGTCTTGATGGCGATCGGTGTTTTGTTTCGCCGCCGCTCGCTGCAAGGCAGTTGTGGTGGGTTAGCAAATATCGATATTGAAAGAGAATGTAACTGCGTAGACGTTTGTGATGAGCATCAGAAGGTGTTGTATCAAATTCAAGAACCTGATCACGAGCGTTAGCGCTCAACCAACATCAACGCATGACCTTCCACCAAGCAAGTCGCGACTTTCGCTCTTGCTTGGTTAACGATATTACCAAAGGTTTGTCGCGATATGCCCATCTGCGTAGCCGCTTGTAATTGGCTAAGCCCCTCTTTATCAGCCAAACGCAACGCTTCAAGTTCTTCTGGCAGTAAATCTACTGTGTTCAATTCAGATAATTTGACACCGTTGGGTTTGAAGCATGCATACGCCACTTGACCACAAACACGACGAATTTTTTTGGGTCTTGCCATTTTCTTCTCCTAATCATTTAAAAACAGTTTGGTGAACTTATGAACATTCAGCCTCCCCTACAACATTGCCACTGCGCGGTGTGTTGTGCCCCGTTCTTTTCTGAAACGCACACACTGCAATTTAACCAAACAGAAACGGGGAGAGTATGCGCACAGATTGTAGCAACAGAAAAGATGCAAGGCTATCAAGGGGTCATGCAGGGTGGACTTATCAGCACCTTACATGATGCGGCCATGACACATTGTCTGTTTGCACAGTGCATTTATGCGATGACAGCAGAGCTAAACGTACGTTATCTGCACCCTATTCCACTGAATGTACCGTTGCAAGTCGAAGCGCATCTTATCAAACAAAAACGTCACATTTACTATCTGTGCAGCACCATTTTTTATGATGGGCTTCCCTATTCTACGGCCAGTGCAAAGTTTATGTGCAAAGCCGAGTAGCTTGAGTGCTACAGTCATTAGGGTGCTGGCTTAGCGTAAACTTCGGTTGAGTCACGCTTTCATCCTCCTTATACTCACTCATCATTTCTTTATTATCTTTCGTTATGAAAATTATCGCAGTAACTGCTTGTCCAACAGGCATCGCGCACACCTATATGGCCGCAGACGCACTCAAAAAAGAAGCGAATAAGCGTAATATCTCAATTAAAGTCGAAACCCAAGGCGCAATGGGTGTCGAGAACCCACTGATAGTGGCAGATATTGTCAACGCGGATCTGATCCTCATCGCTTCAGATATCGACATTGAACAGCGTGAACGTTTTGTTGGTTGCAAAACGGTTCAGGTGTCCATTGAAGAAGTGTTGACGAACGTGCAATCTGTTTTAGATCGTTATTTGTAACCGCCGATGATCACAACGCGCATCACCTTTGTTTTAAAAGCAGGCGGTCTGGTCAGCTGGCAATTAAATGAATTGAAAGATCTCAACCGCCATTTTCGCTCGGTGGTGGTGCTGTTTAACATCACGCGTGACAACAAGGCAATGCTCAACCATACACTGCAAGTGTTAAGCCTTGGTTCAAACCCGGGAGATGTATGCCAAATTGCCATTGAAGGGCTCGACGCCGAGTTGGCCTGCATGGTGATGACAGAGTATTTACGCGAGCACACACTGCTTATTTCAACATCACACAAACAAAATGCCAAAGCGGAATTGGCGTTTGCCACCCACTCTGCTTTTCAACTGCCCTTTTCGCTACAGTGGCATTACGCCACATTAGGCCCTGAGCTTAGCAAATCAGAGGCACTCGACACAATTGCTAAGCAGATCATGCCCACGTATTGTCATGATATTTTGCATGCGCTGGAAAAAAGAGAAGCCATCTCCCCGACCATTATTGGCCGTGGAATAGCGCTCCCCCATGTCATTCACGCACGAGTTGCCCAGCCAACACTGGCGGTTCACTGGTTAGCAAACCCGCTATCATGGTCAGAAAAATCCGGCGATGTGTCGCTGATCATCACCTTATTACTGCCGACATCAGCGCCGCGAACCGTGATTAAACCGGTCACGCAGTTAACTCGTTGGTTGCTGGAAGAGGAACATCGTCAATGGCTACTTACGGCAAAAAGAGAAGAAACCCTTAAAGCCATTTTGCTGCACGTGATGGCTAAGCCGGACGACCCAATACAAAATGAATAGCTTTATTGCGACAGAGTTCGATATTCAGATGGAGTCATACCCGCTTTGCTTTTAAATACGCGGAAAAAATAATTCACATCTTGAAATCCACAGCGCGTGGCCACTTCAGCTAAACGAAAGGTGTATTTCTTCAACATAAATTTTGCCCGTTCAATTCTTACCCAAGTGATGTAATCAGCAAGAGTCATGTGTCCTTGTTGGCGAAACATGCGCGATAAATGGTTGGCGGAAATGTTAAACCGCTGTGCGATGCCGTCACGGCAAATATTGCGATGAAAATTTTCTTGGATATAGATGCAGATACCTTGATATAAATCTTCACTGCGCTTTTTAGGAGAAGCGGTCGGTTGATCAAGCATTGTGGCGCTGTAACTCAACAGAGCCAACAACAAATGTTCGTCCATTGGGCTTTTCTGAGGCTCACGTGCTAATGCATTTAACCCTTCGAGCATGTGATCAATCGCGTGCCCAGTACGCGTTGGGATACTGTGTTTCTGAACATCATAAAAACCACTCTCGCCTTTGTGTTTACTGACCAAACTAAACCCCATTTGACGACGGCCAAATAGCAAACTCAAGACCGAACAGCTCTCTTGCCAATCAGGTTTATTCCAGCAGTTCGGAGGTATATAAAGCGCATCACCAGATAAGATGTTGACCTTACTAATACCTTGTTCAATCTCTTCGATTTCGTTGCTATACACGCCGCTTAAAACCAATTCTAGACGAGGAAAATTGACTTGGTAACTGAACGCTGGCGGCGTTATTTTGTCCCCAGCAAACCATATTCGATTAAAACTTTCTCGCTCCGAGAGCAGCACTTCAATCACATTTTTAAATACTGGGATCACAAAATTCACCCTATACCCATCAATAAACGAGGCAACTATAATCCAACACCTCATGAATCACCAATCATTACGCATTCGATAACTCCGATCGAAAAAGCAAAATAATCAATTTATCCAATTGAATTAAAATAAAAAATTAATCATAAATTAAAATTATCACCCTAAAACCAAAATAAGAGCCTGATCACGTTTGCAGCCACAGGTTACAATAATCCAGTAAATGCCAGTTTCGTACACTACCACTGTTCACCCGAGGCGCTCACAATATCTCCAACAAAAAGCGCGGTGCGCAATAACAATATCCCCAAACAGTTTGAAGTTGCAGCCAACATGGCTCAGTTCTACGTGCGAAGGGGATAAAAACCATATAGGGGACGAAACATGATCACTCAACTCATTAATGAGAACTTGATCCTGCTTGATTTGAAAGCAACATCAAAAGATGGCGTTTTCTCAGAGCTGGTCGATGTACTGTTAGAACAAGGACGCATCAGCGATAAATCGCAGTTTTTAGCCGATATCTATGCTCGTGAAGAGCTTGGTAACACTGGATTTGAAGATGGTGTCGCGCTGCCTCATGCCAAAAGTTCCGCCGTTATCTCGCCTGCAGTTGTGATAGGCATCAGCAAAAGCGGTATCGAATATGGCGCGGAAGATGGCTTGCCTTCTAAATTATTTTTCATGATAGCCTCGCCTGATGGTGGTTCAAATCATCATATTGAAGTGCTGGCAGAGCTCTCTTCCAAGCTTATTGAAGAAGGGTTCATCCAACGTTTCTTAGACGCAAAAACAGAGCAAGCAGCGCTAGATTTGTTGCTACAAAAAACCGAAAAAACAACCGATGTTGAAGCCAATAAAGGCTTTTTGATTGGCGTAACGGGCTGCCCAGCCGGTGTCGCACACACTTATCTTGCCGCTGAAGCGCTGGAAAAAGGGGCCGCCGCGATGGGTTATCAAATTAAAGTCGAAACCAACGGTTCGATTGGGGTGAAAAACAGCCCAACGGATGAAGAGATCGCTAAAGCTGATGCGATCATCGTGGCTTGCGACAAGCAAGTTGACATGGTGCGCTTTGCGGGTAAAAAACTGATTGAAACGGGCGTTAAAGCGCCGATTCGTGATGCAAAAGGGTTGATTGAAAAAGCCCTCAGCGCACCAAAATATCAAGCCGATGCCAGTGCCAAGACTTTAGATGGGAAAGGCAAAGCGGCGCAAGCTCGCTCCGATTTATACCGCTATTTGATGAATGGTGTATCGCATATGATCCCATTCGTTGTTACTGGCGGTTTGTTGATTGCTTTAGCACTCGCTATTGGCGGCGAGCCAACCGAAGCTGGTATGGCCATTCCTGACGGCAGTATGTGGAACCAAGTGCTGAACGTCGGTGTGGTTGCTTTTACGTTGATGATCCCCATTCTTGCAGGTTACATCGCGTATGCGATCGCCGATCGCCCTGCTCTGACTCCTGGCTTAATTGGTGGTTGGATCGCTAACAACGGGTCATTCTACGGCGCAGATGCAGGTACAGGTTTTATCGGTGCCATTATTGCAGGCCTTTTAGTCGGTTATTTCATCAAATGGTTAACAAGCATCCATTTTCACAAGTTTATTCAACCACTTGTGCCAATCATGATTGCACCCATCGCAGGCTCACTCTTTATCTCTGGGCTCTTTATTTTTGTTATCGGCGCGCCGATTGCAAGCTTGATGGATGGCTTAACCGCACTACTTACGAGCATGAGCTCAGGTAACGTGATACTGCTCGGTATTGTGCTCGGCGGCATGGCTGGCTTTGATATGGGTGGCCCATTTAACAAAGTGGCATTCCTCTTCTCTGTTGGTATGATTGCCAGCGGTCAAACTCAATTTATGGGTGCAATGGCGTGTGCCATTCCAGTCGCGCCACTCGGTATGGCTTTAGCAACCGTACTGGGCCGTAAACTGAACTTGTTTGAAGCCTCTGAAATTGAAGCAGGGAAAGCTTCCGGTGCAATGGGCTTGGTTGGTATTTCTGAAGGAGCAATTCCATTTGCCGCGCAAGATCCGATGTCAGTCATTCCAGCAAACATCTTGGGGTCGATGGTTGCAGCGGTTATGGCGTTCACTTTTGGCATTACAAACAGTGTTGCCCACGGCGGTCCTGTAGTAGCATTGCTCGGTGCCATGAATAAGCCTTTGCTAGCTTTGCTTTGCATGGCAACCGGTGCTGTAGTGACAGGTGTTGTTTGTATCACTCTGAAAAAAATGCGCCAAGCGAAATTACAACAAGCAACGGCTTAATGATCAAGCACTCTCCCCCGAGAGTGCTTGATGTTCATCAACGCTGAGCTTCTGATTTTATGTTGTACTCCCGCTTTAACTCGGGAGTTTTTTATTTCTCTTACTCTGTGTACTGCTACTTTGTTTTTATTTTGATTTTTTGTGAGATGTACTATGACCAATAACAAACAACCTTTCTTTTTGATGGACAATGTCATCCAAAACTATGCGTGGGGAAGCACGACTTCGATTCAGCACTTGTTTGATATTGCTAACCCAACCAAGGCTCCACAAGCAGAAATTTGGATGGGAGCACACCCAAATGGATGCTCACAAATTCATGTGAATGGAGAACCTGTTTCGTTGCTTGAGATGATCAACCAAGATAAAACAGCGTTTCTTTCTGCTGCTACTGCAACAACCTTTGGTGAGTTACCTTATCTTTTCAAAGTACTTGCCGCAGCGAACGCCCTTTCGATTCAAGTTCACCCAAGTAAGCAAGAAGCGGAAATTGGCTTTGAGAAAGAAAACCAAGCGGGGATCTCACTCAATGCCGGACATCGCAACTATAAAGATCCTAACCACAAGCCGGAATTGGTTTACGCCCTTACCCCTTATCAAGCGATGAATGGGTTTCGCCCAATCACAGAGATTGTTGAACAATTTCAAACGCTGAATATCAATGCGATTTCAACCCTGGTCGATGCTTTTGCACACAACCCAACATCACAAGGTTTAAAAACCTTTTTTAGTGCATTGCTATCATTAACTGGCGAGAAAAAAGAACATGCGGTGAATGCATTATTAGCGTATGCCCATCATCATTCAGATGATGATCTTTTTGAGCTCATTTTAGAGCTGGCACAACAGTACCCCGGTGATATCGGTCTATTTTCTCCATTAATGCTCAATGTACTCACTTTAGCTCCGGGTGAGGCCATGTTTTTAGACGCCAGAACGCCACACGCCTACTTGAAAGGTACCGGGCTTGAAATCATGGCCAACTCAGACAACGTGTTGCGCGCTGGCCTAACACCCAAACACATGGATATTGAAGAGCTCGCATCATGCACGCTATTTGAAGAAAAACCAGCTTCAAGCCTGTTATTGAAACCAATCGAAGAAAATGGAGCATTATTGTTCCCTGTCCCAGTCCGCGATTTTAAGTTTGCGATTTACTTCAATACCGCGCAAGTTAACGTGAAAATCAACAGTGCTGAAATTATCTTTGCCATTGATGCTGATGCGACCTTAACCCATGACAATGGTGAGTCTCTAACCGTGAAAAAAGGTCACTCAATCTTCATCCCCGCATACGCTGAACATTATCAACTGTCATCACTTGGACGTGTCGCACGCGCGTATAATTAACAGCCGACATGATAAACAAAAAAAGCCAGCATCTGTTCTGCTGGCTTTTTATTTGGGATTATTACGAAAATTTGCGCTAATCAATTTGTGGGCAGTTAGATATTCTGCGACTGCTTCCAAACCGCCAGTTCAACCCACATTTGTTCGAGTTGTTGCAACTCTTCTTCTGTGAGCAGTGCTAAGGTCGTTTGAGATTCAGATGTCGGACCGTCTTTGAGAGAGCGAATCTGCGCATAAAAATCCTTCTTTAATTGCGATATCACAGGGTCCACAACCGATTCCTATAAAAATACTAAAATTCTCAAAAATAATACCATTTTTCATAGACATGTCTTATGTCGTGTTAAGTTATGGAATAGTTATCACATTTCTAATGTCGGAGGTTAAGGCATCACAAAGCACACCTCCAATTCCATAATCAACATTACACTTTTCAAACATTAAAACCAGAACTACAAATTTTAGATAAAAAAAGAGCAATGCAAAATAAATGGCATTGCTCAACTTCCAACAAAATCCCTACAAGGATATCTACAAACTTAGCTCTGCTGGAACAACACTGACTTTCTCATCAAGTTCAATGGGGTTTAAAAAATTAGCGCTGTGTTCTTTACACAAAGGTATAACAAATAGCCTATCATCACTAAAACCAGTTTGTTTGACCAATACGCCATGATGATGCTTGTTTATGCAATTATGTTCTGCACAAAATTGGTATTCATTATTATTAAAGTGATTCCAGTAACTAAGCCAATTCTGTTTTGATTCTTCACTTAAATTTTCGTTAAATGTATTGGTTACAATCATTGTTCAATCCTGTCGATGAGCACAAAATGATAATATGACGAAATAGAAACCATAAGTATGAATAAGCTATCACTTTCTTGACGTTCAAATATCATTTAATGAATTCTATGAATTTAATTCTCACGCCGACTAATGCTTGACTATTAAAAAATAGAAATTTAAATAGAAAAACAAATATCCCTACAATGTCAAATAATATGTTGAGACAATGATAATATGTATTGGTTATTGATAATATATTGTGATTTAAACATTCTCTTTATTTCATCCTCATTAATATGATTTATATCATAAGCAGCGATATGAACTTTATCACCTTTCTGGATAAAGTTCATATCACCCCAATAGGTATAATTTGGTGCACCAGTAAAGAGAATCAGTTCATTAGGAAAACCTTGTTTTTCTATTTCAGGTAAAATAGTGCTATACATACCTTCATCAACTTGGTTATTAATCACGTTAGTTAACCACACCATTAAATGACAATAGAATATTTTTAGTTCGGTGCAATCAACTTCTGGCGTTGCTAAATAGAAATCACCATCTCGTTCAATATAGGAGATAAGCTTTAAATTCTCACCATAATTTGAAGGACTTAATCTCAGCACATCCCACCAATAGTGATTAATCCCTTTAGAACATTCTCCCCAAGATTTTCGTTGGTCAATTTTATTGGAACCTGTCAATTCACGAATAGTAAAGTCATTGCCTATAGTAAGCTGTTTTGGCATTAAAGCGCTCACTTTCCCTTGCTCATAACTCACTTGGCAACGAATAACAAATTCTGGCTCAATATCAACTTTACTTCCACTTCTTGGGTAGTAGATTATCTTCCCTGAGGTTAACGTTTCCGGATGAGAACAATCAATCACAAAGATACCATTGGGCAATGCCGTTTCTTGTACTTGTTCTGCACCACTTAAATGACCTGAATAATTACCAATAATACCGATACACAACATGAAACTTTCCCTTTATCACTGACTTTATTGCTTATATTGACACTTGTTTGTTCACCAGTATCTGTGAACAAATATCGAGTTGAGCAAGCAGCCAAGTAGCAGCCAGCAAATCTGCACTACCTCCTGGACTGAGATTTTTATGCGTAAATTGCTGGTCGAGTAGCGTAATTTCACTGTCAAGGTTGGTGTGGGGATAATGGCTTTTTTCCAGTAGCTGCCTTGATTGACTTTGTACGTAGTCGAGACCCGACATTCCACCACGGTTAACCACATTGCTGTCACAGTTGTGGCTCATTAAAGAGAGCAAGGTTTTTGACAGCGCTTGCTCTTCCGAATGGCCTTGCAAAATGCACTCTTGGTAAATAGGCAGCCCGTAACAATAAATGGTAGGGTAACCTTTTGAAGCTTCTCCTCGAATGCCCGTAATTCCAAATTGTTTGTACAGTTTTTCTCCAGCAGTTACGGGGATTTTATTGGATAATTTTAAATCATCTACCACCAAACTTGCGCAACACTCTTTGATAACGGCTCTCACTCGTTGTGAGTCGTAACTGAGTCCTTTTTGATACAGCCAGCCGACTGCACCGCATATCAGGCCAAGGGTAAAAATCATGCCTTTATGCGTATTAACTTTATTGGTTGCGGAAAACATCGCTTTCTCTGCCTGAATACCAACAGTTCTTAAACCCGGCAGCAGTGATTTGGCTGGTAAATACGACATTCTGGCTCCTGCTTTAACGAATGCCTTCATAAACGGCCGAAGTGCATCGCAACTGCGCACAAATGTATGGATGTCCATATCATGGTGCGCACCGTTTGAGGAGCAATCTACCAGCCCCGCTTTTGGGGTTAAATGCACTTCTAACATCATGGCGTGGTAGGCCAAATTGCCTGCTAACACACAAATATTCAGCCTCAACGCTCCACGTTCGGCTGGTTGATATAGGCAGCAGTCATCCATCAACCATTCAATGCTTCTATTGGCAATCATGGGTTATCTCGCTCATTTTATGGATCAATTCAGACAGAGGATGAGTTCGGTTACGAGCGCAACTTTTCGCCTCGTTCTCACATAATAAACAGCGTCGCTTCGGCAAACGTAACATTTCTCTCGACATTGGAAGACCAGAGGTTGAAATCACATCGATATCAAATAGACGCCCATAGTGATGATTCTCCTCCAATTTCACCATCAAGCATTTTAACCGATAGGGATCTTCGCATTTTGCAGCGATCAAAAGCTCATAGCCGGTGACTTCCACAACAGTTTCCATCCGAACAACCGCAATGTTGTTTGCTAAACAGGTTTCTAAAATCGCATAGTATCCAGCATCAAACGCTTTTTCTGATATCGCATTTTTCTTAACAACCCCCACCATGTTGATCGTGAAACTGATCAGCGGCAGAGAGTGAGTGTTAACCCACTCTCTTTGTCGATAGGCTCTTTGTTCTTTACAATCAAGTAATTGCTGTAAATTAACTTGTGGCCCACTGTACACTCACAACTCCTTAACTTGCCGAATCACATCAAGCACTGAACCATCACGGTAACGAACATAGCCCACCACTTTTTCTTCAAAAGCAATGGAGCTTGGTTTACCCGTCAATAATTCTGCCCTCTCTTGCAACTGCTCGATGCTCATTAGAATCAGGCCACTTTGTTGCAATTTTTCGGCAATTTCAGGTCGATTCGGGTTAACTGCCACACCATGATCAGTCACTAACACATCAATTTCGCTGCCAACGGTCACGACATTCAATACTGATTCTACAACCGTAGGAATTCGGCCTCTGACCAAGGGAGCAACAATAATCGTCAAATTGGCCGAAGCCGCAGTATCACTGTGACCACCCGATGCGCCGCGGATAACACCATCGGAACCGGTAATCACATTGACGTTGAAATCGGTATCGATCTCTAGTGCACTTAAGATCACTACATCCAATCGATCTACTACCGCTCCTTTGGAGGCAGGATTAGCATATTGGTTAGCGGAAATTTCAATGTGGTTTGGATTGCGAGCTAAAGAGTCAATCGCATGGCCATCGAATGACTGAACATCGAGTAGCGTTTTGATCAAGCCTTTTTCATGCAGATCCACCATAGTGGATGTAATACCACCCAGTGCAAAACTGGCTGTAATATTCTTTCTGACCATTTTTTCTTCAAGAAAACGAGTCACCGCTAAAGAAGCACCACCCGAGCCAGTTTGCATTGAGAAATCTTGCTTAAAGTACCCAGAATGCTCAATAACATCGGCCGCTTTCCGTGCAATCAAAAGCTCACGGGGGTTACTTGTCATACGTGTTGTTCCACCGCCGATTTTTGAAGCATCGCCGACACATTTCACCAGTACCACACTATCAACACTATCTTGCGCTATTGAAGCTGGTTGGTTTGGAAATTGAACCAGTTGCTCGGTTAAAATAACCACATGCTTAGCGTACATGGCATCGATTTGTGCGTAACCCAAAGAGCCACAACGTGAATGACCATGTACGGCATTGGCATTACCAAATTCGTCACTGGTAGAGACACCAAGAAACGCAACATCAATATTAAGTTCACCAGATTGTATAAGCTGAACACGACCACCATGCGAATGAATGTGGATCGGCTCATTCATGGATCCGTTGGAAATAAATTCCGCCAGCTCACCACGCAATCCGGAGGTATAAATCTTACTCACTACACCATTTTCTATGTGCGTAATAAGCGGTGAATGGATTTCGGCCAACGAGCTGGAGGCTAAGGTTAAATTCTTTAATCCTAGCTGCGCGAGGACATCCATCACCATGTTGATGATTTGATCACCACCACGAAAAGAGTGATGAAATGAGACAGTCATACCATCTTTCAACCCACTGTTGCGCACAGCGTCTTGAACGGTTTTGAACAGCTTACGTGACTTTTTTTTGTCACGGTCATATAAGTGGGGAGTAAGCTCATGTGGACCCGCATAAGGTCTTAAATTGGGAGCCGTTAAATCAAATTCACGAAGTTTTTTATTATTCATCCAACTGCTGCCTTACTGTTTAATACCGGATTTTGCCCGCTCTAGTGTCCATCGAGCACGTTCAATGATCGGCGCATCCACCATTTTTCCATTGAGAGAAACCACGCCAGAACCTTGTTGCTCAGCGTCTTGCGCCACCTCAATAACGGCGTAAGCGTGATCAACTTCTTTCTGTGATGGAGCAAAAACGTTGTGGATCATTTCGATTTGGCGAGGGTTAATCAGCGACTTGCCATCAAAACCTAATGTTTTGATCTGTTCCGCTTCGTGAAGAAAGCCTTCGTCATTGTTCGCATCGGAATAAACAGTATCGAAAGCCATGACGCCGGCGGCACGAGCAGCTTGCAGTATTGAACAGCGTGCAAACAAAAGTTCAGTGCCTTCAGATGTGCGTTGTGTACGCAAATCGCGTACATAATCTTCTGCGCCCAACGCAATACCAATCAAACGTTTTGAACCACAAGCAATCTCAACAGCGTTATTTACTCCCATCGCCGATTCAATCGCAGCAAGCATTTTGGTACTGCCTAACTTGCGACCAAATTCAATTTCAGCTTGTTCTATGGCAAGCTCCATATCCACCACATCTTGCAGCGTATCTGTTTTGGGTAAACGCACCGCGTTCACGCCAGCTTTGACGACGGCCCTTACATCAGCATGTCCAAAATCAGATTCCAAAGCATTAACACGTACAATCGTCTCAATATTTTGGTAGAGCGGGTGTTGCAGTGCGTTGTAAACCAACATGCGCGCCGTATCTTTCTCACGCAGGGAGACGGAATCTTCTAAATCAAACATGATTGCATCGGGTGTGTAGATGAATGCATTGCTTAACATTGCCGCATTGGAGCTTGGGACAAAAAGCATGCTTCTTCGTAGCTTACTCATTAAATTGCCCCCCAAATAATGTCGTTATTAGCGATATTCGCTGCGCGCATCACTGCGGCTTGTACGCGAGCGCGGATCACACAATCAAGGGCTCCTTTATCATTAATAGTGACGATGGCAGAACTGACACCCATCTCCTCCAACGTGTGAGTTACAACCTGACGGATAATTGGCTCAAATTGCTTTTCGACCGAGCTAGTAATGTCAATTTTCAGATGACCGCCACCGCTAGGTGTCACTTCAACGAGTAGGTCACTCGACTCAAGTGTTCCAGCGTAGGAGCGCTGACTAATATGCATACGAAGTCCTTAAGATACGTCTATTGGATGTTTGAATTTTTTGACAATAGATGTTTATCCGCTATTGCCTGTTGCTAGCATTGTCGTCAAAGGCTGGGCGATTAAAGGGGACGCTGCTCAAGTTTCGCTGTAGGGTAAAAACCATTAACGTTTTTAATGAATTTAATCGCGAGTAAAGAAAGAACAATAGCAATGATGTGAAAACGCCACCCTGAAAGAGTGGCGCGGTAGCGATAAGCATAAATACTAGGCGTTTTTAACGTAGACCCGTTCAGGTCTACCGACCCGGCCATGCTCATTTTCAACCGAGATGAAACCGCTGGCGGCGCAATATTCAAGGTAGCGTCGCGCAGTGGTTTTACTGATCCCCACTTCACTGCCTAAACTTTCCGCGGTGTATTTAAGGCCGCTATTGGCTCTAAATACTTGTTTAATCATATCCAATGTTAACTCACCAATCCCTTTAGGAAGGCGGCTGGATTCTTTATCCCGCGTCTGGATATTAAATAAATCATCGACATGGCGTTGGCTGATGTTGTCAAACGCTTTGATGGCACAGTGGTATTTCAAGTATCGATTGAGCGTTTCTTGCAGTCTATCGTAAGAAATAGGCTTTAAAAGGTAGTCAAAACAACCACAATGAAGCGCGTCTTTTACTGTTTCCATCTCACTTGATGCCGTCACCAAAATCACATCGGGTTGATTGCCACTCTTATCGGCGATGATCTCGCGCAACAAATCAATCCCACGGCCATCGGGCAAGTAGTTATCTAAAATGATCAGGCTAGGTTTATGGATCCGTATCATCGTTTTCGCCATAGCAATGGTCGATGCGATACCGATAGGATTGAACCTTATCGTCTGACGGAAGAAATGTGCATGAAGTTCAGCGATTCCAACTTCATCTTCTATAATTAATACATCAATCATATTCATTCTTAATTACCTTTATTCGGAATAAAAATTGAAAATATCGTTCCCTTAGGTTCCGCATCATCAACTAATATAACTCCACCAGCATTCATCACGTATCGATTGATAAGATATAAACCTATTCCATGGCCTTCACTATCTTTTTTACTGGTTACCCCACGTTCAAAAATAGTACTTGCTATATCCGATGATATACCACAACCATTGTCAGAGACTTCAACCACTAAATCATCACCAGCATCTGTAATTAACACGGTAACAATTTTATTACTTTCAGGGTTCTGAAGTGTGGCTTCAAATGCGTTATCAATCAAATTCCCAATAATAGCGGATAATTCATTTGGTTCTATTTTTTCATTTAAATGACGTAACTGGCAAGTGGGATCGAACTGCAATTCTAGCCCTAGCTCGCAAGAGCGAGAATATTTTCCTAGCAGGATTCCTGCAATTTGCCTTAGTTTTATTTTTGAACTTATAAAGTCAATTAATTGTTGCTTTTTTATGTTTTCACTGTTAATTAATTCTAATGTTGCTTTATTATCTCCTATTTCTATTAAACCACTAATTGTTGATAATTTGTTTGCATGCTCATGACGCATCACACGTAAATTATCAGTGTATTGTTTTATTTGTGTTAATTCTGCCGTAAGTGAATTAATATCATTCTTTTGACGAAAGCTAACAACCCACCCTATGAGTTCTGTACCATCAAATATAGCAACTCGGTTGGCAATGATCGTTTTCCCATTGATCGATACAATTTCATCTTTAATATTTTTTTCAAACGGTGTCTGAAAGAAAAATTGAGAATTAGTTACATACTCCAAAATGGAACGAGATTTCATATGTTTTGGATCACGCTCTGATCCCAGTAATTCTAACGCGCTACGGTTGATCGCTAAAATAGAACCTACTTTATCGATAGCAATCACTCCCTCATAAACGGACGATAAAATCGACTTTTGAAGATACAGTGCCAACGCAATTTCTGAAGGTTCCATGCCATTCATTTTCTTTTTTATGTGACTAGAGAAAAACCAAGCACCAATTAATGTCAAAAAGAATGTAAAGATGAGTTCATAAACCAGTGGTTGAAAATAAAAATTGACCCACTGTTCAAAGCGATTGAACAAATAGCCCACAGAGATCACACCGATTATTTCACCATCAAAATCGACGATCGGCGCCTTGCCACGAACACCATAGCCTAAACTTCCCTCTTGAATGGAAACATAAGCCTCACCTCGCTCTAATACTCCTTCATTATCGCCACCTTGCATTGGTTTGCCGATGCTCTTTTTAACGGGGTGAGATAAGCGTATGCCATCAGCATCGCCAATTACGATAAAACTAGCATCCGATATTTTATGCAATCGGCTAATAACGTGGTCAATCGCGGCAATATTTTTAATCCGAACTTCTTGAATTAACTCAGGATCACTTGCAATCTCTTTAGCTTGAATAAGCGCTCTTGTTCCAACTTGATGCTCAAGCGTATTAATAAGCCCTTTATGAAAGTTCATACTCACTAGAGAAAGTTGAACCATCATTAGGCAAAATATTAATATAAATACCCGATTTCTAAATGATAGACCATTTTTCATTCTTGCCACTATTTGCATAGAATTAATGCTCATACTCGAAACTTTCCTTTAATTAAACTTCTTATTTAGTCTATTCATCGGATATTTTGCTTGGCAAAATAATAAAAAGGAAGATACCGTGATCTTCCTTTTTAAATTACGGTTAGCCTCCGATCACATACTTGATCATTACTCCAGCCGCTACAGCCGAACCGATAACACCAGCCACGTTTGGTCCCATCGCGTGCATCAATAAAAAATTTTGTGGATTAGCTTCTAGACCCAATTTATTACTGACTCGCGCTGCCATCGGTACCGCCGAAACCCCTGCAGAACCAATAAGCGGGTTCACTTTTTCGGTGCAGATACGATTCATGGCTTTTGCCATTAGCAGACCCGCCGCTGTACCCACACAGAACGCAACAATACCCAACGCTAAAATACCTAATGTTTGAGGTTGTAAGAACTTGTCTGCCATCAACTTCGAACCTACCGACAATCCAAGAAATATCGTAACGATGTTAATTAAGGCATTTTGAGCAGTATCACTGAGCCGTTCCACCACCCCACACTCACGCATTAAGTTGCCAAAGCAAAACATCCCAAGTAGCGGCGTGGCCGAAGGCAGCAACATCGCAATCAAAATAAGCAGCATTAACGGGAAGCAAACTTTTTCAACTTTACTAACGGTTCTAAGCTGCGTCATTTGAATTTTACGCTCTGCTTCCGTGGTCAGCGCACGCATAATCGGCGGTTGAATCATAGGAACCAACGCCATGTATGAGTAAGCGGCAACAGCAATAGCACCCAATAATTCTGGCGCTAGCATACTCGAAACATAAATCGCAGTAGGGCCATCAGCCCCCCCAATGATACCGATAGCCGCAGCCTGAGCCACACTAAAGTCCATCAGCCCCAATTGACTAAGACCTAACGCACCAAGAACGGTAGCGAAGATACCAAATTGAGCAGCGGCTCCTAGCAACAAGGTTTTGGGGTTCGCCAATAGTGGGCCAAAATCCGTCATAGCCCCCACGCCCATGAAAATGACCAACGGGCCCACACCAGATGCAATAACCACGCTATAGAAGGTATACAACATACCATCGCTGTAATTGAATTGTTCAGCCAATAAATGCAAATTCATTTTTTGTAGCGGAGTTGCCATCTCAAGCGCGTGCTTCACCGAATCAGGAGCCGCTTCCGTGATATTAAGCACAGAGGAAAAAGCGCTCATAACATCGCTTTTCCCAGCGTAGATCGCCGCTTCTATTGCATTAACGGCTAGGTTTGCATCTGGCAAGTTTGCTAAAATTCCGCCGAAACCAATCGGTACTAGCAGTAAAGGTTCGAACTTCTCCACTATGGCCAAGTACAGCAACAAAAGACCGATGATAATCATAACGGCTTGGCCTAGCTGTAAATGGAAAAATCCGAAATCATTGATTAGCGCTAAAATACTGTCCATCATCGTTCCTTACGCTAACGCCATCAAAGCATCACCAACCTGCACGGAATCCCCTTCAGAGACACTCAACTTTTCAATAATGCCATCCCGGGCTGCGCGGATTTCCGTTTCCATTTTCATGGCTTCTAAAATCAGCAGTACTTGGCCTTCTTCGACTACATCTCCTACCTTGGTGTGTATTTTCCAAATGTTGCCTGCCAGAGGAGCAGCCACTGTTTCAGCGTTACCTGAAGGAGCACTAGGGGATGCCGAAGCAGCCGCTGCTTTGGGGGAAACGTTGGACGCAGTTGCAAGAACCTGTGGATCACCGCCTTCGTTGATTTGAACAACGTAGCTTTGGTTATTAACACTCACGGTATAGATCGCTTGTTCTTCTTTGCAGGCCACAACGGGGGCTTTCACCTCAGCAATACAAGGCTTAGGCTCAAATGCAGCTGGATTCATTCTATTTTCTAAGAACTTCCAACCCACCTGGTCAAACAGTGCTATGGTAAGAACATCGTCAATCACCTCTTCAACTAAAGAGATATTTCTCTCTTTGGCCTGTGCTTGAACACTCAATGACAACGTATTGATTTCTGGTTCAATTAAATCAGCAGGTCGACAAGTGATTGCCGCTGCGCCTTTCAGCACTTTCGCTTGAAGTTCGGCATTCACTGGCGCTGGTGTCTGTCCGTATTCTCCTTTAAGAACACCAGCCGTTTCCTTGGTGATGGTTTTGTAACGCTCACCCATCATCACATTGATCACCGCTTGCGTGCCTACGATTTGTGACGTTGGGGTAACCAGTGGAATAAAACCGAGATCTTCTCTTACGCGAGGGATCTCTTTCAGCACTTCGTCTATTTTATCAAGTGCATTTTGCTGTTTGAGTTGGCTTTCCATATTGGTCAGCATGCCGCCAGGCACTTGAGCCACTAAAATACGTGAATCGGCTCCTTTTAGCTGCCCTTCGAAAGCATGATATTTTTTGCGAATTTCACGGAAATAAGCGGCGATACTCTCTAATTTGTAGATGTCTAACCCGGTATCACGTCCTGTCCCTTTTAAGGCCGCGACTATGGACTCAGTACAAGGATGGCCATAAGTACCACTCATCGAAGAAATGGCAGTATCAACGCGATCCACTCCAGCCTCAATGGCCTTCAGTAATGTCATATCAGCAAGGCCTGCCGTTGAATGACAGTGTAAATGAAGCTCTATATCAAGCTGTTTTTTCAGTGTAGAAACCAATTCGCTGGCTTCATACGGCGTCATAACACCCGCCATATCTTTGATTGCGATGGATTGCACACCGCACTCTACTAATTGCTCCGCCACATCAACCCAAGATTGCATGGTGTGAACTGGGCTCGTGGTATAGCAAATGGTGCCTTGAGCATGAGCTCCATACTTATTGACGGACTGAATGGCCTGTTTCATGTTGCGTACATCGTTTAATGCATCAAACACACGAAATACGTCCATTCCGTTGACAACAGCACGCTCAACAAATTTATCAACAACATCATCAGCATAATGGCGATAGCCAAGGATGTTCTGTCCTCTAAATAGCATTTGTTGCTTGGTATTTGGCATCGCCTTTTTAAGCTCGCGCAACCGATGCCATGGGTCTTCCCCTAAAAAGCGGATGCATGAATCGAACGTGGCTCCGCCCCACGTTTCCAAGGACCAGTAACCAATTTGATCAAGTTCCGATGCGATGGGTAACATGTCATCAAGACGTAAGCGAGTAGCAAAAAGAGATTGATGCGCATCGCGCAAAACGACATCGGTGATGCCAAGTGGTTTATTGTTATTAGACATTAAAAATCCCCTATATTCGAATCATGATTAACTGAATTTTTTCTTATGGTGGTGAAGGGCTGCAGAAATGGCAGCGACAAGCGTATCTTCAGGTGCCGTGGTTTTATCTGACACTGTAGGCTTGTTGATTAACACTGGTAAAAAATAAGATGAGAGACTGGTCAACACTCTAATTGCGCCCACCAGCAACAATAGGAAACAAAACACAAACCCCATGCCTAATGCCATTAGGGTTATGCCTTCATAAATAATTGGATCTTGGCTCATGGTTATTCTAAAACCCACATTAAAATCGGTGAGATTAGTCTACTGAGCGAAGCTTATGGACTTCGTGAACTTCATCATTCAAATGACACCATTAAACAACTTAAATGGTGTTTATTTATTTAATTCATATTGATGTAAATACCGTTTAAATTCATCAAATTGATAACAAACAATTTACATCAAGCACACCTAAATAACCAAATAAGCAGGGAACAAGCCCATATTTAAACCCAATCAAACAGGAAAGTGACGAAATAGCAGATAATGGTAGCCAACTTTATAGTGACCGGATGTCAGCAAGGAATAATTAACATCATTAAGGTCATTTAAAACTCAAGTGCTGCGTGTAATTGTCCGCTAATTCAAATTTTGATCATCATTTCGCCGTTATGGTTTAAATATGGGATATGCCAAAATGAGAAAACACCATGCAAAGCAACCAATACCGTAACACCATAGACAATTTGACAAATCTACAACAAAGAATTGAACGTCAATCTCAACTCTTAAAGCAATTTCAGGCGCCCCTGATCACGCTTACATTAAATTTGCCGATTGAATTAGCTCAAAAAAGATACACCGAAGTGATATTCAATAGCGCACTTGATGCTATAAATGAAAAGATCAATGCACTCAGATCACAGGTACTGCATCGTCAGATAATCCATTCCAATTTTGGTTCAGAAGCCTATTATATTACTCAGATTACATCGGCTAACGTTGTAAAAAAAGCGATGATCGATATTGAACAGATACACCCTTTAGGTACGTTATTTAATATCGATGTAATGTGTCTGCGAGGGAAAACCATTTCTAGAAAATCTTGTGGTATGGCACCACGGCAGTGCCTAATGTGTGGCCAGCCAGTACAGAAATGTTCATCGACTCACCAACATGCATTGGATGAGCTAGAAAAATGTATCGTTTCATTATGTAATCAGGCTTACAGCTATAGTTAAAAACTAGTCGTTAGTTAAATATGTAAACGCGATTTTCATTCGAGCCCATCGGCACAATGAGTGTAATAAATAAAAGCGCCCTTGCATTGCGGCGCTTTTGCATTGGTATGCATTCAACATTGTATTGCGATATTGCCTCTATCTTTCATCGCCATCGTTCTTCTCTTTACTTGGTAAACGGATGTATCAAGGCTAAATAACGGCTTCAAATAGTTAAGGGTCGTTTCTGGAACAAGTTGCGCAACCATATCCCATTGATTATCGAACAGTAGATTTCTCACTAATGACGCCGAAATTGGCGTATTGGCTTTTTCTGTCCGTGGAAGCTCAATCAAAGCGATCGGCGCACTGTCTAACGTCGGTGTAGTCAACCATTGCAGCATCTGCTGATTATAAAAACGTGTAACGGCGCAAATAGGTTCAGTTCCCACATACCTACGTGTGATCCCCAATGCGGGTGCAATATAATTGCGAAATAATTGCAGATCGACCGCAGTATGACAGTAGTTCGTCACCCCTTCATCTTTGAGAAAGTAACTAGGAAAAGTCGCGCGCGAAATAATATAGTCTGAACCTTCGTGGATAATGACATTTTTTAGATCTTTCACACCTGAACGTATCATTGCTAAGCGATCTTGATAAGAAAAAAAGGAACGATCCTCTTTAACCACAAAAAAATGGACCCAATCGCATTGTTGAGCGGCCTGTTCAATCAGGTAACGATGCCCTCTCGTAAAAGGATTGGCATTCATCACAATACTTCCGATGTGATTGCCAGGTTGCTTTAGCTTTGAGAGTTGGTGGCAATAATCGGTGAGCCGGGACTTGCTGTTTTCTAGCAGAATGACGCGCCCTTTTACAGCGGTAAGCAAATAAAAACCCGCACTGTGAAACATCGCGTAATTTTCAGGTTTGGTGTAAATAAAAAGATTGTAACGCCCCAAATCGTAAGCAAGCGTGACCAATTCACTTAATAATGTTGTTGATAACCCTTGTCCTTGGTGCTGAGTGTCTACCGCAACGGACTTGAGTGTATTCCCCGCCAAACCACCGCATCCAACAATGGATTGGTTATAGTAAGCGATGACAAAGAGTTCAACATCCGCATCAACCCCGAGTCCCATTTTTTGCAAGAATAGACTGACGGGCTCCATTCTTCTTGCATTGCTCTTTTTTATTCGTTCAAAACTGTATGACGTGAGCACAGGCCTTTCTCATTTAAAAATTCACCAACAAATTATCTTGTTTCTTTGACTGACTAACGTTGAGTTTCATCATATAGGGTATCAATGATTAATTATTTAAATGGCGTTAATGAATTAATTCAGCATTTTTGGATAATATTTAACCAATACCATTTGATTTTATATTAATGACAAAACCCTCCATCTATTCGATGGAGGGTTTTGTCGCTATTTACATCAATGCAACACTAAATTTCATCTCGTTTAAAGAACTCGAAAATTATGCTGGCTGTGATGTTTGTTTTGTCTTTCTGTACATACCAAATAGTGGTAGTGCAATTGACAATACAGTAATAGCAATTAATACCTGTGATACGGTTGAGCCTGCAAAAATAGATAAATCTTGATTGGAAATCCTAAACGCTTGGCGGAATGATTGCTCCATGGTGCCACCCACTATCACGGCAAGAATCATAGGCGCAGTGGGGATATTCACTCGCTTCATGATCACACCAGCCACACCCAAGATGATCAGAATGTAAAACTCAATCACTGAGCTACTGATCGCGTAACAACCGATAAATGCCAAACCTAATACAATTGGGTATAACACTTTAGGTGGAATGGCTAACACTCGTACTAACAAACCTGCCAGAGGAATATTCACTATAGCCAGAATGATGTTTGCTACAAACATACTTGCAATCAGACCCCAAGCCACATCAGCATGCTGTACAAATAGCAATGGTCCAGGCTGAATACCCAACATCAGTAACGCACCCATCATGACGGCCGTCGTACCAGAACCTGGAACACCGAGCGACAACATCGGGATCATTGCACCAATCGATGCAGCGTTGTTAGCCGACTCTGGTGCTGCAAGGCCTTCAATTGCACCATGGCCAAACTCTTCACTGTGTTTTGAAAGCTGCTTTTCGTTGTTGTAGCACATTAACGAGGCCATAGTCCCATCCGCACCGGGCAAGGAACCGATGATGAAACCAATGGGAGCACTGCGAAGAATAGCCCATTTGGAACGTTTCCAGTCATCCCCTTCAATCCAAATGCGTTTGAATTTGGTTTGTGCTTTTTTCGTGCCTTTACTTAACGAACTGAAGCTCTTAAAGACTTCACCCATTGCGTAAATACCGATAATCACCACCAGAAAATCAATACCCGTTTGAAGGTGTAAATTACCAAATGTAAATCGTTCTGCTCCACTTTGCGCATCAATACCGACCGTTGCAATAGCAAGACCGATTACCATGGATAAGAAACCTTTCAACATATTGCCTTTCGACATGGATGCGGTCATGGACAACGCAGCCACCATCAACAAAAAGTATTCCGCAGGACCAAATTTAAGCGCGAATCCTGCAACAGGTTCAGCAAGTAGTGTCATTAAAATTGCGGCTATCGTACCGCCGATCAAAGAAGCAATCGCTGAAATCGCTAACGCGGATTCTGCTCTGCCCTTCATCGCCATCGGGTAGCCATCGAAGGTTGCCGCCAAGGCGGCACCATCTCCGGGAGTATTGATCAAGATCGAGCTACGAGAACCACCAAACATCGCCCCAATGTAAACACCCGTCATAGTGATCAAGGCGGCCGTCGGCCCCATAGCAAACGTCATGGGAAGCAGAACAGCAACACCCGTTGCGGGGCCTAAGCCTGGAAGCATTCCCACAACAGTACCCAATATGCCACCTAACGTGACTAGTAATAGATGATAAGGTTGAAAAGCGATACCAAAACCATTCATTAAGTTAACAAAAATATCAGTCATAATTATTTGCCTTATTCCATAAACGGTAATGGTGGAAGACTAATGCTTAGTAACGTGCTGAACACAAAATACACGCAGACAGAGAACGCTAATGCAACCAAGATGCTTTGTTTCCATGCCTTGATTCCACTAGTGATCGTCAACATTGAAAACAAGAAGAAGAAGGTGCTGATTACATAGCCAAGTGGGTCGAAAATCAGAGCGTAACCAACAGAAACAATGCAGGTATATAAAATTCTTTTACGATCAAACTTCTTCACTTCATCTTCATTAATCAAAGCAATAAAAGCCATGACAGAGGCTCTCATGTTACTTTTAGCCAGAAGAATGCAACCTACCATCAGAGCAAGTACTGCAATGCCCATTGGGAAATAAATAGGATCAAGTGGGTTGCCGAAGGCAGCTCTTGGCATGGTATAAGTCATGCCTCCATATATAAGACCAAATCCGACGCTAAACAAACCTGTAAAAGCATCCCAGTTTGGACGAATCTTGTTATTTTCCATATGTAACCCTTTTGCGAGGAATGATTGAGAAACAATGCGATTGGAAAGAATTCGGGGACACGACAACACTCTGAGCCCCCAATATTTAAGATGAATTATTTTTTCTTAAATATTTCCGCTAGGATCTCTTTATATTGCTCATTAGTGGTTGCCAAAAATTGAGTGAATTCCTCACTATTCTGGTAAGCATCATCCCAGCCATGACGTTTGCGTGCTTCCGCCCACTCTGATGTTTCCGCCATTTGTTTTAACTTGGCATTCCAATAAGTGACCGCGTAATCAGGCATATCTTTCGGGCCAAATAACCCACGCCAGTTTTCGAAAGTCGCATCAATTCCTTGTTCTTTCACTGTTGGAATCTTAGCAACTTCGCCTTCACCAATTCGTTTATTAGCTGTGTGTGCCAGCGCTACTAGGTTACCGCTTTCAACCAATTGAGCGACATCACCAAGACCGGTCGAAATGAGGTCAACGTGTCCACCCAATACTTGAGCCACCGCGCCGCCGTCCTGAAAGGAAATGTAATCAATCTGGTTTAGGTTCGGTACGCTTGCTGCTTTCGCAATCATCAGAAATTGAATGTGATCCATACTGCCTGCAGCCGATGTTCCACCAATTTTAACGCTCTTTGGATCCTTTTTAAGCGCATCCATCACTTGATTGATTGAGGTGTATTTTGAATCTTTTGAAACGACGAATGCGCCATAGTCAGTGATCAAACGGGCTAATGGAGTCGTATCCTCATAGCTGTATTTGCTTGCACCAGTAAGGTGAGTAAGCAAAATAGGTGGAGAATAAACAGCAATTAATTTGTCACTGTCTTTTTGCGTTTGCATATAAGCTAAGTTAACGGCACCACCACCACCAGGGCGGTTAGTGATCGGTAAATTCGATTCGACTAAGTTGGTATCTTTTAGGGTCTTAGCAACGGTACGAATGGTTAAGTCCCAACCACCACCAGCACCTGCTGGGGCTATAAATGAGATTGTTTTAGGCGGATAATCTTTCGCCATTACCGTTCCTACAGGAATAGCGCAGATAGAGGCAATCGCTGTGCTGATCAGTATACTCTTGAGTTTCATATTCATTATTGTACCTATTATTTATAGTTATTCCCTTTAGCTCAACTATTAGCTAAATACTTAACTGTCATTCAGCCTCAAATTGATAATGGAATTATTCAATGAATACGAAAATGGTTATGTGATTCAAAACCCTATAAATTAGTTGTTTAATGCGGGATATGACGTTTATGATTTTAAACTGAGTACGCTTTATTAAAACCCACTCACGTATAAAATAAATACAATACATAACAAATGGTTAGATAAATATCTCATTTAAATAAAAATAACCAACTCATGTTTAACATCACAGAATCAAGAAAATTGTGACGTGTGACAAATAATAAAAATAGTGAGTGATAGGATATTTAATTCTTATTTTAAAAATAAGAAAGAGAGCCTCCACTCTCTTTCTGTATCGTATTAATCACCACAATTACAATTTAAAATTATTCACTAGGCTATCGAGTTGCTTAGAAACTTTTTTCAAATGTTCGCTACTGACAGTGAGCTCCTCAGCCACTGTTGTTGTTTCCATGGTGAGATGATTAATATCTTCAACGGTGCGGTTGATTTCACTGACCACACTTGATTGCTCTTCCGTTGCCGTCGCCACTTGAATGTTCTGATCACTAATATTCTCTATATAAACGCGGATCTGTTTTAGCGAGCTATTGGCATTTTCAGCTTGTTCAACCACCAACAAACTCTGCTCTCGGCCTTGGGACATTGCCCCAACCGCCCGTTTCGATTCTTCCTGTAAGTTATTAATGACTCTTTGAATTTCTTCGGTTGATGCAGCAGAACGGCTTGCTAAATTTCGCACCTCATCGGCAACGACCGCAAAACCTCGACCTTGCTCTCCCGCTCGCGCCGCCTCAATCGCTGCGTTCAATGCAAGTAAGTTCGTTTGCTCGGAAATGCTACGAATAGTCTCAAGTATCGAGCTGATGTTAACCACTTGACCAGCCAAAGAGCCTACGACTTGTGCAGCTTGCTCTAATTCAGTGATCAAATCTGCAATTTGCACTTGTGCTTTCTCTACTACAGTGGTGCCATTTTCCGCCTGATGAGTGGCCTGTTTCGCAACGTCGGCAGCTTGAGCTGCGTTGTTTGCAATTTCGCCTACCGTTGCACCTAGTTCATGAATGGCAGTGGCCACTTGAACTGTTCTATCACGTTGCGAAGTGCAGTTGTTTTTAGTTAATAGTGCCCGAGCTGAAACTTGGTTAGCCGTATTCGCTAATTCATAAGAACTCGAAGCCACTTGCTTGATCGCTACATGTACTTTCTCAATGAAGTCGTTAAAACTGTCGCTAATTTTCGATAACTCATCTTGGCCACCTAAATCAATGCGAGCATCTAGCGCCATGTTTTCAGCTGCCAAAGCAATGGATTTTTGTAGGCTGGCCACTCGCGTTTTTAGGCCGATAACAATAAAGAATGAAGTGACAAACGAAATTAGCACGCCAATACCAATAATGATAAACATGTGATTTTGCCCTTGGGCATAACTCTTTTGGCTATTGACGTTCTGCTGTTTGGCCTGCTCTAGTAGCGAATCGAGGATCACATTGGCTTTTTTACGCAGTTCACCATAGGTAACCGCGTATTGATCTCGGTATATGTTGCGCGCCGTATCTAGATCGCCCTTTTCAAATGCCGCCAACATAGGATTAAGTTGAGTACTGACCATTTTTTCAAAGTCAGTCAACAGCTGCTGAACTTGTCTACGCTGTTCTGGATCCACTTGTGACTGAACTGCGTGCTCGACAGACTGCCTCATTTCAGGGATATCTTCGTCACGTGTCTCTTTCACGCGTGTGAGGACACCCTTTTTATCTCTTAACGACGTCTCTTGAAGTAACATCATATCGATACCAACCCGCATACGGGGAATTCGAGAGGCAACTTCAGCCATTGAACGCATTGGCGCGGCCGTATTGAGATAGAGCTGTTCTGCCTGTCGTTGAATCGTCGACATGCTATTGAAGCTCGCCATTCCAACAATAATCAACGCAACGCAAGGTAATAACACTGCAAAAATTAATCGCGATTGTAAGGTAAACCGATTAGCAAACATCTTTTATATCCTTTTTAGTTGTAGCGCCATTATGTTATGGGGACAGATCTTAACCAATGAATGGTTTCTTATTTATTAAAAAGTTATCTTTTCTAGAACGTTTTAAATTAAATTAATGACTTTTATGACGTTAACTCAATAGCTAAGTATAGGCAATTTTAGGTTGAATGAGAGATGTGGAGTCAGCCGTATTTGTGGCACAGATGATCTTTTCAAAAAGACCACCACGATTTCAACGCTGAATGGAAATCCTTCACTTGTTAGATGGGCTGCTCGCTAGAAGTAAAAAGCCGAAGCAATCAATGCTCCGGCTTTTATTCTTTATCACCTTAGAATAAAGGTGGATACGTGAAACGATTACTCGTCTTCAGAATCGCTGCTCGGTTCAGAGTCAGCCTCTTCTGCGTCACTTTGTACTTCTAAAATTGCAACGCTCGCTTCACCTTCTGGCAATTCCTCACCTTCTGGTAACTCAACATCTTCAATTTCTTCAATACGTTGTAAACCTACGACGTTTTCATCTTCAGCGGTGCGAATCAAGGTCACACCTTGAGTATTGCGTCCCACTTGGCTCACTTCCGCGACGCGAGTACGAACGAGCGTACCGGCATCGGTGATCATCATGAACTCATCGCCTTCTTCAGTTTGCACTGCGCCGACAACTTGACCATTACGCTCAGACACCTTGATTGAAACAACGCCTTGAGTTGCACGACCTTTAGTTGGGTATTCCCCTAAGGTTGTACGTTTACCATAGCCGTTTTGTGTCACTGTTAAGATGTCGCCGTCATTTGAAGGAACAATCAGCGATACCACTTGGTCGCCTTCTGCTAGCTTCATACCACGAACACCGGACGCTGTGCGTCCCATGGCGCGAACACCTTTGAACTTAATTTCTGGCTGGCCATGTTCATCAAGAACAGGCTGACCATTTTCATCCAATACTGGCGTTTCTTCTGATTCTTTAAAGCGAACCACCTTACCAAATTTAGAAAACAGCATAATTTCACTGTTGCCATCGGTAATGTCCACACCAATCAAAGAATCATCTTCACGCAAGTTAACCGCGATCAAACCGTTAGAACGCACGTTGGCGAAGCTTGAAAGTGATGTTTTCTTCACTGTACCGTCACCGGTCGCCATAAAGATAAACTTATCATCACTAAACTCAGTGACTGGTAAAATCGCAGTAATACGTTCCCCTTCTTCCAGAGGAAGAATGTTAACGATAGGTTTACCACGCGCTGTACGGCTCGCTAGCGGTAATTGATAGACTTTCAAACGGTATGTCTTACCACGAGTCGAGAAGCAAAGAATATGGTCATGAGTATTCGCCACAAGAAGACGCTCAATGTAGTCTTCTTCTTTCATCTTCGTCGCGCTCTTACCTTTACCACCACGGCGTTGTGCTTCGTAATCGCTGAGGATCTGGTATTTCACATAACCTGCATGAGAAAGTGTAACGACCACATCTTCACGAGCAATCAGCTCTTCCATGTCGATATCGTGAGTTGCCGCGGTAATTTCAGTGCGTCGTGCGTCACCAAAAGCATCACGAACAGTTTCAAGCTCTTCGCGGATCACTTCCATCAAACGTTCAGTGCTGGCAAGGATATGCATCAGTTCAGCGATTTCTTCCAGAAGAGCTTTGTACTCATCAAGAATTTTTTCGTGCTCTAAACCTGTCAATCTGTGCAGACGAAGTTCAAGAATTGCTTGGGCTTGTTGCTCAGTTAAGAAATATTTGCCATCACGGATACCGTATTCTGGTTCAAGCCATTCAGGACGAGCGGCATCGGTTCCAGCACGTTCAAGCATTGACGCTACGTTGCCAAGATCCCAACCACGAGCAATCAAGCCTTCTTTTGCTTCTGCTGGTGTTGCCGCGCGGCGAATCAATTCGATGATTTCATCAATGTTGGCTAACGCGAGAGCCAGTGCTTCTAGAATGTGGGCACGATCACGAGCTTTACGCAGTTCAAAAATAGTACGACGCGTCACCACTTCACGGCGGTGATCAACAAAGCATTTCAACATTTCTTTCAAGTTGAATAGCTTAGGTTGACCATTATCCAGCGCAACCATGTTGATGCCGAATGTTGTTTGTAACTGTGTTTGAGCGTAAAGGTTGTTCAGTACCACTTCGCCAACCGCATCACGTTTACATTCGATAACAATACGCATGCCGTCTTTATCAGACTCATCACGTAGTGCACTGATGCCTTCGACTTTTTTCTCTTTAACCAACTCAGCAATTTTTTCAATCAAGCGTGCTTTATTCACTTGATAAGGGATTTCTCTGACGATAATGGTTTCTTTACCATTCTTCTCGACTTCGATATCCGCTTTAGAGCGCAT
This sequence comes from Vibrio sp. 3-2(1), assembly GCF_963887575.1. Taxonomy (NCBI): domain Bacteria; kingdom Pseudomonadati; phylum Pseudomonadota; class Gammaproteobacteria; order Vibrionales; family Vibrionaceae; genus Vibrio; species Vibrio sp. 3-2(1). The sequence goes on along the minus strand of NZ_CAWPGB010000033.1, from coordinate 363,320 downwards.
GTAGACTTTACCGCGCCCTGTTTTATAAGCGTCGATAATTCCTTTGCGGCCACTGATTAATGCTGCTGTTGGGAAATCTGGGCCCGGAATGTAGTCCATCAACTCATCAATGGTGATGTCTTCATTATTTATATAGGCCAAGCAACCCTCAACCACTTCCGTTAGGTTATGGGGTGGAATGTTGGTTGCCATACCTACTGCAATACCGGATGAGCCATTCACCAGTAGGTTAGGAATTTTCGTAGGAAGAACCGCAGGGATCTGTTCTGTACCGTCATAGTTCGGTACATAATCGACCGTTTCTTTGTCGAGATCGGCAAGCAGTTCGTGGGCAATTTTTGACATGCGTACTTCGGTGTAACGCATTGCTGCCGCAGAGTCACCATCGATCGAGCCAAAGTTACCTTGGCCATCGACCAACATGTAACGCAATGAGAACGGCTGCGCCATACGAACAATCGTATCGTATACAGCACTATCACCATGCGGGTGATATTTACCAATCACATCGCCCACAACACGGGCAGATTTTTTATATGGTTTATTCCAATCGTTACCAAGCACATTCATCGCGAATAGAACGCGACGGTGTACTGGTTTTAGGCCATCACGCACATCTGGAAGAGCACGACCCACGATAACGGACATCGCGTAGTCTAGGTATGAACCTCTTAGCTCATCTTCAATGTTTACGGGCGTGATCTCTCTAGCTAGATCGCTCATAGAGCCATTATCCCTCTATCTTTTGATCGTATATTCGATACGTACAAGGCCGAAAAATATAACACATAATTCACTACTTCGGCATCCCTTTCCCTTTCCTTTTATCAGGTTGTGACCTTTGTTGTGTATCAAGTGCCGAGAAATTGCACATTCATTCCATACCCGGCTGATTAATGGCCAAATTTTAGCCAAAAATTAATGAAATAAAGATAACCTGTAGCCTGTGATAATCAACTGGTTATAATACCCCACACAACTAAAGATGCCTATTTTGACAGCAAGAGCGAATCTAACATGACTAAAGCACAAAACGTTGATCTTAATGAAATTAAAAAGTTTGAAGAGATGGCGTCACGCTGGTGGGATCTGGATGGTGAATTTAAGCCACTGCATCAAATTAACCCGTTAAGATTGAACTATGTGTTGGTCAATGCCAACGGCCTATTTGGCAAGAAGGTGCTCGATGTTGGATGTGGTGGCGGAATTTTAGCCGAAAGCATGGCGCGAGAAGGTGCGCAAGTGACTGGCTTAGACATGGGCAAAGAACCGCTTGAAGTCGCTCGTTTACATGCTTTAGAAACCGGAACAAAGCTCACTTATATTCAAAGTACGATTGAAGACCACGCCGCTGACAACCCACACACATATGATGTTGTCACCTGCATGGAAATGCTTGAGCATGTTCCAGACCCATTGTCCGTTGTTCAAGCCTGCTCTGCGTTGGTCAAACCCGGCGGTCATGTTTTCTTTTCTACGCTCAATCGTAATTTTAAGTCTTACCTGTTTGCCATCGTGGGCGCAGAAAAGTTGCTACGCATTGTTCCAGAAGGCACACATGATCATGAAAAATTCATCCGCCCATCGGAACTGATTAAGATGATTGATAAAACAAACCTGCAAGAGCAAGGAATAACAGGCCTACTTTATAACCCGTTAACCGATACTTACCGTTTAGGGCGCAATGTTGATGTCAATTACATCGTTCATACTCAGCTTTTTTAAAGTCAGTGGTCATCTAATATGCCATTATCGATAGCGTATTGCTCACGTTAAAAATTAAGCCGAATAGCACATTTTTTCTCGGTTTCTAGGCTGTTTTTTGTGCTCTAGATTCCATTTTAACCACATCGAAAATCGCTCCCTTTTTTCCTCAAAGATCAAGAAGTTTTTTTTTGATTGTGGTTACATTTAAACCAAACTCAAAACGGTAATTTTCTACAATCAAATCGGCTCTTTGATCATCAGTAAGTGGGTACTAACTGTTTTTTTTATTTTTGCTAGTTATCCACAAGCTGTCCCAGATCTGTAACTTGAAATGAGCTTCAGATAGCACTATCTTGTAACTCGCAAAGCAAAGAACCCCTATATGTTGTGTTTGCACTACAATATATAGATAAATTCAGATCACAAAGCCGCGATGAAATTTACAACAATTCTACAAAAATACGGCCTTAATCAGTTTTGTTAGGGAAATGAAGCAGAATGAACCAAAAACTTACTGTCACCAAGCGTGATGGACGCAAAGAAACAATTGATCTTGAGAAAATCCACCGTGTAATCGCGTGGGCTGCGGAAGACCTGCACAATGTCTCTGTATCACAAGTAGAACTGAAAGCTCACATTCAGTTTTACGATGGTATTACGACCTCTGACATCCATGAGACTATCATCAAATCCGCTGCCGATTTGATTTCAGAAGAGACGCCAGATTACCAATATCTAGCGGCTCGTCTTTCGGTGTTCCATTTGCGTAAAAAAGCCTACGGACAATACGAGCCACCCACTTTGTACAACCATGTCTCTCGTTTGGTTGAAATGGGCAAATACGATAAGCACCTTATCGAAGATTATACTCGCGCAGAATTTGAAGAACTCGACACTTATATCGATCACGCACGTGACCTTAATTTTTCTTACGCCGCGGTAAAACAGCTTGAAGGTAAGTACTTCGTGCAAAACCGTGTGACGAAACAAATTTATGAGAGTGCCCAGTTCCTCTACATTTTGGTCGCCGCTTGCTTATTCGCGAAATATCCAAAAGAAAACCGTCTCGATTACATTAAGCGTTTTTACGACGCAACATCAATGTTCAAAATCTCGCTGCCAACGCCAATCATGTCGGGCGTGCGCACGCCTACCCGTCAATTTAGCTCATGTGTGTTGATTGAATGTGGTGACAGCTTAGATTCAATCAATGCCACAGCAAGCTCTATCGTACGTTATGTATCACAGCGTGCGGGTATTGGTATTAACGCGGGCCGCATTCGTGCATTAGGCTCGGAAATTCGCGGTGGTGAAGCATTCCACACGGGTTGTATTCCTTTTTATAAATATTTCCAAACCGCAGTGAAATGCTGTTCTCAAGGTGGTGTACGTGGTGGCGCAGCCACTGTCTTCTACCCTTTGTGGCACGGTGAAGTACAGTCGCTACTGGTATTGAAAAATAACCGCGGCGTTGAAGAGAACCGTGTTCGTCATATGGACTATGGTGTTCAGCTCAATAAGTTGATGTATTCTCGCTTAGTTCAAGGCGGTAATATCACCCTATTCTCCCCTTCTGATGTGCCTGGATTGTATGACGCATTCTTCGAAAACCAAGACGAATTCGAACGTTTGTATGTTCAATATGAGAATGACACTTCGATTAAAAAAGAGACGGTGAAAGCAGTAGAACTGTTCTCCCTATTGATGCAAGAACGTGCCTCCACTGGCCGTATCTACATCCAGAACGTTGACCACTGCAATACGCACAGCCCGTTTGATGCGTCTGTAGCGCCTGTTCGCCAATCCAATCTCTGTTTGGAGATCGCACTGCCGACGAAACCGCTGTCTAATGTTGAAGATAATGAAGGTGAGATTGCGCTATGTACGCTTTCGGCATTCAACTTAGGTTCAATTCAATCTCTGGATGATTTCGAAGAGTTATCTGATCTTGTGGTTCGTGCGCTAGATGCACTGTTGGATTACCAAGATTACCCACTGCCTGCCGCTTATAAGTCAACCATGAATCGCCGTACCTTGGGTGTGGGCGTGATTAACTACGCTTACTATCTGGCGAAAAATGGCGTGAAATATTCGGACGGTAGTGCAAATGGTTTGACACACCGCACTTTTGAAGCGATGCAATATTACCTGTTGAAGGCTTCAGTCGCGTTAGCCAAAGAACAAGGCCGATGCCCTCTATTCCATGAAACAAATTATGCCAAAGGCTTGCTGCCTATCGACACCTATAAAAAAGATGTCGACCAAATTTGCGCAGAACCTTTGCATTATGATTGGGATGCGCTGCGCGCAGAGATCATGGAATTTGGCTTACGTAACTCAACGTTAACAGCGTTAATGCCTTCAGAAACCTCTTCGCAAATTTCCAATGCCACCAACGGTATTGAGCCTCCTCGCGGTTATGTTTCAGTAAAAGCCTCAAAAGATGGCATCTTGAAACAAGTCGTGCCGGATTTCATTAATTTGAAAGAGAACTATGAGTTATTGTGGAATATTGGTTCTAACAACGGCTATCTGCACCTAGTCGGCATCATGCAGAAATTTGTTGACCAAGCGATTTCTGCGAATACCAACTACGACCCCAGCGCGTATGAAAGTGGCAAAGTGCCAATGAAACAGTTGCTGCAAGATCTGCTGACGGCATATAAATTTGGTGTGAAAACCTTGTACTATCACAACACTCGTGATGGCGCGAAGGATGATCAAAAAGACGCAGTACAGGCACAAGATGATGATTGTGCGGGCGGCGGTTGTAAGATCTAACTCTATTTCACTCAACGTATTCAATAATGCTCCCCACGCAGGGGAGCTTAAAAGGGATTGAGGCATTTATGGCTTACAGTACTTTTTCTCAAAAAAAGAATGATCAACTCAAAGAACCGATGTTTCTTGGCCAATCGGTTAACGTGGCTCGTTACGACCAGCAAAAGTTTGAAATTTTTGAAAAACTGATAGAAAAACAGCTCTCGTTCTTCTGGCGTCCAGAAGAAGTTGACGTATCGAGTGATCGCATTGATTACAACAAGCTTCCAGATCATGAAAAGCACATTTTCATCTCGAACTTGAAATATCAAACGCTACTGGATTCAATCCAAGGTCGCAGCCCTAACGTGGCACTGCTACCGCTGGTTTCGCTTCCAGAAGTGGAAACATGGATTGAAACCTGGTCATTTTCAGAAACAATCCACTCACGTTCATACACTCATATTATTCGTAATATTGTGAATGATCCTGGCATTGTGTTTGATGACATCGTCGAAAATGAACACATATTGAAACGCGCAAAAGACATTGCACACTATTACGATGATCTGATCCAACTGTCTAATGACTACCACCGTTTTGGTGAAGGAACGCATCAGATTAATGGTGAGAGCGTCAAAATTAGCTTAGGTGACCTGAAACGTAAACTTTATCTTTGCTTGATGTCAGTCAATGCGTTGGAAGCGATTCGTTTCTATGTCAGCTTCGCCTGCTCATTTGCCTTTGCAGAGCGCGAATTGATGGAAGGTAACGCCAAAATCATCAAGTTGATTGCACGTGATGAAGCTTTGCACCTGACTGGTACACAGCATATGATCAACTTGCTGCGTAATGGACAAGACGATTTCGCTTTCTTACAAATCGCTGAAGAGTGCAAGCAAGAGTGTTTTGATTTGTTCAAAGCGGCTGCTGAACAAGAAAAAGAGTGGGCTGAATATCTGTTTAAAGATGGTTCGATGATTGGTTTAAACAAAGACATTCTGTGCCAGTACGTTGAATACATCACCAACGTTCGTATGCAAGCGGTTGGTTTAGATATCGCCTACCCCGGCGCAACATCAAACCCAATTCCTTGGATTAATGCGTGGTTGTCTTCAGACAACGTACAAGTTGCACCTCAAGAAGCAGAAATCAGCTCCTACCTTGTAGGCCAAATTGACAATGAAGTTCGTGCCAATGACTTCGAGGACTTTGAGCTGTAATGGCGACCATTAAAATCAACAAAGTTACAACCATAGAATCAAACTCTTCCAATACTTTATTGGAAAGTATGGAGAGTGCGGGGCTAGAGCCAGAGTACAACTGTCGCGATGGTCACTGTGGTGCCTGTCGCTGCACGCTCGTTAAAGGCGAAGTGGAATACGTTGGTTTTGCGATGGCTTACACAGAGCGCAACGAAATATTGCCCTGTATTTGTAAAGCCAAAAGCCATGTGGAACTTGCTGGTGTTAATTATCGACCCAAAGCAAGGCGAGCCTAATCTCGATCTGCCAATAGTGCACTGTTAACGCATCACACATTGGCGCGTTAAAAAGGTAAAGCCAGAGCTATGCTCTGGCTTTATACATTCCTAAAAGAATGCCATCAGCTGTACCCATTGATACGGATTTGTTAGCGATTTCTCTGCCATCCCCATCAAACAATGAAAGTCTATATCCTTGATAGCTAGGCGTATCTAAGTCTGATGGAGCGTTGAGCCATAAAGAAACAACATCACTCATTTCATTACTCAATGCCTCACCTAAGATCACTTTTTGACTTGCAACTTTATACCAAACTAAAATTTTCGATTGGTTAAACATGTCAGCCTCCTGCTGAATTTCATCGAGCGGACTGACAGTGTACAGAGAAAAGATGTGTAAAAAAGACCCAATTTTGAAACAATTTTATCTGATGCGTGAAATCATGAGCTTAGTCTTTAGACGAAATAATCATAAGCTAAGCACCTCACCGAACCTACGGAATAAGCCAAAAAATCATGCAGTTACCACCCGATACAATTTAAATGTAAAGCACTTAATTATCAAAAACTTAGGTTTAAAAATACGCTAACACATTGAGTTAATTAGCCAATAACGCTCGCAGGTAAAAACATCTCTTTGACGGAGATCAATGCCCCATACTGAGCAAAAATAGGCTTATTCGATAAATAGCGGCGTAACATATCAGCCGCGATGGTCCCCATTAACTCCCTCTGCTCATCGGCGCTGTAACGACGCTTGAATTTGAGGATCTGTCCCCACTCTCCCTGCGGAGCCGATAAAGCTAGGCTAAATTGATCATCATTTAATACACCAGTCACGAGCGATAACGAAGTAGAACACTTTTCCTTCGTTGCGCCAGCAAGCGCTAATGACGCCGCGAGTGGATCTTGATCGCCTAAGCCCGATTCAACGTTGCGGCTCAAAATCCAGCAGTGACCGCTCAACGCTTCCACTTGCTCATTACTTAACAACCAACTGGCGAGCCAACCTTTGGTCGCTTGTTCTGCAATAGAGATCGATAATCCTTTGTCTTGCATTAAATGACCGATATGCGTGAGCATAGGTTCATCGACACTCACAACATGTTGTTCCAAATGCTGGTAGATGATCTGTAGTAGTTTTACTCGGCGTTCTAAATCACTTTTCGGACCAAACAATTTCACCTCAATAAAAGGCAGATAAGAACGATACCCCAGCATATACCCTTCCGGTAAGACTAATTTATCCAACTTATCTGAAATGGCCGATTCCGATGAACCCAGAGTGAATAAACGGCTGCACTCTAATCCCGTTTGTTGTGGGTATGTCGCTAGCAAGTCAGGTAAAATCTGTTCAGAGACCATCAACTTAAACTCTTTGGGTACTCCGGGGGTGAAATAACAAACACAATCATTAATCTGAACTTTAAAGCCGCAAGCCGTCCCTATTGGGTTATCAATGATGTCAGAGAACTCCGGTAACATCGCTTGTTTGAGGTTACTTTCTGGCATCACAACACCACGCTGCGCAAAAAATTCGTCCAGTTTTTGCTTCCACAGCACAGACAACACCAACTTTTGGTCCGCCGCTTGAGCCGCCGCCGCCGCACTTAAATCATCAGATGTTGGGCCGAGCCCGCCATTCACGATCAATACATCATTATTGAAACTGAGCATCAGTAACTCTTCAACCAAGGCTTGCTGGCTATCGCCTACCGTTGATCGTTTTACTAACGAAAAACCGTGCTGGAAGAACTCACTGGATAACCAAGCAGCATTGGTATCGACAATATCGCCATGGAGCACTTCCTCACCCGTGCTTAACATTGCTATTTTCAACATATCATGGTGTCCTTTTGTGTACGCTTACAGGTGTGCTATCAATCAATACGGCAGAGAATAAAGTGCAATATATAACGCTTTGAATGCTATTTTTCTCATAAGTTTCCTTATTTACATAATTTGCTGTTTTCATCACCGCCGCTTTAATAGATAATTGTGATTCTGATCATTAAAAACAAAACTTTGGAGCCCTCCGTGTCAAAGAAAAGCATCATACCATTGATGTTATCGTTTTCGGCTTGTGCTAGTGCCACTGCATACGATTTCAACCAACACATTGAGTTTTCCTATACGGTCGACTGCAATCAAGTTTCTTGTTTTAATGACGATCCGAATATTTACCAATCGAACTCTCCATTTTTAGCAAGCTTAGCAGAGTCGCAACCGCTAAACCTTGAAGAGCCCGCGCTGCCTAAATATCTTACCGTGCAAGATACAAAAGACTGGGACTATCTCAAAGGCCAAACCTACACCATCTTAGGATTAAGCGTAGCAACCGTTGGTTTAATGACATTTTTGCCTGCATCCATTACCAAATGGGATGAAGAGGATCGCAGCATAAGCGGCATAGGCAGCAAATGGAAAGATAACGTATCATCCGGCCCCACTTGGGATAGAGATGAGCATTATCTCAACTACATTATGCACCCCTACTTTGGCGGCGTTTACTACACAGCCGCAAGACATGCTGGATTTAATGAGTTTGAATCTTTTCTTTACTCCGGTGTTATGTCGACTTTCTTTTGGGAATATGGCGTAGAATCGTTTGCCGAGATACCGTCATGGCAAGACTTGTTTATTACGCCCTTTTTTGGTGCGGTTGTCGGTGAGCTGATGTTTGAAGCAGAACAAGATATTGTTACCACAGGTGGTGAAGTGTTGGGTTCATCGACTCTGGGTGATGTCACACTTTTCTTCCTCAACCCTGTTGGACATATCCATGGCTGGGTATCAAATGCTTGGGGAGGCGATGCCGAAGTAGAATTTAATGGCACGCCTTGGTTTGGCAACCAAGATGCCGCAAAGTTTGCTTTGGACTCAGGCGCTAGCTATGATTCGCAATTTTATGGCCTTAACCTCAAAGTCAGTTTCTAAAAAACAGGGCTAAACACAAGGCCAATGCCTAAAGCCAAGGCTATTTTTGTGGCCCAAGTATGAATACTGACAAGCAAGAGACTGCGTAAATGTAAAAAATTGACTCTCATCAAGTCTTATCTAAGATAGGCCTCTACACTGAAGTGAAAGGAATTCAAGATCAACGATTTATCTTTCGTTAGCTTGCTATGGGAGGCCTATTATGAACAGTACTTTTATCGTCAATTTCGTCGGCAGTGCAACACCAGCCACAATTAAACATCTTGCCGCTATCACTCATGAAAATGGTGGAAAATGGTTAATAAGTAAAGTGAACTTTATTGAAAACCAAGTAGCTGCCGTCATTAAAATAGAGTTACCGACCTCAAATGCCGTTATCGTTCAACAAGCATTTAGAGAACAACCCGATCTTCTGGTGCAGATTGTTGATTCTGACGTACATCAACACGAAAAAGAAACGATTTACCAACTGCGGATTGATGCAAACGACCGTGCAGGCATCGTCAACGAAATCACCCACCTTCTTGATAATCAAGGTATCAATATTTTAGATATGGATTGCCAACGCGTTTTTATTGCGGGTGGCGGTGGTGTCAGCTCAAGTTTATTTACCGCCAACCTAGCCATCAAACTCCCTGCTGCGATACAAATTGAAGACGTAGCCGATGAGCTTGAAGCGCTCAGTGAAGATACGCGCGTGATATTAGAAGTGTAATCTCGGTTACGCCCCCGAAAAAAGGAAGCTGATGCTTCCTTTTTTATCGACCTCACTATCTATTAAGTAAGATTAAAGTTGTGATTCAGTTAACAAAATCAACTAATTGCATTCGCGAAATGACGACCATATTCCAATATTAGAGAGCGGGTAAACATAATTAATCTAAGCCTGCAAATCCTAGATGCCGAATAACTTGAAGACGCCGTCAGATGGATAAACGGATGATTACTAATGAGTATTAACAAACCTTGTGACTCTGGCAATCAAACGTAACCAACATCACGGTAACCTCAAGTACAACAGGTAAACCAATATGCCCAGCAATAAGGTTGGGTTGTTTTAATGGTGGTAACGTCATGTTGAAGCTTGAAAATATTAAGGTCAGCTACAAGCTGACTGCTATTATCGCCGTTGCAATTGTTGGCTTATTGAGCTTACTGTTCATTGCAACTAGCGCGCTGAGAAGTAACTTAGTCGTAGAGCGTGAAGCGAGGTTGAACGCAGTTATCGATACTCTCCTCTCACAAATCTCACACCTTCAGAAAACACTCCCCGAAGACGAAGCTAAATCACAGGCAAAGATACTCATCAACAACACACGTTTTGACAGCAACAACTATCTTTTTGCTATCGATGAGTCTCGTTACACCATTGCCCATCCGATTCGCACTGATTTGGTTGGCAAACAGATGGGAAGCCCAGGAAAAGATACGCAAGGCGAGTTTTGGTTCACTATGGTTGAACTTGGCAAAAATGGTCAACAAGGCACATTGACATATCCTTGGCAGACTAACAGTGGAACACCCGCAGAGAAATTATCGGCAGTCCACGGGTTTGCGCCGTGGCATTGGATTATCGGCTCAGGCATGCTCATCAATGACATTGAAGAGGCAATCAACAAACAGATCCTCAAGATGGGAGGAGCGACATTGGCAGTTGTGTTTGTGATGGCAACGCTTGGGGTGGTCATCAGCCGAGCCATCATTATGCCGTTAGAGTCAATTAAAGAAGTCATGAAAAAAGTGGCAAGCGGCGATTTAACCGCACAAGTCCCTGTAATGGGAGAAGATGAGATTGGCATTGTGGCATGTCGTATCAATGACAGCGTAAGCGCTGTGCGTTTAGCATTAATCGAGTCGGTCACCTCAGCAAACCTGCTTGCAGAGGCCGCCATTCGCATCGCTTCTTCTGCGGAAGAAACTAGCCAAGCGGTGACCAGCCAACGTGACCAATTAAGCCAGCTCGCAACCGCGATGAATGAAATGAGTGCGACTGTTGCCGATGTTGCAGGCCATGCAGAAGAGACCGCAAGAGACACATTGGATGCCAGCAAAGAAGCCGGCTTAGGCGATAAAGACGTACATTCCAGTGTGGACAGCATTAAAGCGCTCTCAAAAGAGCTGGAAGTGGCCACTGAGCAAGTGCACAAACTCAAAGAAGGCGTGATGCAAATCAGTGAAGTTACCACAGTGATCAGCGGCATTTCTGAACAAACTAATTTACTTGCGCTAAATGCAGCGATTGAAGCCGCACGTGCTGGAGAACAAGGTAGAGGATTCGCAGTGGTCGCCGACGAGGTCAGAAATTTAGCTAGCCGTACTCATCATTCCACTGACCAAATCCAAACCACCATTAACCGCTTACAGCAACTGGCCGTTAGTACATCAAACGCGATGCAAAAAAGCCAAGATCTCGCTTATAACAGTGTGGAGCGGGCAGAAAATGCAGGCAGCGATCTTTCCTTGATCGTCAGTCATATTCAGCATGTGAGTGATAAAGCAATTCAAATCGCCACTGCGGCAGAAGAACAAAGTGCAGTGGCCGAAGAAATGAACCGTAACGTCAGTGGCATTAACGATTCAGCATTGGAGATGTCACAATCGGCAAACTATTTGGCAGAAGAGAGTGAAACCTTGGCCGCTCTTTCACGCCAATTAGACGAAAGAATGAAAAGCTTTAAACTCTAAGGTGTGATTTTACAAAAATAGGCCTCACCCACTGTATGGTGAGGCCTATTGTCATCAGTTTACCGACCATTGAGATAATGAACGTTTAAAGTCTTCATAGCCAAATTCATTCAGTTTCTGAAGCTCTCCTGTACTGCGTTGACAATACACGGAAGGCATTTTAAGGCCATTAAACCAATTCAATTTCACCATGGTATAGCCCGCGCTATCCATGATATGCAACCGCTGACCAATCGATAATGGCTGTTCAAATGAAGCCACACAAAATTGATCACCCGCTAAGCAAGAACACGAGCCAATGACATACTCATGTTCACCGTTCGCACTCGCTTCTAAGATAGCCGCAGGCTCTTTGTAAATCAGTGTGTCTAAACGATGCGCTTCAGTTGCCGAATCAACAATCGCTGTTTTCATGCCGTTTTCAACGATATCGACGACAGTCACCACTAAATCAGCCGTTTTCGTGATGATCGCCTCACCCGGTTCAAGATAAAGCTGAACCTGATGCTTTTCTGAAAAGGCCTTAAGCGCTAATGCTAATTTTTCTAGCGGATAACCAGGCCAAGTGAAGAACACACCACCGCCTAGGCTGACCCAATCTAACTTATCCAGATATTGGCCAAAACGCTCAGAGATCGAATCTAATAACGCAATGAACGCATCAGCATCTTTGTTCTCACAGTTCATATGGAACATCACGCCATTGATAGTATCGAACACTGAGTTATCAATATGGTCTGTTTGAACACCTAAACGAGAAAACTGACGTGCGGGATTGGCAAGATCTTGCCCAGCGTAACTTACGCCGGGGTTTAAACGTAAACCCAATGATGCCTTACCTTCAACTAAATGACGATAAGCGGCCAACTGGGATTGCGAATTAAAAATCATTTTGTCGCAAATATCGGCCACTTCTTTAACATCAGCTTCACTGTAGCCAACGCTATAGGCGTGTGTTTCACCACCAAACGTTTCGTAACCTAATTTTACTTCAAATGGGCCACTGCTGGTTGTGCCATCTAAGTAAGGTTTGATGATGTCAAATACTCCCCAAGTAGAGAAGCATTTTAAAGCCAAGACGAGTTTGACGCCCGACATCTCTTTGAGCTGCTTCGCGATTTCTAGGTTCGCGATCAACTGTGATTCATCAATCATAAAATAGGGCGTTTGGAGTTCGCTTTTTTGCATCTATTTATCACTCTCAAATTGAAGAAAGCCGACACATCTGCATCGGCTTAACTATCGAAAACTCTTATTTTAGAATTTTAATCTCTGGTTGCCCGATATCGAGCTCTTGAACATGCCAATCCAAACCTAATTTCGGCATCGTTTCTAAAAACAGATCAGGGTCAAGCTGTTCTAAGTTAAACACGCCCGCTTGTGCCCAATGCCCTTGGAAATACTGCAATGCCGCAGTAATGGCAGGAACGCCCGTGGTATAAGCGATGGCTTGGTGCTCTACATCATGGTATGCCACTTCATGGTCTGCATTATTATAGATAAAGACACTGCGCTGTTTACCGTCCTTCCAACCTTGCACCCAAGTACCAATGCAAGTCAGGCCTTTGTAACCAGGGGCCAAAGAGGTTGGGTCTGGCAGCATCGCTTTAAGCACTTGAAGTGGTTGAACCACAGTACCATCTTGCAGCGTCAATGGGTTTGGACTCAATAAACCAATATCACGCATACAATTGAAATAGTTGAGATAACGATCGCCAAAACCCATCCAAAATTCAATACGTTTGGCCGGAATAAACTCTTTCATCGAACGCACTTCATCGTGCGACATGGAGTACACCTTGTGCTGGCCGCACTGAGGAAAATCAAATTCTAGCATTCGTGAATGGCAAGGAACACGCTGCCACTGCCCTTCTTCCCAATAGAAAGAGTCGCCTTGAATCTCTAACATATTTGTTTCTGGATCAAAGTTAGTCGCAAATTTCTTGCCGTGATCGCCTGCATTAATGTCCATCACATCAATACTGTCGATTTCGTCAAAGAGGTGCTTCACCGCATACGCGGCAAACACGCTAACCACGCCCGGATCAAAACCAGCACCGAGAATAGCGGTAATACCTGCTTGCTTAAATTTTTCACGAAATGCCCATTGAGGATCATACGCTTCAGGCACTTGTTGACCTTCAGAGCAAAGGTCAACAGCAACCGATGTATCTAGATAGGAAACCTTGGCTTGATAACAGGCTTCCATGATTGGCACGTTTACCCAAGGAGGGCCAGCGTTGATCACAAGATCAGGCTGGACTTCTTTAATTAATGCAACTAACGAGGCTACGTCATCCGCCTTGACGGTGCGTGCCTCAAGTTTTTTAGTTGGATCTTTAAGGTTATTTTTTCCTTTGATCGATTCAATGATCTTCTCGCACTTTTCAAGAGTACGAGAAGCAAGAACAATATCACCGAGTATGTCGTTGTTTTGGGCCGCCTTATGTGCGACAACCCAGCCAACGCCTCCCGCGCCAATTTGTAAAATAGACATGGTTGTTTGTATTCCTTTATGCCTTGGCTAGCTCAGAGGCTAGTACTTCAATCTTATTAAGTAATGCTTTGAAATCTGACAGTTGTAAGCATGGGTTTAAAATGGTGAATTTAAGCGCTGTTTTGCCATCCACAATCGTCTCGCCCAACACCGCGACACCACGTGTCAATGCTTCTAAACGCAACGCTTTGTTCAACTCGTCAAAATCTACCGCTTGTTTATCCACGGAACGGAATAACACGGTGGAGAGAGCAGGCTCAGCCAAGAGTTCAAAAGCATCGTGATGCTGCACTAAATCTGCCACTTGCAGTGTTTGTTCTAGCAGATGATCGTACATTTCACCCAAAGCCTTAGGGCCTACGTTTTGCATTGTCATAAACACTTTCAATGCATCAAAACGCTTGGTCGTAGAAATAGATTTATCCACCAAGTTTGGCAGTTCATCATGTTCACGGTTAAGGTAATCCGCATGATGCAGTAGATACTTGAAGTGACTTTTATCTTTGAGCAACACCGCGCCACAACTGATCGTTTGGAAGAACAATTTATGGAAGTCGACGCTGACCGAGTGCGCACGCTCAACGCCTTGCAAACGTGCTTTATGGCTACTTAGAACCAATGCGCCGCCGTATGCTCCATCCACATGCATCCATAGATCATGTTGCTGTGCTACATCCGCAATCGTCGACAGATCATCAATCGCACCGTGATCCGTTGTGCCTGCCGTTCCAACAATAGCAAAAGGAATAAGACCTTCCGCTTTCGCTTGTGCAACAACCGCTTCCAGTTTGGTGACATCCATTGTGCCGTTTGGATTCGCATCAACCGCCAAAATGGCTTTCTCGCCCAACCCCATCCAAGAGGCCGATTTTTGCACGGTGAAATGCGATTTTTTCGAGCACACAATACGCAGCTTATCGGCATACTCAGGTAAACCGAGCTTTTGAATAGAATGACCACTTAATTTATCGGCAATCCAATCACGAGCTAACATTAAACCCATTTGGTTACTTTGCGTGCCACCACTGGTGAAAATACCATCCGACTGAGCGCCGAGTTCGTATTTCTCACACATCCAATCAATCACTTTCTGTTCAACATAGGTAGCAGAAGACGATTGATCCCATGAGTCCATGGACTGGTTTAATGCACCAATCATCGCTTCAGCCACTACTGATGGCATCAAGGGTGGCGTGTGCAGGTGAGCAATACAATCTGAGTGCTGAACGATAATGGAATTTTTGGCTACCAGATCTGCCATTTCAGAGATCACATCCTTCAATGGCGCATTTTTGTTATCCAAATCTACTGCGTAAATCGCTTCTTCAAGCTGCTTTGGATCCAAACCTGAATAAGGCGCTTTGGCTTGTTCAAAAACAGCTTTCATCGCAGAAGTGGCATGGTTCATCACATCGGCAAATTCATTGCTGCCCATTTCACCGGTTTGGATAAAATGCTTCTTCCACGCTTGATTTTCTGGCTCTGGATCTTTCTCGCCGCCACCTGCAGCTAGAATCGCCGCTTCAAGAGTGCGCAGGGCAAAATCGATCTGCTCGAATGAGATGATAATCGGTGGTAAGAAACGAATAACGGATCCTTCACGGCCACCTTTTTCAACCATCAACCCACGCTCAAGTGCCGCGCGTTGGATAGCGAGTGTTAATTGACCATCGGCCATTGGCTCGCCAAATTTGTTCATTTCACCGTTTGGTTTACGAATCTCGAGGCCGAGCATCAAACCTTTGCCACGAACTTCAGCAATACAATTCACGCGGCGTTGAATCGCTTCAAGCCCTTGGCGTAGGTACTGACCCGCGACATTAGCGTGTTCAACGAGGTTATCACGTAAAATAATTTCTAACGCTTTCGCACCAGAAACCATGGCCAATTGGTTACCACGGAACGTGCCTGTGTGCTCACCCGGTTTCCAAGTATCGATCTCTTTCTTGAACACAAGAATAGACATTGGTAGACCACCACCAATGGCTTTAGATAAGCAAAGAATATCAGGACAAATACCAGACTCTTCAAATGCAAAGCGGTAACCCGATTTACCCACGCCACATTGAATTTCATCGAAAACTAATAAAATACCGTGTTCATCACAGATACGGCGTAGCTCACGCAGCCAGAATGCTGGAGCGGGAATGACGCCTCCTTCACCTTGAACAGGTTCAACAATAATGGCCGCCGGTTTCATGATGCCTGCTTCGTCATCGTTCAGCAGACGTTCGATGTAGCGAATGCTCGCTTTGGCACCTTCATCGCCCCCTAAACCAAACGGGCAGCGCAAGTTGTATGGGAATGGCATAAAATGCACATCCGACATTAACCCTGTGCGACGAGCTTTAGTATTCAGGTTGCCCATCATGCCCATCGTTCCGTTGGTCATACCGTGGTAAGCACCGCGAAACGCAAACATGGTGTTACGACCCGTTGTCTGCTTCACCAGCTTGATAGCCGCTTCAACGGCATCCGCACCAGAAGGTCCACAAAATTGAATCGCGGAATTTTTTGCAAACTCTTCAGGCAAAAATGCTTTTACTTGCTTGATGAATTTGTCTTTAGCGTGCGTTGTCATATCCAATGTCTGATATGGCAGACCTGAATCTAACTGCTCTTTCAGTGCTTGATTGATCTCAGGATGGTTATACCCAAGCGCCAACGTTCCCGCACCCGCTAAGCAGTCGAGGAAAATTTGTCCGCGCGTATCTTCTACTAACGCACCATAAGCTTGCTTGATGGCAATCGGTAGACGGCGTGGGTATGAACGAACTTCAGATTCATGCTCAATTTGATCGAGTAGAATTTGGTCCGGTGTGAGATCATAAATACCTTCAACAACAGGTACCTGAGATGAAAAAATGTTTGCGATAGTGTTATCGACTTCAAAGGCTGTGCTCATTTCCCTTCCCCTTGAATGTGAAAATTTCCGCCTATTTCCTTGGTTTGGTTTGAATATAAGGAAATATGACATAGCAATAAGCTCCGTATTAGCCAAAAGGCAAAAACGGAAATTGGTTCATCGTCTTCGATGAAAGATTACTAAATCAGAGAATCAAGGTTCGGTGATAGAACTGTCTTCAAGCACAGGGCATAGAGGAAGTACAAAGCTGATTAACGTCAGTGTGTTAAGTGATGATGAGTTCAATGTTGGGTTTCCCATTCACATGCAGCTCCCGCTGCAAGAGTATCCCGTCTATCAACAAAAGGACTTGCTGATACCTACCCTACGTAATGTCACAATCAGCCTGAATGGTCATTACGCGTGTCCCCCAGAAGCTACTGTCCGAGATTGGTGCGAAAAATATCAAAAAATAATTACGCTGGCAATAATTTTCAATAAATCGATAAAAACTTAAATTTTCTATTGATTAAGAATATTGATAAATCAAATGGTTAGTTTATAAAATGAATCAGCCCTCGTATTACGGAGGGCTGATTATATTCTTATGCGTTTTTTGGCAAAGATAAACGAAGCAATATATAGCCTACAATCGCGGCAGTGGTTGAGCCCATTAATATACCGAGCCGTGCAAACGTATCAAATTCAGCATTGGTCGGTCCAAAAGCCAATGACGAGATAAAAATCGACATTGTAAAGCCAATACCACATAGCACTGACACGGCAAAAATATGCTTGAAATTGATCCCTTCAGGCAATTTAGCGACACCGAGTTTCACCGCAGCCCAACTGAAGGTAAAAATACCCAATGGCTTACCAATAAATAGGCCAAGAGCCACGCCCAAAGGCAACATTGACGTGAGGCTAGATACGGAGATCCCTTCCAGTGAAATCCCGGCATTGGCAAATGCGAACAATGGCAGAATACCAAAAACGACATACGGGTGTAGCGCATGCTCAAGATGCTTTAGCGGAGAATATTCACCTTTATCACCTTTCAGCGGAATAGCAAAACCAATCACTACACCAGCCAAGGTTGCATGAACACCAGATTTAAGTACGGCAAACCATAAAATCGCACCGACAATTAAGTAAAGGCTGATTTTGGTAACATGCTTGTTGTTTAGTATAAAAAGCACACCAGTCATTAAGAAACCGACGGTTAACGCAATGGTGGAAAGATCACCGCTATAAAATAGCGCAATAATGACCACAACCCCTAAGTCATCAATAATCGCAAGCGCCAGCAAGAACACTTTTAAGCTGATCGGAACACGTTTACCCAATAGCGCCATAATACCTAGCGCAAACGCAATATCAGTGGCCGCTGGGATCGCCCAACCTTGAATCGCTTGTGCATCACCAGCCGTAAACAGCACGTAAATTAATGCTGGAGCAAGCATGCCGCCGACGGCAGCAATGGCTGGGAAAATAGCCGTTTCTTTGGATTTAAGAGCACCTTCCAACAATTCACGTTTGACTTCTAAACCAATCAACAAAAAGAATACGGCCATTAAGCCATCATTGATCCAATGCGACACTGACATTCCAAACACGTAGGAATGTAAAAAAGATTGGTAAACATCATTTAGCGGTGAGTTAGCAATCATCATTGCAATTGCAGCAGCAATAACCAGCAAAATACCACCTGCTGATTCCATCTTGAAAAAGTCGCGAATCACATCACTCATGATATCGTCCTTATAGTTATGCATGTTAATAAACCATTAACAAATGAATATGACAGAGTTTATACAGTAGCTGATAGAAGTAAAAATCGCTTGTTCAGATATTAAGAATCGGAATTTCCGAGTCAAGTATAACAATACAACGTATATTCCTTGGTTTTCACTATTTTCCCATTGTTGATTAGTTTTCATGTATAACAATTTTACAACAAAATAAAAAAGGTTCACAAAAACACAAAAGGCCAAGAACAACTTGACCTTTAGATTCCGCAAATATTTGAACTTAGTTGCTCGTTAGTTGCATGAAACCCGTCACCTTATGACTACCATCGGTGATAATGGGGCCTTCCCAATAAGGGAGCAGAAAGGGTGACCACAAATCGCGATTCACCGCTTTCGTCACCAGATGAATATTATATTTAGGGATGTTTACCACCCATTGTAAGGGGATGTCACGCTCATTCTCCGACGCGGCAGAAACGACAGGAACTAAATCAATTTCATCAGCAGATAGTGCGATCGTGGTGCCCGAATCTTTCACAATTGCCCCAAACAAATAGGGCTCTTGCTGAAAATAACGATAGCGATTAACCAATAAGGTTGTTTTGCTATCGAGTTTAACGAACAACTTATCCCATCCCTGTTTAGCGTTAGGCAGTAGATTATTACCCCACTCCTTGCTCAGCCATGCATTACCTGTAACTTGAATAGGTTGAGAGTTAACACCTAAGTTGAGCACACCTTTGACCTGCAAAAACGGTGCTTGGAGACTATATGAGGCTAAAGAGAGTGAATCATGCTTTTTTTGGTATCCCTGCTGACCAGGTAATACAAATGGCCCGGAAAGGTTATTTTTTAATGAGAGTGAAAACGTGTCCGTCGCTACGTCTAATACTCCAGGAAATGGAGTCGTCCCCGGTGCGCGCCAGTTCCAATTATCAATCCACATTTTAAACGGTTTTAATTCTAAGCCGGCTTGACCAATTCCGCCCCGCGCAATCCGCTGTTCACGCCAGACTTCATTCTTTGCAGAGATCACCACATAAGCAAGATAAAGCTGAGGACTAAGCCATCCATTGGCATCTCGAGCTTCATTAGCGAGACGAAAATAACTCCACTGGATCCCATATTGCTGCCCATGTTCATCACTGACATTCGCAAAGTAATGCCACCACTCATGTTCAAAACCTTGATGAAAATTGAAATCTTGAGGAAGTCGTACCGAGCGATTAGGAAGCACGAACTCGAACGGGTGCTCTTTCGATATTGATGATGTATCCATTTGCTTAGAAGCTGTTTCAGAAACGGC
Source organism: Vibrio sp. 3-2(1) (assembly GCF_963887575.1). Classification (NCBI taxonomy): domain Bacteria; kingdom Pseudomonadati; phylum Pseudomonadota; class Gammaproteobacteria; order Vibrionales; family Vibrionaceae; genus Vibrio; species Vibrio sp. 3-2(1). The sequence continues at coordinate 343,349 of NZ_CAWPGB010000033.1, read as the reverse complement.
ATATTCTGAAATCGTTTGCTGTGCCTGCCAATACTGGTGCCACGAATAGAGGCTGAACAATACAGCAATCAACAAAGAGCACAAAAGTACGAGGTATCGTTTCATCATTTATAACGCGTCTCTAAATGAGCTAATCGGTGGCCTTCTGACCAAACGAATAACCGGGATTGCACCTGCGCACATCAAGGTCACCATCGCCCATGCTGCCGTTTTCAAATACTCCCCGGGGATCAACTGCAGTTGGATTGTCCAACCAAAGGATTGTTTAATCACGATGTCCACCACAAGACGAGCGAGTGCAAGCCCTAACGGCATTGCAATCACGAGCGCTATCGCCCCAAAAACACACAACTGCAAGCTGCCAATCACCACCAGCTCTTTACCAGAAACACCCAAACAACGCAGTAGCGAAACATGTCGCTGGCGGGAAACCTCTCCGGCTAACGTAGCAAAGAAAATACCACACACGGCAATCAACAAAGTAATACGCCCGAGCGTATCGGCGATGGCAAAGGTTCGGTCAAACACCCGCATCGCTTGAGTGTGGATGTGATTGTTATCAAAAATCCGCTCAGGGCCCAACCTAAATACCGATTCTAGTCGCTTCTTTAATCCTTGGTCATTCACACCTTCGTGCAAAACCACTCCTAGCGCCACATTTCCCGTACTGGCAAACGCAAATAACCAATTTTGGTGTGACAATAAGACTTGGTGGTAAGGGTTACCATAATCGTAATACACCCCCACGACTTGCCACTTTTGGCCCAAAGGCTCAGAAAGGTCAATAAAATCACCAGGCTTAATGCCTAATTTAAGCGCCATGGATTCACTGATCATCAAACTCTTTGAATGGTGTAAATCATACCAATAGTTAGGAACAGCGAGTTTAACCGTCAACGAGTCTAACTCACCATCGGAGATACCCGTGCTGACCACTTGCAATGCACCTTTGTCAGTGGCGAAATCTTTTTCCCAACGCCACCAAACATCATTGACCTCAGGCTGCGCTTTCAACCAACTGCTCATTCTTGATGCCGAACTGTTGGTAGGATAGACATAAATATCGGCCGCTAAACGTTGGTTTAACCATTTTTCAGTAGTGTCTCTAAAGCTACCAACCATGGTTTCAATGCCAATATTCGCCGCCATAGCAATCATAAATGCCATAGTTGCGACACCGCGATAGCTCATACTGGCCGCTGCATCGGCAAAGAACCAACGCGCTTTTACCCAAGCGAGTGAATAGGAAAAACTGTTGAAGAGCGTCCAAATAAGATAAGGCGTAAACAGCGCAACACTGAGTAACATCAACGCAATAATTGCAAAACCAGAAAGTTGCGTTTGTGGAACTTGATACACGGCAATCGCCGCGACAGTCAATGCGCAAGCAACAAGGGCTTGCAGGCGAAATTCTGTGCCAGCAAATCGAAGCAAAGAGAGACGAGCCGAAAGACGAATAGGCTGCGATTTTAGCAACCGGACGAGGGGCCAAGCGCACGCCGCAAATGCACCAATCAACGCCATGGCTAAACTGTAACTACTCCACTGCCAATTCCAGCTAATCGATAAACCGACATTAGCATCATACAAGTCACCCAAACTGGCTGAAACCGCTGGGATAAGTTGATTGGCCAATAATAACCCCAATCCGTTACCGCATATCCAGCTAAGCAGGACCATGCCAAACAACTCAATCACCAATGCTTGGGTAAGCTGCCAGCCAGAAACGCCCGCTTGCCGTAATAACCCGACTAAAGGTTGGCGCTGGATTAAAGATAAAGACATGGCTTGGTAGAATATGAATAGCCCGACCAAAAATGCCAACATACCCATTGCATTGAGATTGAGATGAAAAGCACGCGTGAGTGATTCCAGCTCAGTGCGAGAACTACGGACTAGCGTCAAACCATTAGGTAAATTATCTTTTAGTCTTTTCAGTTTCTCTGGCGGCATATCACCACAAGCAATAACAGATAAGCCCGAACTTTTCTTGAGCATTCGCACCAAGGATAGATCCGCAATAACGCGTGTGCCGTTGATGAGATCTTGTTGATCGATCTGAATAGGACCTAACTTTGATTCATCATCAAGCACGATAAAATCACCCGTTTGCCAACCTTGGAGACGAGCGAGATCAACACTCACCAAAATAGGATACGGCGGATTCATCAATGATAATGTCGAAAATTCCGATAAAGGAAGGCCGCTATTGGTTGGCAACATCGCGACGGGATCAAGCCCAATCAGCGAAATATCCGTGCCATTTTTTGTCGTCAAACGATGGTTTTCAAAAGGAGCGCACTGAGAAAATCCATCACGGCGCAACTGAATATAGAAACCTTGGGGGATTTTATTGGCAATATGCTTGGAACGAATACGATAAGGTAATGGATTAGAAAACAGCTTTTCGCCATGTTCATAACTTTGACGAGCATGCTGGTTGATGGCCGTCACTCCCACCAACAATGAAACGCCAAGCGTTAAACCCAGCCATACTAGGATGATTTGTAAAGGATAACGCCGATAATGACCAAGTAGCGCCTTAACTACGGGCCATAACATGCAACAACCCTCCTTGTAAACGTACGCGACCATCCATATGCTGCGCGACTTTTTCACTGTGCGTCACCAATAATAACGTGCAATCCAACTGGCGAGTTAAGGTCGTCAATAAACGCATCACCGCCTCGGCATTACGCTCATCAAGACTACCGGTTGGTTCATCTGCTAATAAAATCTTAGGCTCCATGTACAAGGAGCGCGCGATCGCAGCACGCTGCTGCTGCCCACCAGAAACCTCTTCAGGGTATCGGCCTAGCAACGGCATTAAATCAAGCGAAGAAAGAATTTGACGCAGTAAACCTTGGTCTTCCGGCATTCCTTTCAACTGACGACAAAAGCGAATATTATCCGCGAGATTGAGGGTGGGAAGAAGATTAAACTGCTGAAATATATGACCAATGTTATTTCGGCGATAAGCGGTACGCTTATTTTCTGACGTGTCATGCATGGCAAAACTTGGAAACCAAATTTCGCCAGAATCGACAATATCTAATCCGGCAATAAGGTTGAGTAATGTACTCTTACCCGAACCACTTTCACCCATCAATGCGATTTGGTCGCCTCGGTTTAATGTTAACTCTGCCCCCTGTAGCACGGGATGAAATTCATCGCCATCTAGATAGCCTTTACACAGGTTGGTCAGCTGTAACATCAAATCGCTCGCAATCGACTAAAATTGGATTGTGAATCTACACTAATTCTCCTGCAGTAGAAAGCATTTTGGATACCGGATCACATTATGTGCATCAAATTGCACCACCTAACTGCGTTGTGTCTAATTTTCAATCAAATTTCGCATCCACTTCTTGCTTTTCATTCGATAAAGAGAACCGCCCCATTTAATCAACTCTTCAACGAGAAACAATAAATAGATGGCTTCAGGCTTAGCCCCAAGCACAATCGCACAAAATGCGGCTAACGGAATACCGATCAGCCACTGCGCGACTAAATCTTGATAAAGACAAAACTTTACGTCACCGCCAGCTCGCAACACGCCAACAATCACCGTCATTGGAATGGAACGTAAAATGATGCCAAGGCTCAGTATCACGATAAACTCTTCAGATAAAGCACGGGTTTCATCCGTCAAGGCGGTGAAAGAGTTCAGGATAGGGATCTGCACCACATACAAAGCGGCAGCGACAACCACGCCCACAAGAAGGCTGATGATAGTTAGGCCCAAGGCTTGATAATAAACGGCATCGTACTGCTTAGCGCCAAGTTGGTTACCGACTAAAACCGCAGCCGCATTCGACATCCCAATCAGTAAACTCAATGAAATTGATTCTACTGGCGTCATCACCGATAACGCAGCTAAGCCTTGCACACCACTCTGCCCCATAATGGCATGATAGACAAATAAACCGCCTGCCCATGCTAGGAAATTAAAGGTAGTTGGCAACGAAAGCTTCAAAAAACGAGAAATGGTAGGCCATTCAATGATGGCTCGGATATCGTCAATTCCAAACGCTAACAGATGTTTCTTGGCATAGAGGTAACCGTATAAACACGCGACTTCAATAAAACCACTGAGCACGGTAGCAATCGCCGCACCTTCGATTCCCATCGCGGGAAAACCCAATTTGCCGAAAATCAGCACCCAGTTTAAAAACACGTTTGAAACAATACCAATACCGCTAAAAAACGTACTGAGCCCCGGTTTATGCATCGCTCGCAGCCCTACCGCCATACTACTGACGCAAGCTACAGCAAACATACTGAGTGAGGTAATAATCAAATATTGGCTACCTAGCGCATTAACGGTCTCGGAATCCGTGGTTAGTGCCATGATTTGACTTGGAAACAGTAAAAATAGTGCCACCGTCATTACAGCAAATAGGTTAGCGACTAACCACGTAAGTGCCGTACTTTCTCGCACGCCCTGTTTGTTTCCTGCGCCCCAATACTGAGCTGTTAAAAGTGCGCCTCCGGTTGTCACGCCCACTAGCATGATGGTGGTGACAAAAGTTGCTCTAGCGGCAACGCCTACCGCAGCAATTTCTGCCTCACCTAATTGCCCTAGCATCAAAACATCCACTAGACCACGGCTAGAAAACATAATACTTTGCAAGGTGATCGGCAGAGCGATAGCCATTAAGCGACGGAAAAAATCGCCTCTTGTATGTAACACGATTTGCGAAAAAACAGACAACCGATCACCTCAAATTCAACACATTGATAGCACAGGAAAAATGAAGTCGCTATTATACGTCTGTGAGCATAATCTAACCATCTTATTTGAAGGGACCGTCATGAAAAAAGTGTTAGTACTCGGCGCATCAGGCTATGTCGGCTCACAACTGTTACCTTTGCTATTAGCGCAAGGTTTTCAAGTAACGGCCGCAGCTAGGCACATTGACTATTTAACCTCACGTGCCATATCTCATCCCAACCTTACCTTGCGTTATTTAGACCTTACCGATAAAGAGGCGACACTTGCGCTTATCCCACAATTTGAACTGGTTTATTTTTTAGTGCACGGTATGGCGCAAGGACATGATTTCGTCGACTATGAATTGTCGTTAGCGGAAAACGTTAAACAAGCCCTTGAGGTTAGCCAGGTCAAACACCTGATCTACTTAAGTGCGATTCAGCCACAAACCGGAAACTCAGAGCACCTCAAAGCACGGAAAATGACCGGCGATCTACTTAGGAAAAGTCCTGTACCAGTGACCGAATTAAGAGCCGGTGTCATTCTTGGACCGGGATCAGCCGCATTTGAAATCATGCGTGATTTTGTTTACAACTTACCGATGCTCATCACTCCCAAATGGGTTGATTCCAAAGCAAATCCGATAGCGCTGGAAAACCTCAATCATTATCTACTTGAATTAGCTAATGAGCAGCCCGTTGCACACCAATTGTTTGAAGTCGGTGGGCCTGACGCCCTCTCCTACCGCGAACAATTTGCCATTATTTGTCAGGCAACGCAGAAACCTTTTCGGTTATGGTCTACCCCACTATTAACCCCCAAAATGGCTTCTTACTGGCTAGGTCTTGTCACCTCCGTCCCTTCTAATATTGGCAGAGCACTACTTGCCGGTTTAGATCATGATTACATTGCCGACTCACAAGCCATTGAAGCACGCTATCCTCAAAGACTGATCTCATATCGTGACGTTGTCACCAAAATAATCGAGCGTGAAGGTGAATTTACACGCTCGCAGGTGTGGGGATTTGATCCAAGTGCCCTACAGCGTTGGCAACCCGGTTTTGGCTACTATCCTAAACAGGCAGGAGCAACGATTCAGACCAGCGCTTCTGCTGAGGCTTTATGGGATGTTATCCGAACCATAGGCAGCCGCCAAGAAGGCTATTTTTTTGCCAATGCACTATGGCGTACACGCGAATGGCTCGATCTTTTATTCGGTGGTGGCAAACCTGTGCGCCGCTCCCCTTGTGGCCCGGAACTGCAAGTTGGCGATTTTATTGATTCGTGGAAAGTGATCCGCTGCCAACCTCAACAGTTTTTGTCTCTTCTTTTTGGGATGAAAGGCCCAGGGTTAGGGCGATTGGAATTTACCATTAAAGATCTAGGCGAAACGCGAGAACTCAATGTGACCGCATGGTGGCACCCCAAAGGATTCTTAGGGTTACTTTACTGGTTCGCGATGATGCCTGCCCACCTTTTTATTTTTAATGGCATGGTCAAAGCCATCGTCAAAAAGGCACAAAAAAAGAGCTAGTGAAATCGCTAGCTCTGCAACTTATTGGGTTTCAATTCCATACTAATCAATAGGAAAGCCTAATGGAATTTCAGCCAATTGCACGCCATGGTTGCTTGGGTATATCAAATACTCACCATGATATTTCACATTCGACTTATAATCGGTACGTTTATGCACCATAAAGCCAGCACTGCTGGCCTTTTCGACGAAATCAGCATGATGGCCCCGTACAAACCAGTTCATCGGCTTCACGAGCAGTTCACCATCAAAGCATGATTCACACTGATTTGCGCACAAAGCTAATGAGTTTTGCCCATCGGTAAAAAGCTGTAATTTGCCTTCATTCACCAATGGATCACATGTTGTCACTTCCCAGTGAGCCGCTTCCATGAATTCCAAAAACGCGTCAATTTTCTTATCGGTAATGATGTTATCCGCGTCTTGCGCAAAAAACTGACCGTAAAATGCTGAGATGCGTTTGAAGATAAACAGTAATTCAGATTGGTTGCCTTTCGAACGTCCAGCTTTCTGCCAACGATTTAAATCATCCACCACACAGCGATGGAATCGTTGTGCTTTCAATGCCTTACTCACCCAATGCACCAAAAAGTGATTATTAGCTAAAGGCGCATTCACCAGCTTATTCGCTTGGTGTTCTGCTGTTAACTCTTGCAGCGCTGTATTCACTACACGTTGAATTTCGAGGTAATACTCTGACATTACGCCTTTCTTCCTAATGTCCAATAAAAAAGAGATGAAAGTACCGAGCACGCCGTCATGACCACAATCATCGGCCACTCAACATCACTAGGCATCATCGCGACAATCGCTGCAACCACTGAGCCTGTACCAAAACGCAACGTTCCAGCCAGTGAAGAAGCGGTACCCGCCATTTTCGGATAACCACTTAACAATAATCCCATTGAATTACTGCCTATCGTTGACAATGTACCAATAAAAAGCACCACAAAAGGCACAATACCCCATAAACCAAGGTTGAGTAACCACGCGATAAATAGCCCGATACCTGCGCACAACTGAATCAACAAACCAAAGCGTAGCATGGCGTGGGAACCGACTCGTTTCACCATTCGACCATTTAAACTGGTCATGATAATCATCGCGACGATATTGAGGCCAAACAGGTAACCAAATTGATCAGGATCGACTCCATAAATATCAATATAGACAAAAGAGCCTGCGGTCAAAAAGGCAAACATACCAGCGAACGAGAAAGCACCAGAAAAAACAAGCCCCATCGCGACTGGGTTACGGCTTAACTGCACATAGTTGCGAATGGTATTTCGAAAGCGCAGCGGTTGACGATTTTCTGCACTGAGTGTTTCTGGAATTTTCCAAACCACGAGAGCAATCACCACCGCGGCAAAAATAGCCAACACCCAAAATATCGAACGCCAACCAAACCAAATGGCCAAGTGTCCGCCAATCATCGGCGCAGCTAACGGGGCAACGGTCATCACTAAGGTGACAAAAGACATGGCGCGAGCAAAATCTTCGCGATCAAACATATCACGCACCACCGCTTGAATAACCACAGCCGCCGCTGCTCCAGCAAAACCTTGCGCAGCGCGAACATACGTTAACGCTTCAATACCTTGCGTAGTCGCACTCACAGTGGCAGCAATACCAAACAGTAATACGCCGATCAGCAGCACTGGGCGACGGCCATAACTGTCGGCTAGAGGACCATGCAATAGTTGGCCTATCGCAAAACCAGCGGTATAAGCAGTCAGCGTCATTTGTACCGCTCCAGCACTCACACCGAGATCTTTAGCAATCGCTGGCATGGCTGGCAGATACATATCAATCGCCAGCGGCGTTAATGCGCCAATCGCACCTAATACTAAGAAGAGTAAAAAACTAATGTGCGGCGTATTATTCGCTGTAACAGGTTGAGATGAAGTCATAGTTCTCCAGATAAATAAGGAATGAAGTTGCAATAAAGCTAGGCCTTTCAAGCCCCAATAGAAGCCACTTCTTGGTCAGTCAAATAACGGTATTCACCGGGCTCTAGTGCCTCATCTAGCACAATATGACCAATGCGCTCACGGTGAAGGCCAACCACTTTATTGCCTAAAGCAGCAAACATGCGTTTAACTTGATGGTATTTGCCTTCATGAATGGTCAGTAAACATTCATTCTCACCGACGACTTCCAATTGCGCAGGCAAGGTTGGCTCACGCTCATTACGCAGTTCAATACCCGTTAAGAATTGTTCGACATAATTCGCTTCAATAGGGTCTGCAAGCCAGACACGGTAGGTTTTGTCGCATTTGTGTTTTGGCGAGGTAATGCGATGAGACCATTGACCGTCATCGGTGATCAGAACCAAACCTGTGGTATCGACATCCAAACGTCCTGCAAAATGCAAGTCTTGAACATTCACTTCATCGAGCAAAATAAATGCCGTATGATTGAAGCCGTCTTCATGTGAGCAAACGTAGCCAGCGGGTTTGTGTAACATGATATAGCGCGGGCCATGCAAGATTAACTCACGACCTTGCCACTCCACCTCACACTCCTGCGTCACCTGCAATGAACCACTTTTCTGCGTCTTACCATTTACTGTGACATCACCACTTTTGATGATCTTGGTGGCTTCTTTACGTGTCGCACCTAACGCATCACACAAAAATTTATCTAACCGCATGATTACCTCATCTAAATCAAGTCAGGTATTATACGCAGCTAAAATGAAATAGTTGATCTATTTCACTGTTTTTATCCAGAGTTCAACAAGAGACAACGCGAGTTATGTACACACTTCGTCCTTATCAATCGGACTCGGTCAAAGCCGTGATCCACTATTTTCGTCATCACACTACGCCCGCCGTAATTGTACTACCGACGGGGGCAGGAAAAAGTTTGGTTATTGCTGAGCTGGCAAGGCTTGCCAAAGGACGAGTCTTAGTACTAGCGCACGTGAAAGAACTGGTAGAGCAAAACCATGCCAAATATGAGGGCTACGGTTTGCAAGGCGCGGTATTTGCGGCAGGTTTAGGACGAAAAGAGACAGATCAACAGGTCGTCTTTGCTTCGGTACAATCCGTGGTGCGCAATTTAGATGCCTTTAAAAATCAATTTTCATTACTGGTGATTGATGAATGCCACCGCGTACCGGATGAGAAAAGTAGTAGCTATCAAAAGGTGATCACCCATTTAAGCGAGCTCAACCCAGGGATTAAAGTGTTGGGGTTAACCGCTACGCCTTATCGTTTAGGCATGGGCTGGATTTATCAATACCATACTCGTGGCCAAGTGCGCAGTGAGGAGCCTCGCTTCTTCCGTGACTGTATTTTTGAGCTACCGATCCGTTATCTGCTTGATGAAGCTTTTTTAACGCCAGCGCGAATGGTTGATGCCCCCGTGCTCAGTTACGATTTTTCGCAGTTAAAACCCGCCAATACCGGGCGCTACAAAGAAGCCGAACTCGACATGGTGATTGAGCAATCGAAACGTGCCACACCACAGATTGTTCAACAAATCATCCAACTAGCACAGCAAAAACAGGGAGTAATGATCTTTGCGGCCACCGTTCGCCACGCCCAAGAAATTGTGCAATTACTGCCCAATAACGAAACTGCCATCGTCATTGGTGACACGCCGACCCCTGAACGCGACACCATCATCAAGCAGTTTAAACAGCGCCAAATCAAATTCTTAGTTAACGTGTCGGTATTAACCACAGGTTTTGATGCTCCGCATGTTGACCTGATTGCGATTTTACGCCCCACCGAGTCCATCAGTTTATATCAGCAAATTGTCGGACGTGGGCTACGCTTATCCGCAGGAAAAACCGAATGTTTGGTATTGGATTATGCGGGCAATAACTATGATCTTTATCAACCAGAAGTCGGAGAGCCAAAGCCCGATCCCAACAGTGAAATTATTACCATTCCCTGTCCGGCCTGCGGTTTTAATAACAACTTTTGGGGTAAACTCGATGCCGCTGGTTTTTTGCTTGAACACTATGGTCGACGTTGCCAAGGCTATTTTACAGACGAAGAAAGTGGCGAACGAGAACACTGTGGTTACCGTTTTAGAGCAAAATATTGCGGTGAGTGTGGGGCTGACAACGATATCGCCGCACGTATCTGCCATGAATGTGACGCAACACTGGTTGACCCTGATAAAAAGCTCAAAGAGGCACTCAACCTCAAAGATGCATTGGTTTTTGAATGTATCGAAATGGATTTGAATGTACATAAAGATGCAAGTGGAAAAGCGCAACTGCGCGTTACCTATCGTGGTGAGAACGATGCACAAGTCCACGAATTTTGGCCACTAACCACCAAGAAACAGAAACAGGTGTTCCACGACCAATTTGTGCGACCACACCTAGCCGATAAGCATCGCCCTTTTGATCAATCTTCACCAAGCAAAGTAGTGGCTCATCAACACCGTTTTCGTCCACCACAATTTGTCATTGCGCGAAAAGTGGGACGATTTTGGAAAATGCGCGATAAGATCTTTGAAGATGAGCTACAAAACCGATGATTCACTTTCTATTCATGTAAGGTCATTTATACTCTGTTCATCTTATTTACAGGGGGCGCAACATGTTGTTCAAAAAGGGTAAAGCTTTCGCACGCTTACTGCTGCTCTCATCATTATCCTTACCCACTTTAGCTGCGAGCAGTGATGTACACGATTGGGTTCAAGACACTTATAAGCCAGGAACCAAGGTAGAGATTGATGAGGATCAAGACGAGGTCTACGCGGCAGTTCAAAAAGGTTTAATTCATCCATTGTCTGAGCTTTATGCCACGATAGATAAAGAACTCAATGGCCGAGTTATCAAGGTAGAGTTAGATGAAGATGATGGTGAATGGGTCTACGAATTAAAACTGATGCATGACAACCGAGTTATCCGCGTAGAATATAATGCAAGCACATTAGAACTAATGGCTATTCGTGGCAGGAACCTACGCGACATCATCAAAAAATAGAGAATAACCATGAAAATATTGGTAGTCGAAGACGATCCTCGTCTTGGGGAACAAATTGTAGAAGCGCTTGAACAGACCGGCTGGGTGCCTGAATTATCACAAGATGGCATTGATGCACTCTATCGCGCTACATCAGAAGAGTGGGATGTGATTGTGCTTGACCTCGGTTTACCCAAGCTCGATGGGCTCACCGTATTGAAAGGCATTCGAGATGAAAACATCAATACGCCCATTGTAATCCTCAGTGCAAGAGACGGTTTGACTCAACGAGTCGAGGGCTTAAATGCAGGAGCGGATGATTACCTCACCAAACCATTTGAGATGGTGGAATTAACCGCTCGTATCCGCGCACAACTGCGCCGAGCATCAGGTAACGCTTCCCCTGTGATGCAAATCGGTGACTTAAGCCTTGATACTCGAACCTCTAAAGTGATGTGGCAAGGTCAAGCGGTGAGCTTGACGGCACTGGAATACAAAGTGGTTGCCTACTTCATGCACAATGCCGACAAAGTCATTTCACGGACTGAACTGGTGGAACACATCTACAAACAAGATTTCGATAGAGACTCCAACACCATCGAAGTGTTTATTGGCCGCATCCGTAAAAAAATCAATAACAACATTATCAAAACCGTGAGAGGACTGGGATACCAGCTTAATGCAAAATAAAACCTCGGCCTTAAAGCGCCTCAGTTTAAAAAGTCGTTTACTGCTCGCGGCAACGTTTTGGTTAGGTACCATGATTTTAGCGGCGGGAATTGGCATTCCCACACTGATCAAAGACTACCTAGTCAATGATGTGCAAAGTCAGCTACGCTTAGCGATGGATGAAATCACGGCGAACTTGGAAGCGACACCGCAAGGGAATCTAGTGCTGTCGTCGCGCCTTTCCGACCCTCGTTTTAGCCAACCCTACAGCGGCCTTTATTGGACGGCCTCAAGCCATGATCAATCGCTTCGTTCTCGCTCATTGTGGGATAAGCGCCTTACCAGCGAAAAACATGGCTTGAAAAGCATCGTCAAAGGCGCAAGAGATGAAAAACTGATCGTCATTGAACAAATCATCTACTTACCAGACTTCCCTTCTCCTATCACCATTACCATCGGTCTTGATGAAGCGCCATTACAAGACACTTTAAACAGCGTAATTAGCCAATTGTGGATGATACTAGGTCTGCTCTTCAGTGGTGTATTGGTGCTGATTGGCTTGCAAGTCAGTTGGTCATTACGGCCGTTAGGGAAAATGCAAAAAGAGCTGGCCGCATTGCGCAAAGGTCAACAAGCCAGTCTCAGTGACGAGTACCCAAAAGAAGTCTTTCCGTTAGTCAATGATTTGAATGCACTGTTATTCCACTATCAAGAATTGCTTGAACGTGCACGTAATCATGCAGGCAATCTCTCTCACGCTTTAAAAACGCCGATTTCTGTACTGCGCAATGAGATCGATCATCTTGATTTCGCACAACAGCAGAAACTCAGAACACCGATTGAACAGTTACAAAAGCAGATTGACTACCATCTAGGGCGCGCGCGCATGGCTGGCTCAATGAATATTCTTGCGGTAAAAGCCAATCCAAGCGAACGGGTAGATGCTATTTCTATGGCATTTGACAAAATTTACGCACAGCGTGAAATCACGTTAGTTAATGAGTTGGATTCTGATCTAGAGGTTGCCGTTGACCCAACCGATCTCGACGAGATGCTCGGCAACCTACTGGAAAATAGCTACAAATGGGCAGCTTCTTTAGTTCGAGTTCACGCAAAAAATCGAGAAGAAGGCTGGGTAGAAATCCACATCGAAGACGATGGCCCAGGTATTGCTGAGCAAGATCTGGCCAAAGCGATACAGCGTGGCGTGCGCTTAGACGAAACAACCTCTGGATCTGGGCTTGGGTTGAATATTGTCAGTGAAATGGCGCACAGTTATCGCGGTACGCTAACCCTATCGACTAGCACCATGGGGGGGTTAAAAGCGGTGCTAACTTTTCGTTCGGTTTAATGGACGAAATCGAACTCGACATTAAACAATAAAGACTGTCACGGTCCTTCGTAACACTGCAATAAATCGATGCTGCAAGGGATTTTCTATTGCCCCATCTTAGATAGAGTGCTAGTATCCGCGCTCGTTTTGTTAGTAATCATTGATTCACTATCAAAGCTATACCACATCAGCAAGGTCGCATTGCAGATGTGAAGTTTATTTTTACTAATTTGAGTGTAAAAACTATGAAATTCGAAGCAGTAGTACGTACTGAACTAGGTAAAGGTGCGAGCCGCCGCCTACGTCACGCGGGCCAATTCCCAGCAGTTGTTTACGGTGGTGAAGCAGCGCCAGTTGCTATCGCACTGGATCATTCTGACGTGATCAACCAAATGGACAAACCAGAATTCTACGAAGCAATTACTCTAGTAATTGATGGCGCAGAAGTAAAAGTTAAGCCACAAGACGTTCAACGTCACGTGTTCAAGCCAAAAGTTGAGCACATGGACTTCATCCGCATCTAATTTCCTACCAAGGAATTAGTTGGATAAAATCCAACCTTTTGCATAAAGATGATCGGCCTTACCATCCGAGAAATCTAAAAATTCGAAACCCCGATAGCTACCAACTATCGGGGTTTCACCGTTTTATAAGACCGTGTTATAACGGAAAGTCATTCAAACAAGAACATGGCTATTATGATCATCACGATTTCCCTCCCCTCATTGATTCATCGGCTTGGTGGAGAAAATGCGAAAAAAGCAAAAATGCTGGCGAGAGAATATCAGTGCGACCTGAAACGAATACGACGTTCCAGAAATTGGCAAATCAGTGGTGAGATAACGCAACTTGAATTATTGGCAAATCGGCTCAGAGAGCTTGATTCACTGGCCATGCAATTTCTAATAACGAGACTCAAAGACAAACTGGCAGAATATCAGGAACAGCTTGAACCCAAATCAGCCAAGTTGGTAAGGCTTGTTAAACAAAACCCATCAATCACTCTCGCCGAACTTATGCACATTACGCACTGCACAATCGCAGAAGCACGCACCGCTCGTTTCAACGCAGACAGTTTTTGATTTAAGCAGAACGTAAAGACGAGAAGTAAGACGGGTATCTTTGGCGAATATAACGCTGTTCTTCAACCATGTGCTTAAAAGCAGGACCATTGGATAGTTGAACCACGACTTCATCTTGTTGAAAGCGCAGTACTTGACCTGCAATTTTGACTGTATTGTTGCTGCGTAGCTGCACCGTACCAGACATCGATAGACCACAATATAAGGTAGTCACTCTCGGCATTGAGATACGAATGCCTTGCTCTGATATTTCACAGACATGGAATAGCTGATCATCAATTTTTACGGTAGGTCTTGCCCGCTTTGGATACTTTAAGCGGTAATATTGCCGTTTCTGTACAAAATCTGCATTGTCCATGGCGTCTATGCATCCTTTATCAAGGTTAATTACTTCTGCGTCATCATGATGCTACGCAAGTGTTGAGAGTCTACCATTTATTATCGGCTTCTGAAGTAAAAACATAATAGAAAGATAGGCAACCGCTATGAATCACCAATTCATCTCATTTGTGAACTCAAATACAATTGGTAAATAATGTGGGAAATTTATCACTGATCACGATAAACGTGAGATAAATCACTCTAAATCCTATATAGTGCACGGCTAAAATTAAGAACTGTAGGCTGTCTGCTTAAGGAACCCGTTAAATGTCATTTTCATCTCAAGGTTTTGCACCTGAACTTGTTAAAGCGCTTACTGAATGCGGCTATGAAAAACTTACCCCCATTCAGCGACAAGCCATTCCCGAGGCTCGTAAAGGGCATGATATTTTTGCAACGGCGCAAACTGGCACAGGCAAAACCGCAGCATTCGCACTGCCCGTTATTCAACATCTGTTAGATAGCGGCAAGCAACCTTCGCCTAAAACAGCGCGAGGCTTAATTTTGGCACCCACGCGTGAATTAGTGGCACAAATTGCCCAGAACATTAAAGACTACGTCAAGTACACCAAACTCAGTGTCGCTGCTGTTTACGGTGGAAATAAAATGTCTTCTCAAGTTCGTCAGCTTGAAATGGGTGTGGACATTTTGGTCGCGACCCCTGGCCGATTAGAAGAGCATTTAAGTGAAGGTAATGTTTCACTCGCTAACCTTGAGTTTTTGGTTTTCGACGAAGCAGATCGAATTTTAGATATGGGATTCATCAATCCCGTGCGTAAAATCATGCTGGAAGTAGAAACCTCACCGCAAATCATGATGTTCTCGGCCACTACATCCACTCAGCTTAACCAACTGGCGGGCGATATTTTACGCAAACCCAAGCGCATTAATGCTGATCGTGCCAATACCACGGCCGCAACAGTGGCGCATGTGGTTTACCCTGTCGATCAAGAGCGTAAAACGGAACTGCTGTCTGAACTGATTGGCCGCAAAAATTGGCAACAAGTCTTAGTGTTTGTGAACTATAAAGAGACGGCTAATGAAGTGGTTAAAGAGCTAAAACTGGATGGCATCAAGGCCGTGCTATGTCATGGCGATAAAGCACAAAGTTCACGTCGACGCGCTCTTGAAGAATTTAAAGAAGGCAAAGTGCGTGTCATGGTTGCGACCGATGTGGCTGCACGTGGTTTAGATATCGTCGACCTGCCGCACGTGGTTAACTATGACATGCCATTTCTCGCCGAAGATTATGTACACCGCATAGGTCGTACTGGTCGTGCTGGCAAACAGGGACATGCTGTCTCATTTGTCAGCCGCGAAGAAGAGTTGACTGTTGTTCAGGTTGAAAACCTTATCCAGCAACGCATCCGCCGTGTTGAACAGCCTGGTTATGAGCCTAAACAGCGTGATGCCTACATTGAAAAACTTCACACAAAAGCGGCGTACAAAGATCGCCAAGGCCGTCGTAACAACCCAAATGACGAAAAACCGGATCAAGCCTCAGCAGAACGTCGTTTGAACATGATGAATCGACTAAAAAATCGTAAGAAGTAAGTCATAACAACGAAAGAGCTGCAGCAATGCGGCTTTTTCATCTCTGTGCATCCTATCTATGCTTCATCATCCCAAACGGTCATCTTTATTAGTTTCAATCCGTAAGTAGCACTGTCGTCAATTGCACAACAAAGTGAAATAGTGAAGATTGTAATTAATGTGTATGCTAGAGCTCTTGTCTCTCAACACGGATTGATTAATGAGCAGTACTTTACTTCTGGCATTTATACCAACATTCTTTTTTGTTTCGATTACTCCAGGTATGTGCATGACATTGGCACTGAGTCTTGGGATGAGTATTGGTTATCGCCGAACTTTATGGATGATGATGGGAGAGATCGTCGGTGTGGCGTTCGTTTCCATCGCAGCCGTTTTGGGGATGGCTTCGATTATGCTCAATTACCCTTGGCTCTTTACCGGATTCAAAACCATCGGTGCCATCTATCTTGGCTATATAGGCATTCAGATGTGGCGCTCAAAAGGCAAGCTTGCCCTCAGTAGCGACTCACAAGTCACTCCCCATAACAAAGACTGGGATCTTGTCATGCAAGGTTTTGTGACCGCGATTGCTAACCCTAAAGGCTGGGCGTTTATGATCTCCCTACTTCCGCCTTTTATTAATAGTGAAGCACCACTTGCACCTCAACTATTACTGCTGGTGTCCATTATTATGGTCTCAGAATTTGTCTGTATGACACTTTACGCAACAGGTGGCAAGGGGTTAAAACGAGCTCTAGGGCATTCAAAAAATGTGCGTCTAATGAACCGTATTTCAGGCTCATTGATGATAGGTGTTGGATTCTGGTTATTGATGAGTTAGTCGTTAAAGTAGTAGGCTCTGACTTTTGGCCAGAGCCTTAACCGTTAATTTAAAACTTTAGCTAATCTAAAACATTAGCATTCAATGCCTTGAGCAATACAATCTCTCGATTGATACGCTGTTTTTCAGCATCAGAAGCTTGGCTACTTTGCAAAATACGCGCATTGATCGCCTCTTCAGCCGCGGCCTTATTGGTAAAAAGTAGTGCTTTAACATTGATCGAGGCGATATTGCTATAACGCCCATCATCACTACTTGGTACATCAATTTGGCCACTATTAATTAGAGCTTTCACGATGGCACGTTCCGATTCATACCCTTGCAAACCTTCTAGCTTCCAACGTTGCATTGGTTTCCCTTCGTAGCGGCCTTGCTTCTCTTGGGTGAGATAGCGGATCGTTAGGTTTCTAATAGTTCCTTCCTCTTCGCCATATTCCGCTTCCGAGTCAAAAATAATCGGGAATGACCGCCCTTCAAGGCTACCCCCTTTCTGCGTCAAATGCCCCATTCGGTAACTATTCATACCCAACCGAATATCACTAGTATCATCAATCGGTTGTCCACCAGCAAAACGCAGATCTTTAATTCGCTTACCCGCAGGTTGAGTAAGATCAATGGTGTAAGTGACACCCGCAAAAAAATCATTGGTTGAGTATTTCGATGCGCGCCGCTTTGGATCAAAGCTATAAGTCACATCGCCTGGCAAGACGGAATTGAAATACCCAGCGGCCCATTCCATGTAGGTGCGCAGCTCTTTACCCGTCATTTGGTAAACCGTAATTTCACCACCAGCATATTGATAGTTAAACGCGATATCTTTTGCTTTGATTGGGCCAGTATCAAGTTGAGCTTGGTCATTATCAATTTGCAGTGCGATCACGTTTGCTTTTGGCGCGTAGAAAAAACTGGCTTCCTGAAACAGCGCACTGATGCCGGTATCTTGAATATGCACTTGAGGGATACCGCGTATTTCATCATCAGGAACCAAGTCGACTCCGTCAAGTATCGCAATTTCGCGATTGGCGTTTTCTCGTAAGCGTTGATGATAAGGTGCGTACAGCGTTTCCATTTTCGAATCAGAATCAACACCTTTCATAGGGTAAGTGAAGCTGTCTTTATGAACGAGCGTATATTTGCCATACTTTTCTTCAAATTGGAAATCGATTCGAGATAAAACGCGTCCATATTTATCAGGCTCGGTAATGATGACACCGTTTACCGTCGCTTTATCAATTTTAGTGTGCATGTGGCCAGCAACAATGGCATCGATTTCTGGGTTAGCATTGGCAATATCAGATACGCCCGTATCTTTGATGTCGTTTTCGTTATCCAGCCCCATGTGCGCAACCAAAACGATCGCATCGACACCATTTTTTATCTGCCCAATCACTTTTTTTACTTCAAGTGTTGGGTTAGTGAAGCTCATGCCTTCAAGGCGATTAGTGCCTTCAGCAAACACTTGTGTCATCGGGGTATCCATTCCAATAATACCGATCTTGACGCCATTTTTTTCAATAATTGTTGCGGCGGGTAAGAATGGATTGCCATCGGGCCTCTGAATATTCCCGGCTAACGCTCGGCCTTTAAATTGAGTCAGGGAGCGATTTAATACCGATAAACCAAAATCAAACTCATGGTTACCCAGTACCCAAACATCGTAGTTCATCTCATTAAAACCGAGCATCATAGGGTCTACGGCTTCATGCTTAAACGTTTCAACAAAGTTTCCCTGAATCGTATCTCCCGCATCCACTAAAATAACGTTTTTATCTTGCTCTCGTATCTGTTTAACCTTGGTGGCGATTTGACTTAGGCTCCCCTGCATATTCAGTTTGTCAGCAGCATAATCCCATGGCATAAAATGCCCGTGAATATCGGAAGTACCAAGAATGGTAACTTGATGAATATCGCCATCAGCAGCGAAAGAAGAAGCGGCAATAGAAGCAAGTATTGCGCTAGTAACAATTTTTAGTTTCATAACATACTCATACGTATAAACAGGCTTTCATTAAAACAGAGTGGATATTATTGATTTTATAAATATGTTTATGTGATGGGGTCGCTCATTTGGTTGCAACACTAAAAAGCAATCACAAAATTTCGGGAGCGATCTCTCTTTAAATAGATTCTATGGCTTAAAGAGCTTTAATCGAGCCAAATCAGGTGGTTAATTTTTAACCATAAAATTGAGCGAATTTTAAGCAGATCTTTGATTGACGCTGTACTGGATCGCTTCTATTTTTTCTATTGGTTACCACAACAATGGAGGTTATAGAAATGAAACGCGCAAGTTCCACTTATCGATTACAACTGATAAAAGATGTTGTAACGCGGCACCGACGTACGGATCCAATGGCGAACTATATTCAACAGCTTCTGACAGAAAAACCCAACATGGAACAACCCGCAGTGAATAAACGTTTTCACGGTAATCATTTTGATGAACATGCTGGTGGTTGGGTCAGTGATTTTTGGGGAATGAAGTAATTGATTAAAACAGATCGCGCTGCGGGTTCGTTTCTGGCTCGGAATCTGCTTGGTTTTGCGCTTGTTGTTTCTGTTTTTTCCGCTTATAGCGCTGTTGGCATAATTTTATGACATGCAGTTGCTGCGCAGCAGTCATTGAGAGCCAGTTAAAACGCTCTTCCCTTTTACGCATACAGCCTTGGCAATAACCTTTGTCATCAACTGAACATACACCGATACAAGGGCTCAGCACTTTAAAAAATTCGAGTTGCTCCATGGTTACTCAATTATTTTTCCAATTTAATGTCCGCCACATAAGAGTAACGTGTGTCACTTCCTGATTGTAAACTGTGACGCATATAAAACAATCACCTTATACTGACAAAAACAGTACTCAATTTTATATACTGTGCGCGTTTTCCAAATTCTGGGGTCTAATACGATGAAGTTTAGTTCAAAAAAATGGCTAGCCGCAATTTCTCTACCTGTATTGGTGAGTGCCTGTGCAAGTAATGGTGATGTAGAAAGCATTACCGCTCAAGATTTGCAGCATCACAATTGGCAACTGGTGCAAATTGATGGCAAGGACGTGGTCAATAATGACAAACAAAAAGCACCGCGATTAGAAATCGGCGAAAAGATGATGGCTAGCGGTAACGCAGGTTGCAATAACTTTTTTGGGCAAGCCGAGCTAAAAGACAACCAATTCCGCATCGAAAAAATGGGCATGACCATGATGATGTGTATCGGTGATGTCATGGATACCGAGCAGGCGTTTTCTCAAACATTGTCAGATTGGAGCGAGATCAATCTGACTAAAGATAGCCTAACGCTTAAAAATGAGGTTCACACGCTCACCTTTACTTTACGTGATTGGGTAAATTAATTTCAGTCATTCTTCTCATGGCAGTCTTCTCCATCAGGCTGCCATTTCCGTAGACCACCTCACACATCATTCACCTATCTGCGACTTCTGCTTTTTCTCACCAATTCAGATCTTTTGTTTTTTTTCGTTCATAATGAATGAATATGGAAATATCTCCGGTCTATTCACTAAGTCACTGAATAAAGCGATCTTTAAGGATAATTATGAAAAAGCTCATCACCTTACTCTGCACGTGTGCCTTCGCACTTTCCGCGTCAGCGCAAACTTGGCAACAAACCACAGATGCAGCTAAAGGACAAACCGTTTACTTTCACGCGTGGGGAGGAAGCCAAGAGATTAATGAGTACATTCGCTGGGCAGGCAACGAGCTTCAAGATCGCTACGGTATCGAGTTAAAACAGGTGAAAGTGACCGATATTGCCGAGACAACAACACGGCTTATTGCAGAAAAGGCGGCCGCTAAAAATAATAATGGCAGTGTCGATCTAGTATGGATTAATGGTGAAAACTTTAACTCCATGAAAAGTAATGGTTTACTGTATGGTCCATTTACGGAGCGTTTACCTAACTGGCAATATGTTGATTCCTCACTGCCGATCGATCAAGATTTTTCAGAGCCGACTCTTGGCCTTGAAGCGCCTTGGGGTGTAGGACAACTGGTGTTTATTTACGATCAGGAAAAGCTCAATAACCCACCCCGTTCATTTTCAGAAATGTTGAGCTACGCAAAGGCGTTTCCGAATCGTGTTAGTTACCCTCGTCCTCCTGAGTTTCATGGCACCAGTTTCCTTAAAGCCTTATTGATTGAACTAACAGAGAACGATGTTGCCCTGTCTAAGCCTGTGGATGAACAAAATTTTGCCATAGTGACAGCACCTCTTTGGCGCTATCTTGATGAATTTCATCCTGTGGCCTGGCGTCAAGGCAAGCAGTTTCCCAGCGGTTCCGCTCAAATGCTGCAATTGCTTGATGATGGTCAGCTTGATCTTTCCATCAACTTTAACCCCAATGCTGTTTTTTCCGCTCAAGCAAATGGAACGCTAGCGGCCTCTACCCGCTCCTACGCGTTTGAAACAGGGGCTCTTTCTAACATTCATTTTCTCGCCATTCCTTGGAATGCGAGCGCCAAAGAAGGCGCATTGGTTGCGATCAATTTCTTACTCAGTCCGGAAGCACAATCTCGTAAAGGAGATCTTTCCATTTGGGGAGATCCATCGGTATTACAAAATGAGTTCTTAAGTGGCAGCGCTAAGAAAACTCAGCTGTTTAAATCAATCGCCGAGCCACATCCAAGTTGGCAAACGGCGCTTGAAGCCGAATGGCAACAACGCTACGGCCACTAAAGAGACTGAGATAAAGCCCGATGTTTAGAGCAAGCTATTTGCTGATTATTGTCATCTGTATTGCCCCAGTTGTTCCCGGCCTACTTGGGGTCATACTCTCCTCATTGGGCTATATTCCTCCCGTTGGCTTGCACCACTTTTCTCTAGATGGCTACATCGCCATCTTACAATGGTCGGGAGTCGGGCAATCTCTACTACTTAGCATAGGTTCTGCGTTAATCAGTACCTATCTCGCCGCAGCGATCTGCTTTGTGATATTGCAATCATTATGGCACAGCCGTCACTGGTCAAAAGTAGAGAACGCTTTGTCACCGCTACTGGCTATGCCTCACGTCGCTTTTGCCATTGGTTTTGCTTTTTTATTCTCGCCAAGCGGCATGACGGATCGCCTTTTGTATCATCTGTTTGGAACCTCATTCATGGGAGATGGCGCTTCACTTTTAGTACGCAACCCTTACGCAGTCGGGTTAACCTTAGCGTTAGCACTTAAAGAAGTTCCTTTTTTACTGCTGATGAGCATCCCCATCTTGCAGCAATTAAACATTGATAAACTGCAACAAGCAGCGGCTTCGCTGGGTTATTCTCAACCCCAACTATGGCTAAAAGTGATCTTCCCACAGTGGTTAAATAAACTGCGGTTTGCCCTCTTTGCCGTGATTGCCTACGGCGTATCCGTTGTCGATTTGGCGCTCATTTTAGGCCCCAATAATCCACCAACGTTTGCAGTATTGGTATGGCAGTGGTTTAGTGACCCTAACTTAGCCTTAATTCCTCGCGCCGCCGCTGGCGCCGTTCTGTTGTTTATACTTGCAAGCGCCATGTTATTGATCGTTCTCTTCATCGAAAAGTGTTCGACGCAACACTACAAACGCTGGCAATACTCAGGCCGCTATGCGCTTTCCTTGCCAGGAAAATCACTGTTTTTATTCATCATTACCTTATCTCTGCTGATGTTGCCTTTAATGGTGATTTGGAGTTTTGCACAACGTTGGCGCTTTCCAGACTTATGGCCCAGCCAGTTCAGTGCCCGTTTTTGGGACAACGAATGGTTGAATATCGCACCAACCATTTATCAAAGCGTACAATTAGCGCTATTTAGCACTGTGATTGCGCTGGTGTTATCTCTACTCGCTCATGAGTATAAGCTCAAATATCAGCGTCATTTACCCAGTTATTTGATCGCCTTGCCAATGCTCATTCCTCAACTTTCACTGTTATTTGGCATGCAGATCGCCACACTCTTTTTAGCCAGCGATCAGTATTGGCTTTGGGTTACATGGTCACATGTATTCTTCGCCTTTCCTTTTGTCTACCTTGCGTTGGATGGCCCGTGGCAAAGCTACAATCAAAACCTGACTAAAGCAGCGTTAAGTTTAGGAAAAACGCCGTGGCAAGTATTTTGGCAAATTAAAACGCCGCAACTCTTGCCAGCCATCGTTTACGCGGCAGCGGTTGGAATGAGTGTGAGCTTAGCGCAATATTTGCCGACTTTGATGCTCGGCGCAGGAAGGATCGCTACTATTACTACCGAAGCCGTTGCGCTCTCGAGTGGCTTTGACCGCAGAGTCACCGCTATCTATGCCATTTGGCAAGCCCTACTTCCTTTAATTTTTTTCACCTTGGCGATTGTGATCAGCCGCCTACAAACTCATCGCCGTACCATGAACCCTATCGTTAAAAAAACTGCCCGTAAGGAAGCCATTACTCATGACGTTCTGCCTCGAAAACCTCGCCATCCATAAACAAAATGGTGAAGCTCTCTTATCGGATTTAAATATCACCATCTCCCCAGGTGAAATTGTTAGCTTAATGGGGCCGAGCGGCTGCGGAAAATCAACGCTACTTAATGTAATTGCGGGTCATTTGGGGAGGGATTTTAGCTTCCAAGGCAGAGTTATACTGGACGGTGTCGACATCACTTTGCGGCCTGCACATCAGCGGCAAGTCGGTATTTTATTTCAAGATGATCTGCTCTTCCCACATCTGACGGTTTGGCAAAATTTGGCTTTTGCCTTGCCCAACTCGGTAAAAGGCCATGAACGGCAGTCTCAAGCAGAAAAAGCATTACAGAAAATTTCTCTCGAACATCTTGCCAATGCTTACCCAGAACAGATATCTGGGGGGCAGCGAGCACGTATTAGCTTGGCTCGCATGCTACTGGCTCAACCTAAACTGGCACTATTGGATGAACCATTTAGTAAGTTAGATAAAGCACTGCGGATCCAATTTAGGGATTGGGTCTTCAATCAACTGGTCGCCGAAGGCATTCCGACCTTGATGGTCACACACGATAAAGACGATGTTCCGCCTAACAGCCGCATTTTAACCTGCTCATGGGAGAGCGCACATGCTTGATCGATTTAGTGTCAAAATCATTCGTTGGCCACTAGAGAAAACAGCTCAAGGGCTTCATCGCTTAGGCATTACAGCGAACCAAACGACACTCTGGGGTTTTGCTTTAGGTTGCTGTGCACTTCCTGCACTTGCTTTCTCGCAGTACACTCTGGCATTAATTTTCATCATACTAAACCGAATAGCAGATGGCCTTGATGGTGCGTTGGCAAGAATTCAAGGGGTCAGCGATGCGGGAGGATTTCTCGATATCAGTTTAGATTTTCTGTTTTACTCGCTCATCCCGTTTGGTTTTGTGCTGGCTTCACCTGAGCACAATGCGGTAGCTGGCGCCTTTTTGATCTTTTCTTTTATCGGTACGGGAAGCAGCTTTCTTGCCTTCGCCGTGATGGCCAGCAAGCGAAACATCCACAGCCCTATCTACAAGCATAAATCACTGTATTACATGTCAGGCTTGACTGAGGGTACGGAAACGGTTGCTTGTTTCGTCCTGTTTTGTCTTTTTCCTCAACATTTTGCCTTAATAGCTTATCTATTCGGCGGCGCATGCTGGTTCACCAGCATTACCCGCATTTATTCTGGATTTCAAACACTCTCTAACACTCACTCACGTCAAGAATACAACCATGATTAACGCTATCACTTTTGGCTTCGAACTACGGCTTCAAATCCAGATAATGTAATACATTGGGTAATCGTATAACTCTTCGAAATTCTCATCAATTGAACCAGTGGCATGCTAAACTGCGCACTTACTAACGCAGTGGCATAACGATGCCTAAGGTTGCATTTATGACTTTGACCAGACCCGTTAAAATAGCGATCTTACTCTTTCTGATCCCGACTCTTATTTTTTCGTTAGCCATCCCGATATTAATCAATCCGTTGACACGCTATGTGCTGGAAAGCAAACTCGATACCGTCAATATTTATTTGTCCAATAGAGCTCAGAGCTTAAATGATATGATTTTAGATCAAGTCGCTCAGATAAATTATGAATGCCAAGCAAGCGATATGTCATTAATTCGTGATTCCAAGTACTACAACCGATTTATCAGAATGATCGCGGTTGTCAACAAAGACGGGCGTAGCTGCTCGACTGTCGGTTTCCCATTACAACTTTCGGATGAGTTGAAAGCCTATGACCTCTCTTCAGGGTTTTACATGTCCACCACTCCCGCACTTTTTGATACAGAAAAAGAGCTACTTATTTATTATCAAAAAGAAGGTAATCGAATTTTTTGGATATTAGACAGTAGCTGGCAAGAAGAGATATTAAAAGGTGATTGTATAAATTGCTTTTTATTAAATTTTCATTATTTATCGCCTAGTTTAAATGGATTGAGAATGAGTCGAGGCAATAAAGAGATTGCTTACCAAGACCACATCACAACCATTAGTTACACCATAAAAGAGTTTGATATTCAAGAAACACTCTCTGTTGGTAAAGAATTCAACCAATATCTTTACTACCAATTAATATATTGGGGTTATCCCATTGCGCTAGCAATTGGTATCTTATTATCTATTTTTTATTTAAAGTTCAGAAATTATAAAAACTCAATTCAAGGATTAATTCTTAAAGGCATTAAAGATAAACAATTCATCCCTTACTACCAAGCCATTCTTGATAGCCGAGAAGAGAGAGTTATTGGCTATGAGATCTTAGTTCGTTGGTGCAAAGGCAAGGAGATGGTTCCACCAAATGAGTTCGTTGGTCCGGCGGAAACATCCGGTTTAATCATCCAGATAACGAATCAAATCATAAGAAAAGTAATTGATGATTTAGAACAATTCGATGTGCAGCAATGGGTGAGTATCAATATCGTGCCTGCCCATATTGAAAGTGGTGGCTTAGCAGAAACACTAGAAGAACTCAATTGGCCGACCACCAAACAGATTCATTTTGAAATAACAGAAAGAACGCCATTTATTAATATTGAAAATGCAGGTAGGGCACTATCTCATCTTATGGAAAAAGGCTATAAATTCAAAATTGATGATTTTGGTACAGGCTACGGTGGTTACTCATATATACAAAATCTTGGCATTTCTTGTATTAAAATAGACAAAATGTTTATTGATACGATTGGAACTGACGACTTAAAAATAAAGGTACTCAATTCCATTATTCTCTCAGCACAAGAAGCTAACATTGAAATTATTGCTGAAGGCGTTGAACGCGGAGACCAAGTTGATTATCTTGCTACTCGTGCTGTGTATCTTATCCAAGGATTCATCTATTCTAAACCCTCACCGATTGAACATATTTTGCAAAATTAATAATTCCTGAAGTCAGGAGCAATCACACCATAACCAACTTTATTATGGCGTGATCTTACCTAGTCTCCATTCTACTTAGGAGAAAATCAGTGCTTTCAGGCTGGCTTGCGGATCAATATCTTCAAACTCTGGTGGGTTTTCTAGGCGAGCTTGAAAAGTAAGTGATGGCGCTTCTACCTTCATCCCTTCGATTAAAAAATCGCAGGTTACGGCTGGTGAATTAACGCATGCAAGCACTTCGCCGCCTTGTTCTAACAGCTCAGGTAAACGGCGTAAGATACGTTGATAATCTTTAGTCAGCGCAAAGCTGCCTTTTTGAAACGAAGGAGGATCAATAATAATCAGATCATATGGCCCTGATTTTTTGATTTTTCCCCAAGACTTGAAAATATCATGTCCAAGAAACTTCACTGAATTGAGATTGTGGCCATTTAATTGATGGTTTTCACGGCCTTTAGCCAGTGATGCTTTGGCCATATCGACATTCACAACTTGGTCAGCACCACCAGCAATCGCTGCTACTGAAAAACCGCAAGTATAGGCAAATAGATTCAGTACATTTTTATGTTTAGCATGAGATGAAACCCACTCACGGCCGTAGCGCATATCCAAAAACAGCCCGAAATTCTGGTTACGCCCAATGCTCAATTGGTACTTTAAGCCATTTTCGACCACCACAGGGAAAGGCTCTAACGCTCCCCATACTGTTTCTGAAGGCGCGCCATCGGCATATCGATGCTGAAGTAAGACACAACTACCTTGCTTTTCTAGCCATAACGGACGGGTTGTTAGGTGCGACAAACCCGCTTTTAACTCCGCGAGAAAATCTTCTTCGACATTTTTAAATAAGTTGACGACTAACTGCCCTTGCAACCAGTCACAGGTGAGCTGTTCTAGACCTGGCCACTGACGACCTCGGCCATGAAATAAGCGGCGAATTTCACCTGTATTACAAGAGAGCTGCTGCTCAATATGGGTAAAAAAGTGAGAAAGCGCTGAACGTTGCATTGTTTGTTCTGTCATTTGTTTACTTTCGGCCAAACTAGATTCCAAGGTGTTAACCAAGATTCAATCCCTTGGCTAACAATGTCTGAGTTCCATTTCTGCCCCATCGCTACTTGATTGCGTGGGTCGCAGATAAATTGATACCACTGATCCTGATAGCAAAAATGTAACGCAAAAGCGTGTAGATAGCCTCTATCAGAACCATCATGAGAATGATAAATCGGGTCACCGACAATCGCAGAGCCGAGTGATTTCAAAGCAACCCTAATTTGGTGGGTTTTCCCGGTAAAAGGTTTACATAAAAAGAGACGTTCACCCGGCTCAGCAGAACAGGAAAAAAACTGCGTTACTGCAGGGTTATTTTGTGTCGCTACTAACTTCCATGACGAACGTCGAGAGCGTTCCATATCACCGCTTATCAAGCCCTGTTTCTTTTTAGGCTTTTTACTGCCAATGGCAAGATAGAATTTCTCGACTTCCCTTGCTGCAAAGTTTTTAGACAACTCACTGGCCGCAGCTTGGTGGCGGGCAAGCAATAAAATGCCGGACGTCATTTTATCCAACCGATGAACTAAGTAGAGCTGGCCATCACCTGAAACCTTACCCACTTCTTGCAGAAGCATCGTATCCCCGTCATCTTTGTGTACAGAAACATTGGGATGCTTGTTGATGATGAGAAAATCGTTGTGAGTATAAAGAATATCAAACATGTGAATCACTAACTGCAGAATAGGCGGCTGAGTATAGCGTTAAACAACACAGATACCAATAAATGCAAGGTTCAAGGCCGTAGGATGATAAAAAGGCTCTCGGATGAGAGCCTTAGGAATGCGCTAAATTAATGAATAAGCAAACACCATTAAAATCGCCACGGGGCAAACAAAACGCACGTACCATGGCCAAATTTTCCAGAATAGGCTTTGTGCAATGTCTGGGTTACCTTGTTTGATCTCATCAAGCAATTTATTACGATGCCAAACCCAACCCACCACAATAGCCCAAACCACACCTAATAAAGGTTGCATATAGACGGTCGAGACGTTAGCCACTAGGTTAAATAACGCCCCAAAGTTAAGGGAAATGATGATGCTCAGCAGCGCAATGGCTCCACCGATCATCCATGTTGCTTGGCTACGAGTCATTTTTAGTTCATCTTGCGCGCAAGATACTGGTACTTCTAGCATAGAAATTGAAGAAGTTAGCGCTGCGATAACCATCAAAATAAAGAAACCAAAACCGAGCAACACCCCTGCACTGCCCATATTATCAAACATCGCAGGCAGCACGGTGAAGACTAAATCGCCCGAACTCATCAAGTTGCCTGCATCATCAAAAATTTCGACACCATGATTTTTAGCCACAAACATTGCTGGGAGAATCAAAAGGCCTGCTGCAAACGCCACTCCTGTATCAATCGCCGCGACTTGCGCCGCTGTTTTTGGCAAATTAACATCTTTCTTAAGATATGAGCCATAAACGATCATCGCTCCAACGCCTAAAGAGAGAGAGAAGAAAGCTTGCCCCATTGCGTCTACTAATAAACTGGGAGTGATGTGCGCAATATCAGGGATCAAATACATCTTCAATCCTTCCATTGCCCCATCTTGGGTAAAGATATAAGCAATCATGGCGCCGAATAGAATAAAAAGCACTGGCATCAAACGGGTAGACCATTTTTCAATGCCGTCCGCGACACCTTTTCGCACAACATAAATAGTGAGCAAAGAAAATGCGAGAGCCAGTAAAACATTGCGTAAGCCGCTAAAATTCACTAACCAATCGGCCGCCGTCTGTAAACCCAACAAGCCTAATATAGGGGATGCCGCAAAACCCATAAGCCATCCGGCAAGAATGGAGTAAAAACTGAGGATCATCGATGAGGCAATCATCGCAATAATGCCAAACAGTGCCGCCGCCGCACGATTTTTGGTCCAGATACTTCTTAAAGAAGCGATGGGGTTAGATTGTCCATGTCGCCCGATCGTCAATTCCGCAACCAGCATTGGAAACGCCAGCAAGAATACCATTGCCAAATAAATCACTAAAAATGCCGCGCCACCATTACTTGCCGCTTTGGTCGGAAAACCCCACACATTCCCTAGGCCAACCGCAGAACCTGCAGCCGCCATAATAAAACCAAGTCTCGATGAGAAATGACCTCTTGAACTACTTGCCATAAACTATTTACCAATGTTGTGTTTGTTAGGCAGTGCTAAAAGTGAGTGTAAACTTTTAATTACACAAATTATAATTTTTAGTCGCACTGTGATGGTGGCAAGTAAAACAGTTTGAGATTAAAATTGGAAGTCCGAACGATATAAATTATGGATTAGACCGTAGTTTTATAGTTCAATTGTTGCTTTTTTATCCTCAGATCATTTTTTTAAACTGCTATGATCACTTTAGTAACACGATTCATCTGTTACTATTTTCATATTATTCACGCGATAAACTTCCTTACCTTTCCCTTTCCCTTTACTATCGTGACTTATTCTATCGACAAGATTAATGGCATGGACAAGGTTTACCACGTTCTTACTTTAGCAGGCATCGCACTCTATTGGTTTTTGGTCGCCGCAGTCACGCTACGCGTTGTATTGAAACGCCGAGCGGTGAGTGTTTCTCTGGCTTGGCTGATGGTGATTTATATCATTCCGATTGTGGGAGTGATCTGCTATTTTCTTTTTGGTGAGCTAAATTTAGGGCGCAAGCGTGCAGAGCGTGCGAAGGAAATGTTTGCTCCATTTGGTGATTGGTTTAGACAGCTTAACGATTGCCAAGCTCATGCCCCTGAGGGAATGGGTGCTCAAATTTATAAAATTGATGAACTGTGTAACCACCGTATGGGGATTCCGGCCTTAAGTGGTAATACGTTATCACTGCAAACCTCCCCTAATGAAATTCTGCATTCCATTATTGCCGACATTGAACAAGCTCACACTAGCATCCAAATGGTCTTTTATATTTGGCACCCAGGTGGATTGGCGGATTCGGTTGCATCGGCTCTGATCCAAGCGGCCAAACGAGGTGTACACGTTAAGCTGCTGCTTGATTCCGCAGGGAGCCCCCGTTTTTTCAAAAGTCATTGGTATACCATGATGAAAGACGCAGGAGTTGAAGTCGTCCAAGCGTTAGAAGTGAGCCCGTGGCGGATGTTCTTACGCCGCTTAGACCTACGCCAACATCGTAAAATCATTGTTATCGACGATAAAATTGCCTACACAGGCTCGATGAATTTGGTTGAACCGGCCTATTTCAAACAAAACTCTGGTGTGGGTCAATGGGTCGATATTATGGTTCGTATTACTGGGCCTGCGGTCAATGTGCTGTCCGCAGTACATTGCTGGGACTGGGAGGTGGAAACAGGAACACGCATGTTGCCAGCACAACCAGAATGCACAATTGGTCCGGATCAGCCCCATCATCCTGTACAGGTTGTCCCTTCAGGCCCTGGTATGCCAGAAAACTTAATCTCTCAAGTGTTAACACTGGCGATTAATCAGTCAAACCAATCCGTTAGGATCACTACCCCTTACTTTGTACCTAGTGCAGACCTATTAGCAACGCTAAAAATGACCGCTCAGCGCGGTATCAATGTTGAGATCATTATTCCACATAAAAATGACTCATTGATGGTCAAATGGGCATCTCGCGCATTCTATGGTGAGCTACTGGAAGCAGGGGTGAAAATATACGAATTCTACGGTGGTTTGCTGCACACTAAATCCGTCGTGATCGATAACCAGTTCTGTCTTGTCGGTACAGTGAATATCGATATGCGCAGCCTATGGCTCAATTTTGAAGTCACGCTCGCGATTGAAGACCAATCCTTCACTCAGGAAATGAACTGGCTACAGCAACACTATATAGAACAATCTCACTTGGTTGAGCTACCAATATGGGAGCAACGCCCGTTGTATCATAGGTTTTTTGAACGATTGTTCTATCTGTTTAACCCTCTGCTATAAACTTTTTATCTGACTGGGGTTGCCAAGCTAGGCAACTCCATGTTTTAAATAACGAACTCTCTCCCAGACAAGGATTTCGGATGTCAGAAGGTAAAAAAACACTGTTGGTCAATGCGGGTCGTAGTAAAAAGTGGACCAATGGCGTTGTCAACCCACCTATTCAGCGCGCCTCTACCGTTGTGTTTGATAGTGTGGCTGAAAAAAATCATGCCACTGTCAATCGGGCTAATAAAACACTCTTTTATGGACGCCGTGGTACTCATACGCACTTTGCGTTCCAAGAAGCAATGGTGGAAATTGAAGGTGGTGTCGGTTGCGCGCTTTTCCCTTGCGGTGCGGCCGCCATTGCCAATAGTATTCTTTCCTTTGTGCAAACGGGTGACCATATTCTGATGGTCGACACTTGCTATGAACCTACTCGTGATTTTTGTGAAAAAATCATGAAAAAAATGGGCATAGAAACGACCTACTACCCACCGACCATAGGTGAAGGGATCCGTACTTTGATCCAACCCAATACCAAAGTGTTGTTCACTGAATCACCCGGTTCGATCACGATGGAAGTGCAAGATATCCCAACCTTAGCGCAGGTTGCACATGAGCATGACATCATTGTCATGCTGGATAACACTTGGGCGGCGGGCGTGAACTTTTCACCTTTTGAACATGGTGTTGATATTTCGATCCAAGCGGCGACGAAATACATTGTTGGCCACTCAGACGTGATGTTAGGAACAGCGATTGCCAATGAAAAATGCTGGGATCAATTACGAGAGCAAAGCTATTTGATGGGACAATGTATCTCACCTGATGACGCTTATTTAGGGCTACGAGGGCTAAGAACGTTAGATGTTCGCTTACGTCAACATGCTCAAAATAGCTTAGCCATTGCACACTGGTTAGCAGACCAACCTGAAGTGGATCACGTTCG
Organism: Vibrio sp. 3-2(1); assembly: GCF_963887575.1. Classification (NCBI taxonomy): domain Bacteria; kingdom Pseudomonadati; phylum Pseudomonadota; class Gammaproteobacteria; order Vibrionales; family Vibrionaceae; genus Vibrio; species Vibrio sp. 3-2(1). The sequence continues at coordinate 311,097 of NZ_CAWPGB010000033.1, read as the reverse complement.
CCATCCTGCGTTAGAGACTTGTCCTGGACATGAGTTTTATCAGCGTGATTTCACTGGTGGTAACGGACTGTTTTCATTTGTATTAAAGAGCAGTGATACAAAAGCTACGACGGCTTTGCTCGATGGCATGCAACATTTTAGTATGGGCTTTTCATGGGGTGGATTTGAAAGCTTGATTTTAGCTAATGAACCCAAAAGCTTTGATAGTTTAAGAACCGTCGCACACCCGCACTTTGCAGGTACACTGATTCGAGTGCATATTGGTCTTGAAGATGTAGACGATCTGATCGCTGATCTAAAAGCGGGATTAGAACGCTACAGTGCACAGCTTGCTCTGCGTGCATAATATGAGCGGAAGACCAAAAGGCCGCTGAATCTTCAGCGGTCTTTTGCATATTAGGTTGCCCTGAAAAATTAACGCTTGGGGCAATCAGCCAAATGATCGTTCACCATACCCACCGCCTGCATAAAAGCATAACAAATCGTTTCGCCAATAAACTTGAAGCCTTTTTTCTTTAGAAATTGGCTCATCGCCTTAGACGTGGGCGTCGATGTAGGGATATCACTCATCTGCTGCCAATGATTGAGCACTGGTTGACCATCCACAAACTGCCACAATGCTTTGGATAAAGAGCCATACTCTTGCTGCAACAATAAAGCCGCTCGTGCATTGGAATAGACAGAGGTAATTTTGCCTTTGTGCTTCACCACATCGAAATGCTCGATAATGTAAGGTGCCCGCGTTTCGTCGTACTGAGCCAGTTTTTCAAGATCATAACCGTCAAAGGCTAAGCGATAACCTTCGCGCTTTTTCAAAATCGTAATCCAGCTCAGCCCAGCTTGCGCACCTTCTAACGTCAAAAATTCGAACAACTTGACATCATCGTAAACGGGAATGCCCCACTCATTATCGTGATAATCGCGCTCTAAAGGGTGATTCATCGCCCATGCACAAGTCATTTCTGTATGATGCTTCATTTTTTGTTTCCTTACCCTTACCTTCATTTGCGGTGTCAGTTGAACAATGACACTGCAAACCTACGTGCCCTAGCTTTGCTTTTAAAGCTGATTAAACTCACGATTGACTTTAAATGCTTCAGAGGTGACATAAGCCTCCATTTTACGGATTTTCTGATCCACTTGAGTTAAATCTTGATCCAATGTCGCCAGCAAAGCTTCGGCGGTTTGTCCTTGCTCCCAAGGCTTATTCTTCAATGTATGTTCGCGTTGGGCTTTTAGCGTTTCAACATACTGAGTAGGCTGCTTTTCTAACATCAGCATCAAAGCCATATAAGCTAAAAGCACTAAAAAACCGCCACCGAGTAGTGCAGCCGAGATGACCAATATACGCACCAACCAAACTTCTAACCCAAGATAATTAGCAAGCCCAGCGCATACGCCAGCTATTTTGCCATTGACCGGATCTTTATAGAGTTCTCGGCTAGCCATGATTTTGCCTCCAAGTCGGTGATTCAGCATCTAAGATGCGTTCAAGGGTTTCAACACGGCTTTGCAGTTTTTCCGCTTTTTCAGATAACGCTTTAATCCGCTCTAAATCCTCTTGTGACAATGAGTTGCTGCTATGTCGTTTACCTCTGTAATGCAGAAAAAGCCATATCGGTGCAACAAAAATCAAAAAGACAATCAGTGGACCTGCGATAAAAAATGATGACATATATGCCACTCCTCGTTATTGGTTTTTGTCCATTTGCTGTTTCAGTTTTGCTAGCTCTTGTTCAATTTCATCTTGCGCTTGAAGTTCAGCAAATTCTTGGTCGAGTGACTTAGCGTTACCAGACATAGCGTAGAGATCGGCTTCAGCTTCAAGTTCATCGACTTTACGCGAGTACTGCTCAAACTTCGCCATCGCTTCATCAGTACGGCTAGTATGCAAATGACGTTGCACATCACGACGGTTGTGCGCAGTTTGGCTACGAAGTGCCAAAGCTTGTTGCTTCACCCGTGTTTCGGCAATTTTGGCCTCTAACTTACCGATTTCCCCAGTCAATTTATCGATAGTTTCTTCTACCAAGGTTTGTTCAGTGTGCAAGCCTTTCTGCATTTCTTGCAATTTCTTTTTTTCAACTAAAGCAGCGCGAGCGAGATCTTCACGCTGTTTAGCAAGCGCCAAGGTCGCTTTCTGTTGCCAATCTTCAATATGAGAGGCCATAGAATCCACTTTACGCGCGAGCTCTTTCTTATCCGCAATAGCTTTGGCCGAATTGGTGCGTACTTCCACCAAGGTGTCTTCCATCTCTTGGATGATTAAGCGGATCATCTTTTCAGGATCTTCCGCTTTATCTAACAGTGCACTGATATTCGAGTTTACGATATCGGCAAAACGAGAAAAAATACCCATGTTCAATCTCCTGATTAGTTGTTCATGACGATGTAGTTATTGGTGAGCCATTTTGAATCGCTCAAAACGTTAAGACGAGAAGAGATAACCAAGTTTCATGCCATATATAAATCTATTGATAATCAATAAATTAGATAATATCTCATAGAATGAGATTACTGTGCTATGATGATTTTCGCCAAGAGTTGGTGAATTTAACCACCCTTTCAATCACACAATCACAGTATGGAGAGTGAACATGCAACAAAACTTACTGGGTGAAGCGCCTCAATTTTTATCGGTACTGGATAAAGTCTCTAAGCTTGCACCGATTGATAGGCCGGTATTAATTATTGGCGAGCGGGGAACGGGCAAAGAGTTAATCGCTCAGCGCTTACACTATCTTTCCAAACGTTGGGACCAACCACTGGTTTCGTTAAACTGTTCAACCTTGAGTGAAGGGTTAATTGACTCTGAGCTCTTTGGTCATGAATCAGGCTCGTTTACCGGAGCCAAAGGACGTCACCAAGGACGATTTGAACGGGCAGAAGGTGGAACTCTTTTTTTGGACGAACTCGCCACCGCGCCGCTTGCTGTACAAGAGAAACTACTTCGAGTGATTGAATATGGACATTACGAACGTGTCGGCGGTAGCCAACGGCTTAATGCGAATGTCCGTATCGTCTGCGCAACCAACGCCAATCTTCCACAATTAGCTGAAATTGGAAAGTTTCGAGCTGATTTACTCGACCGACTGGCCTTTGATGTGATCCAGCTTCCACCGCTAAGAGAGCGAAAAGAAGACATTATGCTACTTGCTGAGTATTACGCGATTAAGATGTGCCGTGAACTGAACTTAGCGCTCTTTGTCGGGTTTAGTGCAGAAGCGGCAGATCAGCTTCAACACTACTTGTGGCCGGGAAATGTGCGTGAACTTAAAAATGTCGTGGAGCGTGCTGTCTATCAACACGGAACGGCCTCCCATCCGATTGAAAACTTGGTTTTTAACCCTTTTGCTAATGAGTGGCACAAACCAGATGACCTTACTGGCAATCTCTCCACAGATCGCCATACTTACACCACTGGCTTTGAATTTCCGATGGATTACAAAATGTGGCAGGAGGATCAGGACAGACAACTACTGAGTGCCGCGCTCAATGCCAGTAAGTTTAATCAAAGACAAGCTGCAGAATTACTCGGCTTGAGCTACCACCAATTGAGAGGTATGGTGAGAAAATATCAACTCGTCGGCAGCAATGATGATTAACCCTAGGTTTAGATCAACAAAAAATGGTAGATTATCAGGATTTTGAGGCATAATGATTAGCTTTGTTTGCCCTACTTCTCACAGTTATTTCTCTTTATGAAAACATTGATACGATTCGCACTAGGAATATGCAGCTTTAGCCTACTGATAGGCTGTAGCGAACAAATTGACCATAGTAAAATTCGCCAGAGCGGATTCGTATATTGTGGTCACGGCAATCCCACCACTTTTAACCCACAATTGGTTGAGAGCGGCATTACGTCTGAAGCTCTCAGCCCACAGATTTACGACACGCTGTTGCAATTGGATTCAGAAACCTTACAACCGATACCAAGTCTGGCCACGAGTTGGACAGTGAATCCACAGGGTACAGAGTATACATTCAAGCTAAACGATGGCGTTCAATTTCAATCAACCGCTTGGTTTACACCGACTCGCGCTCTTAATGCCGATGATGTGGTCTTCAGCTTTCGCCGAATCATTGACCCAACCAACCCGTTTCATTACGTCAATAGTGGCGTCTACCCATGGTTTGCGGGTATTGATTTCAAAAACTTGCTGATCGATGTTCAAGCTCTGGATGAACTCACGGTTAAATTTACCCTCAGCCGTCCCGACAACTCCTTTTTATCCAATATCGCCACCAGTCATGCTGTCATACTCTCCTATGAGTATGCTAATCAATTAGTGATTGAAGATGAAAAAAGCATGATCGACAGCCATCCTGTTGGATCCGGACCATTTTATCTAGACGAATTTAAAGTGAATGACCTTATCCGCCTCCGTCGTCATGGCGCTTATTGGAATGGCGTGGCGAAGATGGAACAAGTCGTATTTGATGTCTCCAACCGAGGCACAGGGACACTCGCCAAACTACTACGCCATGAATGCGATGTGCTCAGCTCGCCTATTTCAAGCCAAATCCCTATTATCAAGCAGCAATCGGAAATAGAGCTTGATGCCAAGCCTGCGATGAACGTGTCTTATATTGCTGTGAATACCTCTCACCCTGCGCTCAGTGATGTTCGCGTGCGTAAAGCGCTTAATTTTGCGATCAACCGCCAAAATATTTTGGACTCGGTCTATTACGGTACAGGAAGTATTGCTTATAACATTCTTCCCCCCTCCTCTTGGGCCTATCAAAAGGACAGTATTCAAATTCGCTATGATCGTAACTACGCGATCGCATTACTTAAAGAGGCTGGCTATTACGCCAACTTGGAATTGACGATGTCTGTTCCTGCAGAGTCTCATGCCTATAATCCAAGCCCACGTAAAACCGCCGAGTTAATTAACGCTAACCTTGCCGACATTGGTATTACATTGCATATCATCACGGAAGACCGCCTCGATCGTTCAAATTTGACCCAGCACGCCAACGTTGATCTGATTTTAACGGGCTGGAATGGCGATACCGCAGACCCAGATAACTTTTTGCGTCCACTGCTCTCATGTAATTCAGATCGCTCAGGGCTCAATGCCTCGATGTGGTGCAATAGTGATTTCGATTTTCTACTCGATTTGGCCTTGGAAGTAGACAAGTCGCGCTATCGCCTTAACTTATACAAACAAGCGCAAAATATCTTGAATGAAGAATTCCCTGTTATCCCATTGGCACACGGCATGCAATTTAAAGCGTACAGCAAAACATTAACGGGCTTTAAACTCAGCCCATTTAATGTACAACCCTTCAATACGGTTGAGAGGATCGAATAGTGTTTTTATATACGGTACGCAGACTCAACTTATTTATTATCACGTTACTCATTTTGACTATGGTCGGGTTTGCGCTGCTGCGCTTAGATCCACAGTCGCCTCTAACTGCTCATGGATTTTGGTCAGGTTGGTCAACCTATTTAGGGCAACTACTGCAACTGAATTTTGGCGTCAATCACAGTGGTGTCCCGATTGTGGATGAACTGGCGATGGTCTTTCCAGCAACGCTGGAGTTATGCCTCATTGCTTTTACTCTCTCTTTGTTAATTGGTCTCCCTATTGGTACGCTCGCAGGAATGAAGCAAGGTAAATGGATTGATACCGTCATCTCCTTCACGTCAATGTCCGGCTATTCAGCACCGCTATTTTGGGTAGCTTTGCTAATGATCATGGTCTTTTCACTGCATTATGAGCTGTTTCCTGTTTCAGGACGTTATGATCTACTCTACCAAGTGGAACACGTGACAGGTTTCGCTCTGATCGATGCTTTTTTCGCTGAAGGCAACTACCGTGCTCATGCTTTGCAAAGTGTTATTGAACATATGATTTTACCCTGCTTGGTACTGGCTCTAGCACCGACGACACAAGTGGTGAGCCTGATGCGTTCTTCGGTGGCCGATGTAATGGCTCAGAACTATATACGCGCCGCTCGAATTAAGGGTTTAAGTGATTACGAAATTGTCACCGAGCATGTGCTGAGAAATGCAATTCCACCTATTATTCCTAAATTCGGGGTTCAGTTATCGAGTATGTTAACGCTAGCAATTATTACTGAATCCATCTTCAACTGGCCGGGAATCGGCCGTTGGCTGCTCGATGCCTTATCTAACCAAGATTATGTCTCCATTCAAGCCGGCGTGATCGTAGTTGGTACGCTCGTTCTCACAGCAAACATTCTGTCTGATTTGATTGGCGCTATGGTTAACCCGCTGGTAAGAAAGGAATGGTATGCTAACAAATAACATTTATCAGGAAGAGCATATTCCAACTCAGTTTGAGCGGTTTTGGCGCAGCTATCGCAATAACAGTTTGGCGATGTTTGGCTTGTGGTGCTTAGGACTCATTGTGTTGATTACCCTCACCTCTCCTTGGATAGCCCCTCATGATCCGCAGTTGCAAACGAGCAACCTATTAATACCGCCTTCTTGGGATCCTGCGGGTACTGTCGAATTTTTCTTAGGTACCGACGATTTAGGCCGAGATATCTTGTCACGGTTGATTGATGGTACCCAATACACCTTCGCTGCCGCTATTTTAATCACCGCTATCGCGGCTGTGATCGGCTGTTTTATCGGCATTATGGCAGGCATGACCAAAGGATTATTGTCCAGTACATTGAACCACTTACTCGACACGGTCATGTCGATTCCATCGTTGCTGCTTGCCATTATTTTTGTGGCACTGCTCGGTTTTGGCGAGTTCAATATTTTGCTTGCGATTGGTTTGGCACTCATCCCTCGCTTTGTTCGTTCGGTGTATATTGCCGTACACAACGAAGTAGAAAAAGACTATATCCTTGCCGCACGTTTAGATGGTGCCAATGACTTTTATCTGTTGTGGAACTCCATTTTACCCAATGTCCTTGCTGTCATCGCCAACGAAATAACACTCGCGTTATCCATTGCCATCTTAGACATCACCGCTTTGGGCTTTCTTGGTTTGGGTGCTCAAGCACCAAGCACCGAATGGGGCACCATCTTAGGTGATTCAGTTGAGCTGATTTACCTCGCACCATGGACAGTCACTCTCCCCGGTTTAGCGATTATGTTTACGGTGATCATCATCAACTTAGTCGGTGAAGGTGTACGACAAGCTCTGAATGCAGGGGTGGAATAATGCCATTATTAGATATTCGCCATCTCACCATCGAAATTGATACGCCACAAGGCATGGTAAAAGCAGTCGATCGCATGAGCTTAACCATGAACGAAGGCGAAATTCGCGGGTTGGTGGGAGAATCCGGATCAGGAAAAAGCTTGGTGGCTAAAGCCATCGTAGGAATATGCAAAGATAATTGGACCATCACCGCCGACCGCATGCGCTTAGGTAACATTGATCTACTTCAGCTGACGCCGCGCGAACGCCGGCGAGTGATTGCCCGCGACATCGCGATGATTTTTCAAGAACCGTCAACCTGCTTAGACCCTTCAGATGAAGTGGGAAAACAGTTGATTGAATCAATTCCATCGCGCACATTTGAAGGCAAATGGTGGCAGCGTTTTACATGGCGTAAAAAACAAGCCATTGCCCTTTTACATAAAGTAGGAATCAAAGAGCACGCGCGCATCATGAGTAGCTACCCCTATGAGCTAACTGATGGTGAATGCCAAAAGGTGATGATTGCGATGGCTATCGCAACCAAACCAAAAATTTTGATTGCTGATGAACCAACGAACGATTTGGACCCCATTACCCAATCACAGATATTGCGCCTGCTAAGCCGGATGAACCAGGTTAATAACACCACGATTCTATTGATTGGCCACGACTTAACCACCATTACCCAATGGGCTAACCGTATTACAGTGATGTACTGCGGTCAGTCTGTTGAGTCAGCCGATACCCAGAAAATATTGAGTGAACCCAAACACCCTTATACGGCCGCACTACTGAAAGCGATGCCTGATTTTAGTGATTGGATCCCGCATAAAGAAAAATTGCAATCCTTACCGGGTTCCATTCCACCCTTGCAACATTTACCGATTGGTTGCAGATTAGGGCCTCGCTGCCCCTATGCTCAGCGCCAATGCGTTGAAATACCGTATCCACAACGTATTAAAAATCATAAGTTTGCCTGTCATTTCCCACTCAATATGGAGCAACAGTCATGAGTGCATCATTATTAGAAGTGAACGGGTTAACTAAAGATTTCATTACTCGTTCAGGTCTGTTTCGCAAGAAAATTCAGCATGCGGTCAAACCGGTCAGCTTTACGTTAGAAGCGGGACAAACCATTGGTTTTATTGGCCAAAATGGTTCTGGTAAATCGACATTGGCACGAATGCTTGCGGGGATGGTTGAACCCTCTGCTGGCGAGATACGCGTTAATGGAGAGTTATTGGAACACAAGGATTACTCCACGCGCTGTAAGCTGATTCGAATGATTTTTCAAGATCCGAACACATCGCTCAACCCAAGAATTCAAATTGGTCGTATTCTAGAAGGGCCGCTCAAAAGAAACACCAATATGCCACCGGAAGCGCGCATGAAGCGCGTGAAAGATACGCTATTGCGCGTTGGGTTATTGCCAGAGCACGCCTACTTCTACCCGCAAATGCTCGCCACCGGGCAAAAACAGCGGATTTGCTTGGCACGAGCACTTATTCTACAACCGTCGATCATTGTGGCTGATGAAGCATTAAACGGGCTAGACATGGCAATGCGATCACAGATGATTAACTTGTTTCTAGAACTGCAAGAAGAGATGGGTGTCTCGTTTGTGTATGTATCTCAACACCTTGGTATTGTAAAACACATTACAGACAAAATTATGGTGATGCACGAAGGCGAAGTCGTCGAATCGGGTGACACACAAGAAGTATTGTCTAATCCAACTCATCCCATCACTCAAAGAATGATTGAGAGCCACTTCAACAAAGCGCCCAGCTTTAAATAGCCGCTCTGTATTTAATATCGGAAGACAATATCGTCGATATTGTACTGTTCCTCCCCCTTTTAGGGGGAGGTTAGGAGGGGGTGTACAGGCCCTAGCCCTCCTCTTGAAGGGGAGGATTGACAGTGCTCACCCCACCCTAACCCTCCCCTAAAAGGGGAGGGAATTAGTTTCGTTAGCGTTGAGAGTATTTCATTTATGATGATAGATGCGGGTTGCTAAAATAGTTTTACCCTAAACCTTCTTGAGGAAATTGAGTTCCCATTTCAGTAAATCACTATTTGGCTTGTCTTTTCGTAATACCAATAACCTGACTACTTGATTAGTTTAATTCAATCTACTTCTACTGCTTTTCATAAAACTGAGAGGTGTTTGTCCTGTTTGTTTCTTAAAAAAAGCAATAAACGCACTATCAGAAGAAAAGCCTAGCAAATGAGAGACCTCGCTAACTTGTATTTCTTTAGACAGCAACTCAATCGCCTTTAACAAGCGCCATTGCTGCCTCCAGTCTTGATAGGACATTCCTGTTTCTGCTTTGAATAGCCTTGTGATCGTTTTGGTACTTGCACCTATAGAATGTGCGATGGTGGTAAGAGGCGGCACCAAAAAAGATTCTTGCATCACTTGTTGGCAGAATTTTTTAAACCGACGATCTAACGGTAAGGGTAATTGGAAAGAATGACGTTTAGCCGCATAAAATTCCTCCCAAAAAAGAGCCGTCGTTTTTTGCATTTCATTTTCAGGTTTATCCCATGCCCACAATGCCATCTTATCAATGAGTGCCTTTAGCAAAGCATCAACTTCTATCATAATCATGTTATTTGGACATTCAAAAACTGCACAATCGAAGTATAGCGATCGATAAGCTACCACGTTCGTCATCATCGCTCGATGTTGGATGTATGGTGGAATCCAAACTGCTTTTGTCGGTGGTAAAATACAGATTGAGTTATCTAAAGCAAAGCTGATGCATCCTTGAGGCGCATAGAGAAGTTGGCCTTTTTTATGTTGATGCATTCCCGAGTCGTGTTTACCGATGTCGGCTGCTATCCCTACAACGCAAGCTGTTAATTTATCAGCATCGAATTGGGTTTGTTCATCAATAATCGCCATTTGTTCGAATCTTGTTGTTTCTGGTATTAATGTTGTTAATAGATAAAGAATAGCCTCATTTATACTGTGCGCCAAGTTCATTGATGAGGACACAAGATGAATACAAAACCTTCTTTATGGCTGATGGTTGTCATGTTGATGTTTCCGCAAATCGTGGAAACCATTTACAGCCCTGCTTTAGGTTCTATTGCCCAATCCTTTTCGGTAAACGACGCCCAAGCAGCTCAAACGCTGTCCGTTTATTTTTTAGCTTTTGCTATTGGTGTTCTTGTTTGGGGAATACTGGCAGACAAATTTGGCAGACGCCCAACCATGATTATTGGCCTATTTATATACGGCTGCGCTTCTTTGGTGGCTATGCAAACTGAAAGCTTTAGCATCATCATGGTCGCACGCGCATTTAGCGCATTGGGAATCGCTGTTGGTTCAGTTGTGACACAGACCATGCTTCGCGATGCGTTCAGTGGCGAAGAGTTAGGCAAGGTCTTTAGCCTAATGGGAATGGGGATATCAATTAGCCCTGTGTTAGGAATGCTACTAGGTGGTCAGCTAACGTCTATTGGTGGTCATCATTGTGTGTTCTTGGCGCTATTTGTTATGGCGATAATGCTATTTTTGTACAACCTGATTAAGCTTCCTGAAACTCAAAAAGAAAGTCAGTCTCTACAACTAGGTAGCTTAAGTCTTCGAATGTTGAAAGATTCGCACATCTGGTTTTCGGCTTTATTGGTTGCGCTATACAACATTGCACTGTTCTCTTATTACCAGCTTGGCGCTTTTACTTTTGAAGCGTTAGGTCTTAGCTCTGCCCAATTTGGTTACAGTGGGGTTGTATTAGGGCTTGGGACGTTACTAGGCAGTTACTTAAACAAAACTCTACTTTCGAAACAAGTGTCGCAACGTTCTCTTTTATGGGTATCCGCTATGCTGTTAACTATTGGTGCTATCGGGGTTTATGCCATGCAGGGCTCTATTTGGTTTTTAGCACCAATGATGTTAGTGGTGATGTCTTTTGGTATTGCGATCCCAAATGTGCTGAGTGTCGCTTTGGTTGACTATAAACAACAATCGGGTAGTGCTGGTGCTCTATTTGGACTTCTGTATTACTTATTGATTGGTGGCGGATTAGCTCTAGTTGGCGAGGTTCAAAACTTAGGTATGGTGCTTATCGTATGTAGTGCAGCCACGGTATTGGTCACAACATCACGCAAGTAATAAGTTACTGATATTTAATTGCAAATCTTTCCCGCACTGTTACTAATTTAGCTAGAAAAAGAGCTTCTATCAGAAGCTCTTTGAGTTAGCGCGTTTTACTGGCTTGCTTTTTCAATTCAAAATCAAACTCGTCGGGAAATAACACAACGCCTTCTTCATTCTCATTGGGGAACACCACCACCGACAGTTCATCTTCTTCCAAGCCCGAAGTCCAACGGCTGTGCCATTTGTTCAAAGAGATCGCTTCCGCTTCACACGCTTGCCACTCGCCTGTTGCCCATGCCTTGGCAAACTCTTGGTTAGGCCACACAGGAACACAATCATCTTCTTCTGTGTTGAGCATGACACAACCGTGTTCATCTTTTAGTATCCAAACTTCACGGTTTGCAACAATGGCTTTAATGCAGTATTTAAAACGTTCTTCTTCATTATAGCGATTGATTGTTTCTATCTGTTCTGTGGTTAATGCGTCTGCCATAGCCCGGCTCCATGCGAAAGTTGGGGAATATAAAAACGCCTACAGTGTAGCACTGCAGGCGTTACATTTAGAATCTTAAACAATAAGATGATAAAAAGGATTAAGCCAATTCAGCTTGCAGCCAAGGCCAACCTTGTTTCTTACGGCTTAAGGTATTTTCCATCATCAACATGCCATCTTGTTCGTGTTTAGTCAGTTTTTCAGCCCATTCACCAGTATAAAGAAGACGGGTCTGCGCGGTGGTAATGTCGGTCAACATCACGGCGGCAAACGCAAGGCCTTCCTCTTCACAGCGACGAACTAGATCTGCTTGAATGGCGTCAATCATGCCATCGACTTGTTCAAGCGTTGCCAATTCCACTTGACCAACCACCACATCACGGCCGTTGAATGGGTAAGCTTTCAAATCTTTCTCAACAAGTTGAGCGGCAGATAAACCTTCAATGTCTGTTTTCGCAATCAAAAGCGCTTTAATAAAGGCATCAAGGTCTTCAACATCAGCAATTTCAGCCAGTGCCAGCACCGCTTCTTTATCTTTTGGTGTGCACGTTGGAGACGCAAAACCGACCGTGTCAGACAAAATCGCAGACATCATCAATATGGCTAAAGGACGTGTGATTGGCGCATTTTCCATCTTGAATAGGTTGAACAAGATAGTACAGGTACAGCCAACTGGCCAAATCCACGCTTCTAGCGGATTCACTGTCATTACGTCGCCTAGGCGATGATGGTCAACAATACCGAGAATTTCCGCTTGGTTGATGTCATCAGGTGCTTGCGCAAGATCGGTATAGTCCACAAGCCATACTTTTTCGCCCGCGACGCTAGTACGAAGTTCAGGTTGATCAACACCGGCTGTTGCAAGAATGTGTTGAGTTTCACGGTTAATTTCACCCTGACGAACAGGCGTTGCTTCTAGACCACGTGCTTTAAGTAATTCAGCAGCAACTAATGCACCACAAATGCTATCACTATCTGGGTTTTTATGACCGACAACGAAAATCATCTTTCTTCCTATTTTAATGCTATTTGATGGCCTATCGAAGGTGATAGGCGAGATTGCTCACAAAGGCCGATACTTTACCTGATTTTCAGAATTTGTCATGGCTTGTGGTTAAGAAATTATGGCTAATTTAGCGCAGCATTCCGCTACCCCGAATCATTCAGTTAACCTGAGCACTCTGTTAACAAGGGCACTCCACTAACAAGAGGTAATCACTGCTCGGCTGGCTAAGCCACTTGCCAAGGAGACTTCAAATACTTTGACTGGCTCTGGCGAAAGCTTATCTCCTGTCCAGTAGTCATACCAATCCACTGGCTGGCTCGCTGTTAAGGTATAGTCACACGCCTCACCTTGGTAATTGAATAAGCAGTGCAGATCATTGCGTTCTGTTAACTTTAAAAATAGGTGATTGAGAGCCAATGAAGTTGGCTTAGCCGCATCTTGGTTGTGTTTGCGCCTAATCATTAACTTATTTAGGCTCTGCTTAGCAAAAGAGGTCAATTCTGGGAGTGGATCACCTGAAAGCAATAAACCACCACACGCAAGCAATACATTGCGATGAAATTCATAGCTGATGCGATCGGTCGATTGATTCGCAAGCGACGTCAGTGTTGCGCAATCAGGATCAATTTGCCATAACTTGCGGTGCTGCCAACTGCGATAAAAAGTCTCTTTAGCGATTTGTTCAAAGCGCTGTGGCGAACGCTCGACATCGTCCGAAACACGCATGGCATCTACTAAACCCAGTGACGGCCACATCGGCGCGTTACATCCAAGTAACCATGCCTCTCCCGCGCCTTCTGCGATCGCCTGCATCCCTAAACGGTACGCTTCAACACCCGTCACTCCCGACTGATAGCGCCGCCCTTTAAGTGCTCCCCAATAGTTCGCATCCAATTTAAACAGCTCAACCCCCCACTCTTCTTTCATGGTTTTGATCACATGGGTTAAGTATTCCTGCACGTCAGGATGAGAGCCATCCAGCACATACCAAGGTGTACAGCGCCAGCCACCGTAGGTTATTTCTTCGGCTTTCAGTGGCTGTCTTTGAGCATTTTGTACAAACCAATCTGGATGTTGCTTAAATAATTGAGATTCAGCTTGTGCAATGAAGGGAGCGAGCCAAATTGCAGGTTTTTTGCCCGCTTGTTTGATCTCTTGGATCAGCGCTTTAACACCACGAGAAAACTTATCAGACGGCGTCAACCAATCGCCCATAAACGCCTGATAGCCATCATCCAGCAACACCCATTCTAGCCCCGAAAGTTCTCCTTGCATTGCCGCAAGGTTGGTTAGGATGTGCTGTTCATTAACATCGGCATAATAGGCATACCATGAACACCATCCAACAGGCGCAGGTTGTGCCACACCAGCACGCGGCGTATGGTGACAACTAATATATTGTGCATACTGTTGATACAAATCTGATAATGAATCACCTTGCAAAATAACGACGGATTCTAAACTGTTATTTGTCCAATCTTGTGGATGGGTCTGCTCGCCGTCAATGGAAGCGACTAAATAGGTGCCCGTCCTTTCCTCAAGAATTTCAAAATAGCCAGCAAAACGGTGGCAAGAGGTAAAACCAAACAGTTGGTATCCGGTGGATTGTTCAATCACCAGCGTGTTGTAATAACGTTGGCTGTCTTGCTGCGGGTAAATCCGGTAGCTCAAGCTATTGTCAGGGCAACGCCCCACATCCACCGGATGATGCGGCGAACCTGCAGTTTGCGCTAGCATTTGAAAACCGTCACCAATCACTCGTGCGTCCGATTCAACGTCAAATAGAGTGCGAAACAGCGAGTAGTGATCGGAAATGGGCGAGTTATGTATTCCTGAATAGGAAAAACTGATCTCATCGCCTTGCAATTGGGCAATCAAATCCGGTTGAAGTAACTCAACTTCTCGATGACATGGCAGAGTGATCGTTGTCATAACACCTCAGTACAAAGTACAAATTGTTGTTCTGGCAGTGTCTAATGAATTCGCGTTGCATGTAAGTTGTTTTGATCACGTTTTCTCTTTGACGTGGCTCCGTATGCTGTTTTATTCAACAATGAGAACGCCCAAGGTACAAGTTTGGATGTGACAAGTAAAACGCCAGCATGTTTGCTGGCGTTTCGTTGAGCTAATGACGGAATTACGCCACTTCGATTGGTCCACCGAATGACGTCACTGGTGGTACTTTACCAGTAAATTTCTCGAAATCGACAATGCAAGTATTGGCTGAAGTGGCTTGCGCCAGCTCAGATGAGCCGACATCGAGTGTGAGTGTATTTGGATCGCCATAGGTGCAAATAGCTCCCTCTTTCTCATTCAACGGGCCATACCACGCCCCCTCTTCGATACGGATCACGCCGCGCGGGTAGCCATCGCTTAAGACGGCACCAGCTAATAGCTGGCCGCGATCATTAAATACGCGAACTAAATCCCCTGCTTTAATGCCTTTTTGTTTCGCATCGATTGGGTTGATATACACGGGCTCACGGCCATTGACAGCATAGGTCGCGCGATACTCTTCTGACTCACACATTTGTGAGTGCAAACGCTTATCTGGGTGACAAGATTGTAACCAATATGGATGCTTATCTGAACCTGGGCCACCGTGCGAACGCTCGGTTTTTTCAAACCACATTGGGTGATCTTGGCAATGTTCATAGCCATAACGCCCAATCTTACGTGACGTAATCTCGATAAAGCCAGACGGTGTACCCAATGCGTTTATCTCAGGGTCTTTACGGAAATCGGCGTGGCGAACCCAAGGTTGGCCTTCACCAAAATCCAGTACGCTCTGCTGCCAAAACTGTTCAAATTCTGGTAAATCAAACTTACCCACGTTGGCTTTTTTACACTCGTCATAGAGCGAACGTACCCACTCCATCTCATCCATGCCGCGAGTGAACTCTTCATGGCGACCAAAGCGACGCGTCAATTCAGTGAAAATCTCAAAGTCAGTACGCGATTGGAACAAAGGATCAACCAAGCGGTGCATGGCAATCAAACCCTTGCCCGAATAAGAACCGTATACATCGATATCATTGCGCTCAAACTGAGTACAGGCAGGAAGAACGATGTCGGAGAAACGGCAAGTCGCCGTCCAAGCAAAATCGATCGTGACGACGGTTTGAAGCTTGCGAAACGCCTTCTTCATTCGGTTACGATCTTGGTGATGATGCCACGGGTTGTTGCCTGAAATCACCATCATTTTGTAATCAGGTAGTTTTACGCTCGAACCGTTGTAGCGGATCTCTTTACCCGGCTCTAGCAAGCAATCGACCCAACGGGCAACAGGAATCGTTTTACTGTAGCCGTTGTAGTCTTCGTTGTCCCATTTCGGTTTTGAACCCGAATCTAGGTTACGTGGAAAACCGCCGGGCGAGGCAAAACCGGTTGATGGGACCCCAATACCAGAATAATGATGTCCGTAGGAGATCCCCCCGCCTGGCAGGCCAATTTGACCAACCATCGCCGCCACAACCGCACCAGCCCAGTAAGGTTGTTCGCCATGCTCTTGACGCTGAATACACCAACCAAACAGTAACTGAGTTCGGCCATTAACGAGCATACGTGCAAATTCGCGGATCTTATCGGCTGTTACGCCACAAATCTCGGCGGCCCATTCTGGCGACTTAACAATCTTATCTTTCGTTTCGCCTTGAACGTACTGAATAAAAGGTTCAAATCCTAAGCAATAGGTTTTGATGAACGCCTTGTCATACAGATCTTCGTTATACAACACATGCGCCACCGCCAACATAAACGCCACATCGGTCTGTGGGTTAATGTACCAATGGTCACTGTTTAAGAAGCGCTGGGTTTTATTCTTGACTGGATCAACCGAAATAACGTTGATCTCTCCTTTCGCCACTTTTTCTTTCAACTGATCAAGATAAGGAAAGGATTGGTGCGTTTCACAGTTCCAGCCAACTTGCAGGTTTTTTACCGGGTCGGTCGCCCACAAAACAATGTTGTCTGAATGCTCAAGAATTTCCGACCAAGAGGTTCCTTGGGCATACACTTCTGTCGAACCTAACACGTAAGGAAGAATGGTTTGGCCTGCACCTGTTGAGTAATCACCCACTTTAGTGATGAAGTTACCGTGCATACCTACAGCGCGTTGCATCATCGCTGTACAGTTGTGAAATGACCCCGTTTGGTTCCAACCCGTTTGTCCTGCATGCAGCGCCCAAGGGCCGTACTCTTTTTGTACACGCTCAAGTTCACGATAAAACAGATCCAACGCTTCATCCCAAGTGACGCGGATAAAACGGTTGTTGCCACGTGTTTCGCCGCTGTATTTATGTTTTTTGAGCCAATCAAGGCGAACCATTGGGTAACGCACTCGTGATGGGCTATAGATAATGCCTTTGATCCCGTTGAGCATATCAGTGGGGTGCGTGTCTGACTCTAGCGGCTTGACCGATTGTACTTTTCCGCCATACACATGTGCGCGAAATGCACCCCAATGAGAGCCTGATACTTTCCAACTGCCTGTGGTTTCTGCCGCGTTAGCCGATGTCGAGACCAATAAACTTGGCCCAATAACCGACGCCGCACTGGTGGTTGCTACACCTTTAAGAAAACTTCTTCGTGTAATCGCCATATTTAAAACTCCGTTTGACGTGGATTAATGGTGACCTTCAGCAAAATCTGAAGAGTGTTTTTGTAGATACTTCAAGACTAACGCTTCGCTGTCTGTGTCGAAGTTGACGAATGCCATCATGCCGTTAAACATGCCCGGCCAAGTATTCGCATCAAAATGCGCTTCATCCGGTTGGCTATGACAGACAGAGCAGTTCGTTTTATAGGCCTCACCCGCTTTTTCCCAAATTGGATCCACGCTATCGAGCATGGCTTGTTTTTTCATCCACACTTTCGCGTTTACTTTTTCCCAAGGTAGACCGGTGAGATCATCGACACGCTTTTCACCAACAGTGACGATTGCATCATTTTGTGCCGCTTCTTTCATCAAGGAGCCCACTGCGATGTTCATACCAAAATCTTCTTGGATCACACGACCAAAGCCTTTTGCTTTACGCCAACCATCAATTTCGATTTGAATCATCTCGCCTTTCTCATCCAATACCGTGACTGCCGATGCTGGGTTCAGAAGGCCTGCTTCCACTTGAGCTTGCGCATCTTCATAAATAGGTAAGAAGCGAACGCTCACCACTTGCTTGCCGACCGAGTAATCGGTTTTAGATGCCAACTGCTCTAGCTCGCCAATCAGTCCACCTGAGCTATCCATATTTTTAGGCAGGTTATGGGCGATCCCTTTATGGCAATCTAGGCAACTTTGATCTTTTTCCGCTGCTTGTTTCATCTGAATACGCGCGGTTGCCGACATCTGTTCGAAATCCATCGAATCGTAATTGTGGCAATTTTTACATTCCAATGAGTTGTTGGCTGAAAAGCGCTCCCACTCATGCTTGGCCAATTCAATACGGCGCTCTTCGAATTTTTCAGGGGTACCTAAATCACCAAAAACTTGCGCAAATACCTCCTTAGAGGCTTGCATCTTACGCGCAATTTTAGCGGTCCATTCGTGTGGTACGTGGCAGTCTGGGCAAGTGGCACGTACGCCTGAATGGTTTTTCCAGTGCACGGTTTCTTGCAGCTCAACATAAACGTTGTCGCGCATTGTGTGGCAGCTGATACAGAATGCTTCTGTGTTGGTGGCTTCCAGTGCAGTATTAAAACCGCCCCAGAAAATCACACCGGCGATAAAACCGCCCATCGTGAGCACACCAAGGCTGATGTGCACGGCTGGACGAGTCATAGTGCGCCAAATTTTGACTAACAATGATTTCATGATTCGCTCTCTTAAATTTTCGATCAAAAGGATTACGGGTGAACCGTGGAATTAACCGTGCGCACCAGGAGGACCAAAGAGGAACACTTGCAGCATCCAAACAATAAATCCATAACCGCCGACAAAGGCGATACTTAAGATCGGAAAGAGAACCACTGTGATTAAGAGGAAAGACTTCCACTCAAGCGAACGTTTCTCATTACTCTCTATTTTATTAACATCACTCATACATTTGCCTGTTTTGTATTTCAGTCATTTTGAGCAGCTCGACGACAGAGCTCAGCTTATTACCATTTCTGATACGAAATGTTAGACCATACTCTTTGTAGGGTTCAATCGATTCCTACCTTATATAGCAAGGAATCCACTACTTTTTTGAGCTCGCACGGAGTTGTGTTTGATTAAGAATTTATGTATAGAAATGTGAGTAGTTGTGTCAATTTAATTTCTTTTCATAAACGTTAAACAAGAAACAAAAAAGAAACAAAATGAATTGCAAGATAGGATTGAGGTGCGAATTTCTTCCCGCAAAACGCTCAAATGGCAACCGAAATGTAACACTATTGTTAATAAGATAAGGCATGGTTAGATGTCGATCACCGCTCAGGAATCGGTGTTATATTCGCCCCACTTCAGTGCATAATGCACTGCCCACTGCTGGGTTTTTGTGCACTTCTTGATAGAATTCATCTTACACACTGGCTTTAAAACAGCTTATCCACAGAAAATGTGGATAAGCTGTTTTAAAGGTATAAATAGTGAACAAACACTAGCAGAAGCAGTCAACACCACCTAAGGCGATGGTTTAGAGATGGCAACAAAAAGCGGCCCTTAAAGCCGCTTCTAAAATCATCTCTTCAATAAGGAATTATTCGTGAGATCCATCTCGAAGGTAAATTAACCAGTACCAAATGCCAACAAAAACACCCCCACCGATGATATTGCCAATCGTCACGGGTAATAGGTTATTGATCAAAAAACCCATTAAGTTAAGGTCTGCGTAGTCGGCAATATTGGCACCCGTCATCTGCCAAAACTCAGCGGGTGCAAAATATTTGATACCAATTGCCATCGGAACTTGGAACATATTAGCGATGCAGTGCTCAAAACCCGCGGCGACAAACATGGCGACAGGTAAAATCATCACCATAATTTTGTCAGTCAAGGTACGACCACTGAAAGTCATCCAGACCGCCACGCACACCAACACGTTACACATAATGCCAAGCGCTACTGCCTGCATAAACTCGTGATGCAATTTATGCTGAGAAATGGCCATCGCATTGAGGCCAACTTGGCCACCATCAAACATATATTGTTTGGAAACTAGCATACAAGCGACAAGCATCAGCGCACCAGCAAGGTTGCCAAAATAGACGATGACCCAGTTTTTAATCAACATGCTCCAAGAAATTTTGCCACTCGCACGTGCAACCAACGTTAGCACTGAACTAGTGAATAACTCACCACCGGTGACCACCACCAGAATAAGGCCTAAGCTAAACGCAAAGCCGCCGATAAAACGGCTCAGACCCCAAGCCATATCGCCCGTGCCTGTCGTCACTGTAGTGTAAAAAACGAAAGCAATACCGATATGAATGCCAGCAGAAATGGCAAGAAGGAAAGACTTCATCGGATCTTTCGTCGCTTTTCCAACGCCAGTTTCTGCGGCGCGCTCTGCCATTTGCGGTGGCAATAGGGAATCAAATTGGTTTAAGTTCATGGCAAGTAACATTTTGAAACAAGTTATATAAGGCGCGGATAATCGCTCCATTCCTATGACAATTCAAGAGCTATTTTCTATGTTTACAAAAAATGTGTTTAGCGTGATGAAAATCATAAAAATTTATTGATAGCCCATATCCAGCGTCTATAGATAGCCACTCTCTTGCAAACCAATGATGAATATATACCCAAACAACTTGGAGTTGCAGGTAGGCGGCAAGTGAGTGAGTCCCCATGAGCATAGGCAAACTATGTGATTGGGGTGAACGAACGTAGCCAACACCGCTGCAGCTTCAAGTAGGAAGGGTATAACTGTGTGAAATATCCCCAATTTGGTTGCAGATAACATTTCTTACAACAACTGATTGCAGCCAACAGCGCTGCCATCTATGGTGACAAAAAATCATTCACTATATAGGTGTCGAGATGAAATTTACTCAACAAAATATCGCCGAGCTCAATCTACTCCTCCAATTTGATTTAAGCAGCGCTGCGACTGGCATTAAAGTCCGTAATGATGCGTCTGACGACATGCAATCCGCCGTTCAACGTCTTTACGAAAAAGGTCTGTGTACATTACCTGATGGTGGCTATTTAACGGATGAAGGTATCGAAGTGGCCGAGCATGCAGAGCGCGTGCTGCGCGTTTTGAACTCTTAATCTAGCCTGCAAAGGCAGCCATGACTCTGCTGGCTGCCTTGTCCCCTTAAAAACCGCCCTTCTTTATTTGGCCATTCGCTCAATCCAACGTTGATAGGGCTGAATTCGATCATATCCCCAGTTAAACAGTGTGGTGTAGATAAAGAAAAAGGTCAGAAACCCAGCTTCCAAAATCAATGCATCCCACATCGATACGTCTAAAACCCAAGCGATCACCGGAATAGAAATAAAGACGAGCCCACCTTCAAAACCGGTCGTGTGTAACAAGCGTAAGCTAACCGTACGCGCTAATCGGTTGGTACCAAACACTCGGTCGAACAAAACGTTGTATAGATAGTTCCACGCTACGGCAAATAGGCTCAAACCAATACCTATCATGGCTAAATCCCCCGTTCCCTGCCCTGTCACCAATGCGGAGATTGGAATAATTAACGCTAATGCGGTCACTTCAAACGTTATTGCATGGAAAAGGCGCTCTTTCATCGACAACTCTCTCATTGACATCATTTTTCTCCTCTTTATTCTTCGTCTGAGGTGTTGAATGGGCTCATTTTCATCTATATTGAAGATACTAAAAAGTTAGATAGTATCGGTAAATGAGATATGTTGAGTATTGATCAATTGCAAGCCTTCACCGCAACCGTTGAGAGTGGCTCTTTCTCCGGCGCGGCAAGACAGTTGGGCAAAGTTCAATCGGCCGTTAGCCAACACATCATCAATTTAGAAATTGATTGCGGCGTAGAACTGTTTGATCGCTCCGGCCGTTATCCACGATTAACCGCGCAAGGCGAGCGACTTCTACCGTATGCGCAAGCGACGTTGCAGCAACATCAACGCTTAGCGCAACAAGCACAACTGCTTGCTTCATCACCCAATCAACAGCTTTCGCTCGCGATGGATGAAGGGATCCCGTTACAAGGGTTAACCCATTTATTCAAACAGTTAGCCACACAGTTTCCACACATTGAAATTGAATGTTTAAGTGCATCAAGTACCGATGTGATTGAGATGGTGGAACAAGGTCGCGCTAGCTGTGGGATCATCTTCAGTGAATTGGCCTTACCGAATAACCTTGATTTTGAAAATGTCGGTTCAATCCGTTTTGATGTTTATGTGGCCGCAGAGCATGAATTGGCTCAGCATCAAGCGCCCCATATCGATATGCTAAGATTGCATCGCCAACTCGTTATCCGCTCACGCAGCCATAAAACCAGCAGTTTCCATCAAGCCTTTAGCCCCGAGATATGGTACGCCGATAACTACTATCTATTATTAGAGATGGCGTTAAGCGGTTTAGGATGGTGTTTGCTGCCAAGCTATTTTGCCGAAAGTGAACAAGCGATGGGGAAATTAGTGCGTGTCCCTGTTGAGTTTGAACAGCTGGCTTGGTATACCAACATTGATGTCATTCAGCACCAGCGCATGAGCGCCGATCCTATCCATAAAATGGTCAGGCAGTTGTTGCGCCAGCTTAGCCCACTCACCGATGCCTGATCGGCATACAATCAATACAGGATGTACATTTTATGAGCATCATTACCCTCATTGGCGCAGGTTGGCTAGGCCTTCCTCTAGCGCAAGCTCTTACCGAAAACCACCAAGTCTACGCCAGCCGCACCCAAACGGCAGGAATGCATGAGTTAACGCAACATGGCATCACAGGCTTTGTATGCGATCTTTCTCTGCGCGACCAAAACTTATCGCAGCACTTTATTGCTCAAAAAAGTGAGATTGTGATAGGCAGCTTTCCACCCGGTTTTCGCAAGGGAAGAGGGCAAGAGTATGCGCAGCAGTGGCAGCATTTAGTCGCACAAGCAAAGCTGGCTAATGTGCGTAAAATCGTCATGGTCAGCTCAACCAGCGTCTATCCTGACATTGCACAACCCATGAGTGAACAGGATGCCTCCTTGTCACTGGCGCAAAATGACTCAAACTTCAGTGAAGGAGCACGAATCATGTTGCAAGCCGAGCAACACGTTATCGATTCAGGGCTGGATTATGTCATTGTACGCTGTAGTGGCTTGATCGGAGCAAAGCGTCATCCCTCACGATTTGCAGCGCGTTTGGCGCAAGTCAGCCAGCTTGCACCAGCTAATATGTTGCATCAAAAAGACGCCATTGGTGCACTAATTTTTGCCAGCGAAAAACTCTCCAACCAGGTCGTTAATGCCACCACACCACAAACCGTGAATAAAGCTGAGTTTTATCAAGCCGCGTTGGCAGCCGCCGAGCTAGACTCACCATTGCCGCCAATTGTCGATATTGCAGACAAACGCATCTTAAGCGACAAGCTGAGCCAATTGGGCTATCAATTTCATTATTCACACACGTTAGAGGCACTGGCACTGAATGAGTAAACATCTCTACCAACACATTGAAACCTTGTGGCAGTACATGCAGATGAAGCATGAGCTCGTCGCGGCCGATATCATTATGGTGTTTTGCAGCAATGATTTGCGCGTGGCTGAGTATGCTGCTCATTTGTACCAACAAAATCTGGCTCCCTACCTTCTTTTCTCTGGCGGACAAGGGCGTTTTACTGAGGGTAAATTTGCTAAAAGCGAAGCAGAAACCTTTGCTGACATAGCCAAAGATTGTGGCGTCCCAACCCACGCGATTTTACTGGAAAAAAAGGCGACTCACTCTGGAGAAAATGTACGATTTAGTCACCATCTATTGGCAGAAAAATCGATCACTGCGCAACGTATTATTGTGGTTCAAAAACCCTTCATGGAACGTCGTGCCTACGCCACATTTGTTAAGCAGTGGCCCGCCCCATTTGAGTCATTGATGGTGACCTCTGGCGGAGAGACATTTTTCGATTATCTTGATGAGGATTTCACCGTTGATGTTGTACTGAGTGCGCTATTAGACGATTTTGTGCGAGTCCGCGACTACCCAGCACAAGGATTTCAGATTGAGCAACCGATCCCAGACGATGTGACACTTGCTTACCAAGTTCTGAGTCAATTTGAGTGGTAACACAAGTTGTGGGGCATACAAAATAGATAGGGAGGCTTAAACCTCCCTATCGAATAATTTGTTCAAGGCGCAGAAGTAATGAATTTACTTACCCAAGGCTTCTTTATAGTGCTGACGACATACCGACACGTATTTATCGTTACCACCAATAGAGACTTGATCACCTTCGGCAATCGCCACTCCATGTTCATCGGTACGAATGACCATGTTCGCTTTACGGCCACAATGACAAATTGTTTTCAATTCCACCAGCTTATCGGCCCAAGAAAGTAGATATTTACTCCCTTCAAATAGCTCACCTAAAAAATCGGTACGCAAGCCATAGCACAGTACCGGAATACCGATTTTATCGACCACTTCAGTCAATTGATAGACTTGCTCTTTGGTTAAGAATTGGCACTCATCAACCAAAATACAGTGGCGCTTTTGTTGCTCGTGCAGTGCGTTGATCTCATCATACAAATTCGTTTCAGCGGTAAAAAGCTGGGCGTCTGATTCCAATCCTATTCTTGAACTTACTTTACCAACACCATAGCGGTCGTCGATGGCCGCGGTATAGATCACGGGCGTCATACCACGCTCTTGATAGTTGAAAGAAGATTGTAGAAGAGTGGTTGATTTACCTGCATTCATCGCAGAGTAATAGAAATACATTTGAGCCAAAAGAGAGATTCCTGTCACTAAGTCAATTGGCGAGAGAACAAGGTTCACTCAAATAAAAAAGGATAACCCTACGCGGGGCAAAAAAGAGGGTGACTTTCGCCACCCTGCTACCGTTGCGTTTATTGCGCTTTTTCTTTTGCGACCGTCACCGCAATCGCCAACTCTTCGAGCGACGCTGGGTTAGCCAGACTCGGTGCATCCGTTAGCAAACAAGCGGCGGCGGTTGTTTTAGGGAAGGCAATCACATCGCGAATATTTTCCGTACCACACAACAGCATCACCAAACGGTCAAGACCGAATGCAAGACCTGCGTGTGGTGGCGTACCAAATTTCAGCGCATCCAATAGGAAGCCAAATTTCAGTTGTTGCTCTTGCGCATCGATACCTAAAATATCAAACACCACAGATTGCATTTCAGCATTGTGAATACGCACCGAGCCACCGCCCACTTCATAGCCGTTTAGTACCATGTCGTAAGCATTTGAATTTGCAACCGCTGGGTTGGTTTGCAGCTCTTGCGCGGTTAAGTTAAGTGGCGCGGTAAATGGGTGATGCATAGCATGCAAGTTACCTTCGTCATCTTCCTCAAACATCGGGAAATCAACAACCCATAGTGGAGCCCATGAATTTTCATTGGTGATCGCCAGATCTTTACCCAATTTCAAACGCAGCGCACCCAAGGCTTCAGTCACCACTTTTATTTTATCGGCACCAAACAAAATGATGTCGCCAGACTCAGCGTGAGTGCGTTCTAAAATACCTTCCACAATGTCAGCCGAAAGGAATTTCGCGACCGGAGATTGAACGCCCTCTAAGCCAGCAGCGCGGTCATTGACTTTCATCCACGCCAAACCTTTCGCGCCATAAATACCAACAAACTCAGCGTAGCTATCAATTTGCTTACGAGTTAATGCCGCGCCACCCGGTACACGAATAACCGCCACGCGTCCTTTAGCATCATTAGCTGGGCCAGAGAAAACATTGAAATCCACATCTTTTACAAGGTCTGCAACATCAACCAATTCCAGTGGGTTACGCAGATCCGGCTTGTCGCTACCATAGCGACGCATCGCTTCGCTGTATGGCATCACAGGGAAATCGCCTAGATCAACGTTTAGTAGTTCTAGCCACATGTTGCGAACCATTTTTTCGGTCACTTCACGCACTTGATCTGCCGTCATAAATGACGTTTCAATATCGATTTGAGTAAATTCTGGTTGACGGTCAGCACGTAAATCTTCATCACGGAAACATTTTACGATTTGATAGTAACGGTCAAAACCTGACATCATCAGCAACTGTTTAAACAGTTGTGGCGATTGAGGAAGTGCATAGAAACTGCCTTTGTGCACACGACTTGGCACTAAGTAATCACGCGCCCCTTCCGGCGTTGCTTTCGTCAAAACTGGCGTTTCAATATCGAGGAAACCGTGTTCGTCAAGGAAGCGGCGTACAAAGCTAGACGCTTTAGCACGCAGCTTAATACGATCACTCATTTCTGGACGGCGTAGATCTAAGTAACGATATTTTAGACGTTGCTCTTCTGAGTTCTTTTGGTTGAAATCCAGTGGCAAAACATCACTGCGGTTGATAATCGAAATCCCACTCGCGAGAATTTCCACTTCGCCAGTCGCCATCTCTTTATTGATTTGACTTTCTGGACGCGCGCGTACTTCACCAGTGAGCTTAATGCAGAATTCATTACGCAGTTGGTTAGCTACTGCAAATACATCCGCCATATCTGGATCAACCACCACCTGAACGATGCCTTCACGATCTCGCATATCAATAAAGATAAGACCGCCTAAATCACGACGGCGATTAACCCAGCCGCACAACTCCACAGTTTGTCCTGCGAGGGACTTGTTCAGGTGACCACAATAATGGCTACGCATAATGAATTTCCCAATCTCTAATTAGTTATCAATTCTAAGCCGCTCAGCGTCATTATCTGAGCAGCGCAAAGTTCCATTTATACGCTGAAAGATGTGCAAAATCGACCTTCCAGAATACAATTTGTTGTGTTTTATCAAGGGTTGCTGCTTTTTAAATCAATAATCAACCAAAATAGCAACACCGCTGAGAAATTGCGGCTGATTATAGCGTTAAAATACCAAAATCATCAAAACTCTCGTAGAGTATTTATTTTTAGTAATGGATAGAAGGTCAGTATGATGAATTTACCACTGCGACTCGGCCTTACCATGTGGTCACACGCGGGCTGGCAAAGTACGTTTTACGGCGCGGGAACGCCTGCGGCGCAGCGTCTTGAAAAGTATGCGAGGGTTTTTCATACCGTTGAAGGCAACACTACTTTCTATGCGTCACCTTCCATGAACACAGTACAGAACTGGCGCGCCGCCACTCATGATGATTTTCGGTTTACGTTCAAACTGCCCAAAGCTATTACCCACGAACATAAGCTCACTGGCTGCCAAGATCAGTTAAAAGATTTTATGATGCTCATGGAGCCTCTGCACTCTCGTGTTGGATTATGGACCATCCAACTGCCAGCTACTTTTGGCCCACAGCACTTAGAGCAGCTGAAAAAATTCTGCGCCTATTTTCCCGCGGGTTTTCCACTAAGCGTTGAAGTACGGCACCTTGAGTTTTTTGCTAAAGGCGAAGCTGAAAAAGCGCTCAATCAATGGTTAGTTGAATCGTCGATTGACCGAATCATTATGGATAGTCGTCCTATCTTTTCGGCCAAACCGACGACCGACGTCATCATTGATGCTCAGAAAAAGAAACCTAAAGTCCCTGTTCACGCCATTGCCACGGCACAAACGCCGATGATCCGTTTTATCGGCCACCCAGAATTAGAGGCCAATTACCCCTTTTTTGAAGCGTGGATGACCAAACTGCCACATTGGATCGAACAAGGAAAACAACCTTATCTTATGGTCCACACGCCAGACAATATTGAAGCCCCATTATTAGCCGCCGAACTATACCAACAGCTGCAACAACGACTCACATTACCTACATTGACAACATTTCCAGCCCAAGATGACCAGCACCAAATCACCCTATTTTGATGATCGCGTGCGAGGTTAATGACACGCGCACACTTTTCTCTTAGAATGTGCGCCTTTTTTAAGGTAGCGCGACGGTCAGCATTGCTTTTTACGCATCGCCATGAGGTACATTATGAGCCATCATAAAGACATCATTTTTTCTGCTCCAATCGATAAAATTGGTGATTTTACGTTTGATGAACGAGTTGCTGAAGTCTTCCCTGATATGATTCAGCGCTCTGTGCCGGGGTACAGCAATATTATCTCTGCAATCGGCATGTTAGCTGAGCGCTTTGTTAAGCCACACTCTACTATTTATGATCTGGGTTGCTCTTTAGGGGCGGCTACGCTTTCGATGCGTCGTCATATTCACCAAGAAGGTTGTAAAATTGTAGCGGTTGATAATTCGCCTGCTATGGTTGAGCGTTGTAAATTGCACATTAACGCCTATCGTTCGGATACGCCTGTCGAGGTGATTGAAGCCGACATCCGTGAGATTGAAATTCATGATGCCTCAGTGGTGGTGCTCAATTTTACGCTGCAATTTCTATCGCCAGAAGATAGGCTCGCACTGCTTGAAAAAATCTACGTGGGTCTTCGCCCCGGTGGCATACTGATTTTATCTGAAAAGTACATTTTTGAAGATGAAACGGCGCATGATCTGCTAATTGACCTTCATCATGATTTCAAGCGAGCCAATGGTTACAGCGAATTAGAAATCAGTCAAAAACGCAGTGCGATTGAAAATGTGATGCGCCCAGACTCCATCACAACACATAAAGCTCGCTTTAAACACATTGGCTTTTCAAGTTATGAAGTGTGGTTCCAGTGTTTCAACTTTGGCTCGATGTTCGCTATCAAATAATAGAATGCCGTTTTGGCTTTTTTCCCTAGAAGGCCCAAAACCTGACCAGCCATTTATCTAGGATCTTTTTACCTCATCTAGGAATACGCTTTGCATGTTTAACTTTGCCAATTTTTATCAACTGATCGCTCAAGATACCCGTCTTCAACCTTGGCTAAACGTTTTGCCACAACAGTTGACGGACTGGCAAAATACAGAGCATGGCGACTTTGACCGCTGGGTTCGTGCGTTAAATAAAATTCCCTCGGGTACACCTGAGCTGATCGAGCTCAAGCAGTCAGTCACTCTCTCAAATAGCACACCGCTGACGTTAGGCGAACAGAAGAAATTAGAAAGTTTGCTTAAAACCTTTCATCCTTGGCGCAAAGGCCCCTATCACTTACACGGTATCCATATCGACACTGAGTGGCGATCCGATTGGAAATGGGACCGCGTATTGCCCCACATTTCACCGCTGAAAGACCGTTCCGTGCTGGATGTCGGCTGTGGTAATGGTTATCACATGTGGCGTATGCTTGGCGAAGGTGCTCGCCTGTGTGTGGGTATCGACCCTTCGCACCTGTTTTTAGTGCAGTTTGAAGCGGTGCGTAAACTATTGGGTGATGACCAACGTGCTCATCTTCTGCCACTAGGCATTGAACAGTTACCCGAATTGAACGCCTTTGATACCGTATTTAGCATGGGTGTCCTATACCATCGCCGCTCACCGCTAGATCATCTGATCCAATTGAAAAATCAGTTGGTCACAGGGGGCGAATTGATTCTTGAGACGCTGGTGATTGAAGGCGATGAAAATGCGGTGTTGGTCCCTGTCGACCGCTACGCACAAATGCGTAACGTCTATTTTTTCCCTTCCGCCAAAGCGCTCAAAGTGTGGCTTGAGAAATGTGGTTTTGGTGACGTGCGTATCGTTGATGAGAGCGTCACCTCTGTTGATGAACAACGAACAACTCAATGGATGACGCACAACTCATTGCCCGACTATCTTGACCCAAACGACCCAAGCAAAACCGTAGAAGGGTATCCCGCACCACGACGCGCTATTTTGGTAGCAAAAAAACTATAATTGACACAGTTTTAACGCTTGACTATGCGTATAATACTACCCTTGTCAAAGGATGCCGTACGCATCCTTTTTTATCAGCTAAATTTTGTTAGCTAAACTTCGGTTTATCCGTATTCATTCATTCATTACAAACACATAAGGTCGCAAATGTTTAAGTCTGTAGCCCCCGTCATTGCCATTGCCTTACTGTCAGGTTGCACTCTAACCAATGGTGAACAATACCACCAAGCTACCCTCGCAGCGATTCAAGCTTCCGAATCGAACCTCAGCAACACAATGACCAACCTTGAGCTTCAGCTAAGTAACCAGAATGATTACATTGAAAGCCTTGAAAACCAAATATCAAAACTCGATCGAAAACTAACAAAACTTAAGCAGATCACGACCAATACCCAACAAAAACGTGTAGAAGCAACCAGTAATGATGATGTGATAATTCCAGTCGCTACACCCTCTATTCAAAAATCACGCTATGACGTCATTTTAGGTGAAGTCGAAAAAGTCACGATTGATTCGATCAAACAAACCTTTGATGCTCGAGTTGATACAGGGGCCGCCACCTCTTCACTCAATGCGATTGATATTGAAGAGTTTGAACGTAATGGGAAAAACTGGGTGCGCTTTCATCTTTCCGATGGTGAGAAAGCAACAGACGAGAGTAACTGGATTGAATCACCCATTATTCGCTACGTTAAAATTCGCCAATCGACCAATGAAGAAATGGAACGCAGAGCCGTTGTTGAGCTGTGGGTAAAATTAGGCAGTATTCACGAAAAAGCACAGTTCACTTTGGCTGATCGCTCTCAAATGAGCCATGCTATTCTTCTAGGCCGCGAGTTTATTCGTGATATCGCGTTAGTCGATGTCAGTCGCAAGTACATCCAAACCGAAACTAAATAGTAGCAAGGACATTTATGACGTCACGAGTTCCATTTTATCTATCCGTTTTATTGCTGATAGTGGCAGGAATTACACTGAGTGTAGTTCGCCACCAAACTTACGGGGTGCCATGGACACCTGGAGAAACTCGCCAAATTTGGGATATTGAAGCACGCGTCGAATTCAATGCGTTAGGTAAAGAAGCCAAAGTCTCTTTAGCTGCACCTCATACTCAAGATGGGTATACCTTAATCAATGAATCGTCATCGTCGCCGGGTTATGGCGTAGCTTACGTGACTACTGACACGGGCAAACGTGTTGAGTGGTCAATCCGCAAAGCAACTGGCCCGCAAACGATTTACTACAAAAGCCAATTTTTAGTCGATCCTCAAGCGAAAGCGGACCCTATCCCGCCGGTGGGTGATGTAGTTCAACCGACCTTTAACGGTCCAGAAGAAGCAGCAGCTATCGCATTAATTGAACGAGCGAATCAACGCTCGGCGGATAACATCACTTTTACCCGCGAACTGATTAAAAACCTCAATGACGCCGATAGCCAAAACGCCTCTTTGCTGCTTAATAAAATGAGCAAAGTGGACGCCACACAAAAACTGCTGTCATACTCTCAAATTCCCAATAAGGTCGTTGGTGTTATTCAGCTCGAAGATGGTCGCCGCCGTCAAACGATTCAACACATGAACGAAATATGGAATGGCGATCAGTGGGTGCTTTTTAACCCTGAAACGGGCACGCAGCCCAACCACCCTAACCTACTGGTTTGGGATGAATCCAACGTTTCACTGCTGGATGTCACGGGTGGACAAAATAGCCAAGTTCACTTCACTATGCTGTCTCAAGATGTTTCACCTCAAACGGCAACCAATAATAAAATTGAGGCCGACAAACTCTTAAACTTCTCTATTCACAGCTTACCGCTTGAAGAGCAAGCAATGTTCAAGACCATTATGTTGATCCCTATCGGCGCATTAATTGTGGTGTTCTTACGGGTGATTATTGGGCTAAAGACCTCAGGTACTTTCATGCCTGTACTGATCGCCGTAGCCTTTGTTCAAACTCAATTACTGACAGGTATCGTGGGCTTTCTGCTTATCGTCGGAACGGGTTTAATCATTCGTAGCTATTTATCGAAATTAAACCTGCTATTGGTAGCACGGATATCGGCGGTCATCATTGCGGTAATACTCATCATCTCTGTCTTTACCGTCGTTGCCTTTAAGATCGGGCTGACCGAAGGGTTATCCATTACCTTCTTCCCGATGATCATTCTCTCTTGGACCATCGAACGCATGTCGATTCTGTGGGAAGAAGAAGGAGCAAAAGAGGTTATCTTACAAGGTGGCGGCTCACTGTTTACCTCAGTATTGATCTACTTAGGTATGACTAACTCTTATGTGCAACACCTAACCTTTAATTTTATTGGCTTACAGCTGATCGTATTGGCTGCCATTCTGCTATTGGGAACCTATACGGGCTACCGTTTAACTGAACTTCGCCGCTTTAAACCGTTAGCCGAGGAGTAAAGATGTTTTCATTATCCGAATACACTTCTCCATTTAAGCTACGCCGTAAAGGCATTATGGGCATGAACAAGCGTAACCATAGCTACATTGGTCGCTATAACGATCGCTCAAAATACCCATTGGTTGATGATAAGTTACAAACCAAATTGATTGCGCAACGTGCGGGTTGTACTGTGCCAAAACTGATTGGTGTGATCAGTAATCAAGCGGATGTGAAGTCGATCCATGCCATGGTTAAAGAGTGGCCGGGCTTTGTGATAAAACCTGCACGCGGAAGCGGTGGTAAAGGAATTTTAGTGATTATGTCGCACAAGGATGGCGTGTACACTAAACCTTCTGGTGCGACAATCAACCAGCAAGATGTTGAGCGCCACATCAGTAATGCCTTGGCCGGACTATTTTCACTAGGCGGTAAAAATGATGTTGCTGTGGTTGAAAACCTAATTAAGTTTGACGATTGTTTCGAAGGCTTTAGCTATGAAGGTGTGCCTGATGTACGCATTATTGTCTTCAAAGGTTACCCCGTCATGGCGATGATGCGCCTTTCGACTTCGGCTTCTGATGGTAAAGCCAACTTACACCAAGGCGCTGTTGGCGTAGGTCTTGATATTGCGACAGGAAAAGCAGTACGAGCCGTGCAGTTTAATTTACCCATCACTGAGCACCCAGATACCGGCAAAGAGCTCTCCACGCTGCAAGTACCACATTGGAAAAAGCTACTCACCTTAGCCTCTAGCGCTTGGGAAATGACCGGCCTTGGTTATATGGGAACCGACATGGTGTTGGATAAAGAAGAAGGACCAATGGTACTTGAACTGAACGCTCGCCCAGGGCTTGCTATCCAGATAGCCAATGGCGCAGGGCTGCTGCCACGTTTGCAGCATATCGAAAGTTTAGGATCGCAACTTATCTACCCTAGCCCAGAAGAACGCGTGGCTTATGCCGCTAAGCAATTCGGCTCTGGTGAGTTAAGTGAGTAACTCTCACCAAATTTAATCACTAAAAAGCCCAATCTCTATCAGGAGTATTGGGCTTTTTTATTAGCGATGGAGGCGATGCTTACAGCATTTCGGCCATCTGCTGTGCTTCTGATTTTGGTTTTTCAGTTTGACCAAAACCTCGCAGACCGACCACATGAACGTGTTCGTGATCTTTAAACACTTTGCGCACTAATTTATAGGTCGTGCCTTTCTCAGGGCTAATGTTCTCTGGCGCAGCAATTAAAAGTTGCATATCCAGACGCTCGCACAGTTCAAACAAGGTTGAAATGGATTTAGCATCCAAACGCGCCGCTTCATCTAAAAACAGTAAACGACATGGAACGATGTCTTTACTGCGTAGACGACGAGATTCCTCTTCCCAACTTTGAATCACCATCAATAAAATAGACTGCCCAGTACCAATCGCTTCACCAGTCGATAACGCCCCCGATTCCGCTTGCAACCAGCCATCGGATCCGCGATTTACTTCAACACTCAACTCTAAGTAGTTACGGTAATCCAATAGCTCTTCACCCAATACTTGCGGTGAACGTTGCCCCATATCGATATGCGGGTTAACACGCTGGAACAATTTCGCCATCGCTTCGGAGAAGGTATAACGAGTACTCTCAAACAGATCTTTATGCTGACTCTGTTTTTCAGATAATCCCGCGAGTAGGATTTCATGGCTCTCGCGTACTTTCACGTTAAGGCGAACGCCTTTCACCTGACCAAAGTTAATGTTAGACAAACCTTGGTTGAGCATCCGAATACGATTTTGCTCACGTTGAATGGTTTTTTTGATGATGCTGGCCACCGATTCAGAGCTGATCGCTAAACGGTTTTCACGTTGAGTCAACTCTTCAGTTAGACGCGCAAGCTCCACTTCCATCTCTTCAATCGCTTCAACAGGATCATCGGTGCGAATGATGTCTTGGCGAATACGCTCACGCAGATGTTGATACACGGCGATGTAGAATAACACTTTGCGTTCTGGATGTGCGTTATCTTCCGACAAACGCAGTGCATCGCGTAAGTCGTCATTGCTTGCGACTGCTAAACGCAGCGCGCCCAACGATTTATCCGACATGGAACGCAGTTCATCGGCCGATAGATACGCCAGCTCACGTTTATGCAAGCGGCGCTCAACATCGTGATCACGCGCCAAACGTAATACAGAGCACCACCCTGCTTTTGCATTCACCACAAATGTGCGCAGATCTTGATAATCTTTCTGCACCTTTTTCAACCGTTTAACTAATGCTTTCATTTCAAGATCAGTTGCGGTCAGTGTACGTTCATACTCGCTCTTACGGGTACGTGAGGCATGCAGACGCTGTTGCAATTCATCACGACGACGTTCAGCACGCTCTTGCGCACCTTCATCGGCATGCACACCAAACTCTTGTAGCTCCTGCTTGAACTCTTGAACCGTTTCCAACTTAGCTTGATGTGAGCTTTTTAAGGCTGCTAGTACTTGGTTATATTGGTTCATTTGACTTTGAGCCTGTTTGAGCTCATCACGAGTACGGGTACGGGCGCTTTCTGCCTCAACCAATTTGTTTTTGAGCTGCTCACTTAGCTCGCTGCTTTTACTGAGCAGATCAACCGAATCGGAATAGCTAAAATAGTGGCGGCGTTCAATCACGTCTGAGAGTGCAAAGATCTGCACTTTCAATGTCTGAAGAGCTTGATCCGCTTGCTGATATTGTGCAGTGAGTGCATCAAATTGCTGCGGGTCAACTTCAAGCGCTGAAGCAAGCTGCTCTAACTCCGCGATGGCTTTACCGTGCGAACTTAAAAACGCTTTCGCTTCCGCCAGTTGATTAATATTCAGCTCAGCTTCATCGAAACGTGCTTGCAATGCCTCATCTTCAATGAGCAACATGTTAGGAGCCAGCTTATCGAGCATCGTTAACGCGTGTTTGCTCAACTGTAACTGGTTGCGCTGCTGCTGCTCTTTTGCGTCCAATTCAGCCAATACACGGACGAGCTGATTGCGTTGCTCACGTGCAGCTTGCAACGCTTGTTCTGGATCGGCTTCAAAAGCGACTTGGATGTGTGAAGCAACAAATTGGTTAAAGCTGTGGTATAGACGTTGCAGTTTTTGTGAATCAAACGCCGCTTTCGCGTGCTCTTCCACCACTTCTTCGCGCTCGTTACGCAGTAACTCTAAACGTTGTTCGCGCGCGGCTCGGCCAAAGAGTGGGATCTCAGGTAAACGAGAATAACGCATTTGGCGGTTATTGAGCTGTACACATACCGCTCCTTCCAATTCGTCAGCATTGAACGAGCTATCATCAAAGGCATCGACATCCCCTTCAATGATGTACAGATCTTCTGGGCAGTCATCAAGCTCGACCAGCTTCTCTTTGATGCCAGATAAATCCGAAACCACAATCGCATGGCGAGCCGGGCCGTACATGGCACTGAAATAAGGTGCATCGTCAATCGTGATGTCATCGTAAATTTCAGACAGTAAAACGCCACCTAAGCTATCCGCTAATCCTTTCAAGCGAGGATCATTTGAACCACCAGGAGACGCCAAGCGCTCGATTTCGTTTTCAAGCTGCGCGCGACGTTCTGCCAGCTTATCTTTAGCGATTGATTGTGCTTTTTCTTGCTCAAGCACTTGCTGCATCTGCGCCATCACAGCTTGGCTATTTTCTAATGTTGCACCACTTTGTTCACGTAAAGTATGCAATGCATCATTGGCAGCAATCCAAGTCGGAGCGATCGATTCCAGTCGTTGAATTTCAGCCTGTTTATCTTGTTCGGTACGGCGCTGCTCACTGCGCTGTTCACGCAGCACTTCTTGTTCATATTCCAGAGATTCAATCAGAGCGGCGTGGCGCTCGCGCTCTTGCTCTAGTGTTAGCTCATCGTGCAAGTCAATATGGTGTTGCTTTTGGTATTCAACCACGGACTGACGCGCCACTTGCTGCTGATTTAAGCGACGTTCCAGATCTCGCTGCTGTGCATACCACTGTGCTTCATTTTGGCTGATTTGCTGGGCGTTACGCGCTTGCTGCATGATGGCTTTTGCATGCTGAGCCGCATCATGACGAGGCACTTCACCCACCACACTGCGCACCAATTTCAGTGCCTGCTCAAACTGTTCGACCGCGGCCGAAGACATGTCCAATTTATGCTTTAACGCTAATAACGTGGTCGTATTAGCGTCTTGCTGATGCTTGAGATCAGAAACCTGTGCTTGGGCACGCTCTGGTGTTAACTGATCATCATTTAGCAACTGTTTGGCTTTATCGAGCGCCTGTACGGCTTGTTGATATTGCAAGGCTCGCGTTTGTTGAACATCTAATGCTTGTTGGTAATCGGCCAGTTGACTCTTTAAGCTATCGACCTCATCTTCAGAGATAATCGCTTGCTCTTCAGCCATCATGACGCGCTCTTGCGCCTCTTCGACCACCATCATTTGCTCTTCAAGGCGAATAGTGAGCTCTTGCAAATCCTCTTGATAGCGTTCAATTTTCTCTTGCTGACGCAGTGCGTTTTGCACCAGTTGCAAATGATCAGAAGCGGCTTGGTGATCTTGCTCTAAGGTAGACTCTTGCTCTAACAGCAGTTCAAGCTCTTCTTGAACTTGATTGAGTAATCGGTTTTGTTCAATCAATGTATGGCGAGAGCCGAACAACTCGTTACGCAACGCGAGCGTTTGCTCTAGCTTATTGTGGCGATCGTTAGCGTGGCGCATGTAATCCGCGGCCACGTAATTTGTCGATTCGGTAATCAGGTGCTTGAAGAGATCGCGATCCGCTTGCGTGGTTTTGATCGCTTCTAATGTCATGCGGTTTTCACGTAACGCCGATTCCATATCTTGGAATGCTTTCTTCACACCACCATTTTGTGGCAACAGATAATCACGCAACGAGCGAGTAATGGCACTGGAAATACCGCCGTATAAAGAAGCCTCAATCAAGCGATAGAATTTTGAACGGTCACTGCTGTTACGCAGTTTTTTCGGCACCACGCCAAATTCAAACATCTGCGCGTGATAATCAACAATGGAGCTAAACGCTTTAAAATGCGCCCCTTCAATTTTCGCGACAATCTCTTTCACTTCATTGAGTTGACGCACGCGCGCGTGGTTGTCTGAGACGTTTTCAATCAGTACATCGGTTGGTTTGACATGGCTTGGCAAGCCTTGAATCACAAACGGTTTGATATCTACTTTCTTATCACGCCCCGCCACCTGTTGTAGCTTAACGCCAAACAGTAAACGCTGTTTGCGTGAATTCACTACATCCAACGCGGCGTAACATGCGCCCGCTTGCAGTTTACCGTATAAGCCTTTATCGCGAGACGCTTGTGAGCTGCCCGCTTCGGTGGTGTTTCTAAAATGGAGCAAACTTTGATCTGGGATCAAGGTAGTGATAAATGCCGCCATGGTGGTCGATTTGCCCGCACCGTTACCGCCTGACAAGGTGGTAACTAATCCATCAATATCAAAAGTACGAGCAAAAAAGCCGTTCCAATTGATCATGGTTAGCGATTGATATTTACCTCTCTCAATCATGCTTCACCTTCCCATTCTGTTTGCTCGTTAACATTTTGTTCTTCAATCTCGTCTTCGTTATCCAGCAAGCTGCCTTGATTCGGCTCTTGGGCGTGGACAACCGCCTCACCATCGCGGATCAAACGCAGTTGTGCTTCACGCATGTCGTCACCAATACGCACATCGGCACCAAAACGAAATACGGCTTCGCTAATGCGGAATTTATTGGTATCACCTAAATGGATGATCATCCCCAAACGACGTAAACGACGCAGTGAGGTACGCACTTTTTCAAACAGCTTTTCTTTATCTAAGTCTGAACCGCTGGCTCGGTTGGTAACGAGCTTCATCAGTTTTTTTTCATCGGCCAGAGACAGTAGCTCTTCGTACAATTCTTGATTAGTAAAGATGCCTTCGTGCGCAAGGCGTTCCGGACTCAAATAAAGAAAACAGAGCACTTTGCCGACCAGCATATCCAACTCAGACAGCACGCTACGATTGATTAAAGCAGTAGAGCGAGGACGCAGGTAAAAAAAGCCTTCCGGCGCTTTGACTAATTCGGTGTTATAGCGTTGGTAAAACAGCGCTAAATCGGGCTCAAAATCCAATAAAAAGGTGTGATTATCCAAATCATCACTAGAAACATGACGCCCAGCTCGAAGCTGGCTATCTAGCGCAGGAAATAAAGGATTTGAAATCGCTTTAGCCAGATTTTCTGGCATGTATTCATTAATATCTGTCGATGACATTTGCTTGTACCTTTGCACCAAAATCGTTGATCGCTTGCCAGTCAGGTTGGATGGCTTGGTAATCTTGCTCTGAGTAGCCAAGCCTCACCGCTTGATCAACAATAATTCGGGCTAAATCAAAATGATGTGTATGGGGATGAGTGGCGAGGTAGTCTCTCAGTACTCGTCCTAAATCAATTGGCATCCCTTGATCTTTATGACCTTTGAGCATGCTGCCGATACGCAAGGAGAGCTCATCATTGACTTGCTGGAACTCTTCGTACTCCACTTCTGGAGGCACTTGCCCCATCACCTCATCATCTCTTAACACGAGAGCTTCATCACGCAGGTCGGTTAAACGCTCAGCATCGGCATAAGTGAGATACCAAGGCGCGTCAAAATAGTCACTGAGCGATTGACGTAAACGCTGGCTAAACGCTCGGTTTTGGTCCATATCAATAGCGGTACGAATGAATTTATGAACATGGCGGTCGTAGCCAATCCAGAGATCGATCGCCTGTTGTCCCCAACTGGTGATGCGATCAAGTTTCATCTGTAATCCAAACAGGATTTCTTCAATGAATTCGAGTTCAGCTTCGCCATAAACCAATTCTTGGATATCCAAAATTTGCGTTTGCAGCTCATCCCCCGCCGCTTGTAAAGTGTCTTGCAGTTCACGCAGCGTTGAAGAGGTTTCAGACAATAACGATTCACAGTTGTTGATCGCTTCACGCCAATCTTTATTCAGCAACTCTGCGATTTGCAGTTTGACCGATTGCTGCTGCTCGTCCATCACACGTTGGTTTAAATCGATACGATCAAAAATTTCCCCTACCGAGTATTTTAATACGCCGTAGACGTTCTTTTTCCAATGCCCGGGAGTACCACCTTTATTCGCAGCTTCAATCGCCTTGGCCATTTCATCGGCAACCATAGAAAGCTGAATTGAGAGCTTCAGCTTGGAAAACTCTCTATGGCGGACGTAATAGTCCGTAATACCAATAGCCAACGGTGACAAACGGTAAATACTAACGCCATCAGTCATCTCGCTGGTGAAGCGGCTCATTAAGCGCTGTTTTACCAACTCATTGATCGCATTATTGGCACGAAACGCGGAGGCTTCACCAGTTTCTTCAAATAAGCGAGTTACGATGGCAAACGCATCGTGTAACTCACCTTCACCTAATTCTTCATCAAACCTTTCGTTACTCAATACTGCAATGGCAATAAGGAACGCCAGTCGTTCTGTCGTCAGGTTCAATGAGAAATCATGCTGCTTTACCCAACCAACCAATTCATCAATAGGTTGCTGTGCAGCGTTCTGAGTCATCTCACTCATTGTTATTCCTGCTCTATTTTCTTTTTCGCCCATACATGAATGTATCGACCTAGTGAGAGGTACGGCTCTTGTCTACATAATTGTTGTTCGAGTGCCAGTACATCTTCATATTGGTAGTCACCCATATTTTTCACATTCCCAATATAGTCACTGAATGATCGGATGCCCGATTTTCCACAAATCTCAAATCCTGATTCTTCGATCCATTGATACACTTCTTCAGGTTTTAGCCCTTGCTGAGGCTGGAGCTTAAACCGCTTGCGATGCGGCATGCCCTCCAATACATGGGGAATGTTGCCACAGACAACATTTTTGTACACCAAGCCATGATGGTTATAGAACATGATTGATGCCATACCACCTGGCCTAACTTGCTCTAACAAATTCTGCAATGCGGGTTTTGGCTCGGCTAACCATTCCATCACCGCGTGAAACAACAACACATCCACTGGCGCACTGAGGTGCGATTGGATGGATTGCACGGGGGAATGTACCAACCGATACTGCTCAAGCAGACCATTTTTGCGGATCTCTTGTTCGGCTAGCTGGAGCATTTCCGAGGATAAATCACACAGCGTGATTTGGTGTCCAAGCTTGGCTATTTTTTGTGACATTTGTGCCAAACCGCCGCCAGCATCAAGCACTTGCAAAGGTTTTGGGTGGTTGCTCAACAAAGCGAGCAGTTGCTCAAGATCTTGCCAAACAATGACTTGACGAATTTCACCTTTGTCAGAGCCGTATATGTTTTTTGCAAATTTGTGGGCAATATCGTCGAAATTCCGGTCTTCAGTCACAGTGGCTTGAGTTATGATAGCGAATCGTGCTGCTATTCTGTCATAGGAATGGCAGGAATAAAGGGGCTTTGTTCCTTTTTATTATCAAGTGGTGTTTTTTCGGACTATTTTGTATATGTTTGAGCTGAAAAAAGTTATTTCCTCATTATTAATGCCTCTTCCGGCAATGCTAATCCTCGGTTTTGTCGGATTAATGCTCATAATGTTCACCGTCAGACG
Source organism: Vibrio sp. 3-2(1) (assembly GCF_963887575.1). Classification (NCBI taxonomy): domain Bacteria; kingdom Pseudomonadati; phylum Pseudomonadota; class Gammaproteobacteria; order Vibrionales; family Vibrionaceae; genus Vibrio; species Vibrio sp. 3-2(1). Next base: position 270,568 of record NZ_CAWPGB010000033.1, on the reverse strand, counting down.
TAAGACTGGCTGTATGTTTGTCCTCTTCTCTTTAGTGGGGATATTTCTTATCTCTTTCCAACCCTTTGCAACGCGCATGCTAATGCCTTTGGAAAGACAATACTCGGCTTTTCTCCCCGTTGATGGCACCATCGATTATGTGATGGTTTTAGGTAGCGGCCACGTAGTGGATGACCAAATCCCGCCGACCTCGGAACTCAGCCGCACTGCGTTGGTACGCTTAAACGAAGGCATACGAGTCATGCGTATGTACCCCGGCTCAAAGTTGATTTTATCAGGCTACTCTGGTGGGTCGGAATTTAGCCATGCGCGCATGCTAGCCGTGGTGGCACTCGCGCTTGGAGTGAATAAATCCGATATTATTTTGCTAGAAACAGCTAAAGATACTTGGGAAGAAGCACGACAAGCCGCCGCCTTTGTTCAACAGCGTAGGCTGGTTTTGGTAACGTCAGCCAGTCATATGGAAAGAGCGTTAAAAGAGTTTAATTCTGCAGGTATTGACCCAATACCTGCGCCAACCAATTTCTTAGCGCAAACGAATATTGAGCAACCTTGGGAAAAATACGCTCCTCGAGCGCGTTATTTAGAACAAACCGAGCGTTACTGGTATGAAACGTTAGGGCTGCTGTGGCAAGACTTACGTGATTGGGCCTCCGGGCATGGCGATACAGAGTTGGACATCAATAGCAATTAGCAATTAGCAATTGTATTCAACCCAAAACGGAGCCACTTATGTGCTCCGTTTTTCTTGATAATTGCGGCTACAAAAAATCATGGGAATAAAAAGGCACGGCCCAACGCCAATTTTACACACACGACCACTCAGCTAATCGCCAGCGAACATATAACCTTCACCGTGCACAGTCACAAAGATTTGCGGATTCTTGGGATCAAACTCCATCTTCGCCCTCATGCGTCGAATCAGTACATCAATCGTTCGATCGTTAGGTGCATCCACACGGTGGCTGATCATATTTAAAATACGTTCACGGCTAAGGACTTGATTCGGATATGACGACAAGGCAACTAATAGCTCATATTCCGCTTTGGTCAGTTTTACGGGCTCACCATTACGGCTCAGCGCTCGGCGCTGGATATCAAAGGTCCACTCGCTAAAGCGCACTAAATTCGCATTGTGAGATACACCACTCTCTTCGTTCAGTTTGTTTTTTGCGGTCGAGATCCGCCACAGCAAGTTTTTCACTCTCACCAGCAACTCGCGCAATTCAAAAGGTTTCGTTACGTAATCATCGGCCCCCATTTCAAGACCAACAATCTTATCAATGCTATCCGTGCGCCCTGTCACTAATATGATGCCAATATCAGATTGGCTGCGTAGCTCACGCGTTAACATTAAACCATCTTCACCGGGTAAATTAATGTCTAGCATAATCAGATCTATCGCGCTGTTTTTCAAAGCATCTCTCATCTGAGTACCGCTTTCCGCTTGCGTTACCATATAACCTTCGCTTTGAAAGTATCCAGCTAGCTTGCTGCGAGTGACTGCATCATCTTCAACTACTAATACGTGATAGCTCATTTACACCACTTTACTCGATAGAAATGTTCAAACCTCGGCTCGAGATTCTGTACAAAGCCATTCTATTCATAAATAGTCATAATTCTAGTCGTATCACTTTTAAAATTAAGAAAGATGAGAGTTTATTGATTCAAAACAACCTTCCAGACATCCATTAACTTAATGAAAAAATCACTCATATTTTTTCATTTTCTTAGCGACTGCTATTCATTTTTATTAGTTACACTTAGATCAATTACTTTTTAAAAACGATTTTCGCAAAACCACCCCCTTGGAGAGCCAATACCATGCAAGACATCAAAGCTTTTAATGAACAGCGTGCCGAGATTTATTGGTGGCTTTCGAGCTTATTTGTGAAAGAACTTTCGGAGCATGAATTAGAGCAATACTATACGCCCGCTATTCGCACATTTCTTTCAGGATTAGCAGAAAACGCGACACTTAAACCTGCCATTGATAAATTAGTTGATGCACTGAACCGATTGCAAGACAAAGAAGACGCACAGCTTGAGCTCGCAGCCGATTTCTGTGATCTTTTTTTAAAATCCAATAAGGAGTCCGCGCTACCCTATGCCTCAATTTACATTGGAAAATCAGGGTTGCTCAATGACGAACCAGCCAGAGCAATGTCGGATTTGATGGCAGCCCATCACATTGCAGTCAACGATACACTCAACGAACCCGCCGACCACATTGCGATTGAACTGGATTTCTTAGGTAACTTGATCATTCGCTCAAATGAGCTTGAACAAGAGACACACCTTGAACAAGCCTTTACGCAGCAGTGTGATTTTATTGAACAACATTTGCTCTCTTGGATCCCACAATTCCATCTTCGCTGCCAACAAATTGATCAATTTGGTTTTTACGGTGCCGCAAGCGAATTGTTGGTCGCGTTTCTTCACTTAGACCGCGACTATTTATCAAACTAGTAAGATAACTTGGTTAATACCAATTACTAAATCGGTCAATTGTGACTGTTGACCGATTTATTCGGTGGATTTTTCGTTGCTTGATGGACATTTGCGGACTAGAATCTTGACCGCAAACGATAAAAAATGAATTTAAGATGCAACCGCTGATTAGAGGCGGTTTTTGTGTTTTTACTACTTTTAGGCTTCAATATAACACCGATAGGCCTAATACCGCTGAATTGCTCTTCGTGACTATCACTTTCAGCAGTTATCGACAGGACAGAGAATTTATGGCTACGATTAAAGACGTTGCACGCTTAGCGGGCGTATCAACCACCACGGTATCGCATGTAATCAATAAAACTCGCTTTGTGGCTGAAGCAACCCAAGAACGAGTGATGGAAGCGGTATCAGAGCTTAACTATGCACCAAGTGCAGTCGCTCGCAGCTTAAAATGCAACACCACCCGTACCATTGGTATGTTAGTGACCCAATCGACAAACTTATTTTTTTCTGAGGTTATCGATGGTGTTGAAAGTTACTGCTACCGCCAAGGCTACACACTTATTTTGTGCAATACCGGCGGTATTTACGAGAAGCAACGCGACTACATCCGCATGCTAGCGGAAAAACGTGTCGATGGTATGTTGGTCATGTGCTCGGACCTCACCCAAGAACTGCTTGAGATGCTTGATCGTCATTCAGACATTCCGAAAGTTATCATGGACTGGGGCCCTGAAAGTTCTCAAGCCGATAAAATTATTGATAACTCAGAGGAAGGCGGATATCTCGCCACCAAATACCTTATTGATCATGGCCATACTGACATTGCTTGCTTAAGTGGACACTTCGAAAAAGCGGCGTGCCAAGAGCGTATTCAAGGGTTTAAGCGTGCTCTTGCCGAAGCAAGCCTAACCGTTCATGAAGATTGGATTTTGGAAGGTAACTTCGAGTGTGATACTGCGGTTCTCGCCGCCGACAAGATCGCCGCCATGGACAAGCGCCCAACGGCTGTTTTTTGCTTTAACGATACAATGGCTCTCGGTTTAATGAGTCGCTTGCAACAAAAAGGCATCCGTATTCCTGATGACATGTCTGTTATTGGTTATGACAATATTGAACTTGCTGAGTATTTCTCGCCACCGTTAACCACGGTTCACCAGCCAAAACGACGAGTAGGGAAAAACGCCTTTGAAATCCTATTGGAACGCATTAAAGACAAAGAGCATGAACGTCGTGTGTTTGAGATGCATCCCGAGATTGTTGAACGCAACACAGTAAAAAACATAACGAAATAGTGTCATTATTTAAAGCAAGCGACAAATGTCAATTTTATGGATTTTCCCATATTCGAGACAGAGCGCCGTATTAAATAATAGTAAATTTGGAATGAGCATCACGCAAATAATAAATAAACGTGATGCTCATCCAAAAATTTATATATTCTTACTATTAGAAGTCACGCACAGGGCAAACCATTTGAAAAGATGGGACGCAAAGCCTCCGGCCTAAACCGACTATTCGGTAGGTAGCGGGGTTGCCGATGGCAAATATGCAAACGTTAAGTTTACCCCTTACTGACACTCTTTCTGCATAAGTTTGCTAATCTCTCGGACCTGATTTTGGTGGCGTTTTTCCCATACACCGAGAATTTACAGCATGGATAAACCAGTACTTAAAGATTCAATGCGACTCTTCGAACAACTTGGACGCGTTAAGTCCCGTTCAATGTTTGGCGGCTTCGGCATTTTTGTCGATGACACCATGTTTGCTTTGGTCGTAAACGATAAACTTCATATTCGCGCAGACGATCTATCAACCTCTCGCTTTAAAGAGCAAGGCTATGAGCCCTATATCTATAAAAAACGTGGGTTCCCTGTCGTCACAAAATACTTCGCATTACCTGACAATTGTTGGGAAAACCCTTCGCTTATTTTACGAGATGCTGCTGTCGCACTCGAAATCGCCAAACAAGAACGAGAAGTTCAAGCCCAAACGAAGCCAGAACGCCTAAAAGATCTCCCGAACCTTCGACTCGCCACCGAACGTATGCTTAAGAAAGCAGGAATAGAATCTGTAACGGATTTGCATACAAAGGGGGCTTTGGAAGCCTATAAAGCGATTCAGCAAACCCATTCTTCTTCAATCAGTCTTGAATTGCTATGGGCCCTTGAAGGTGCGATTGAAGGCAAGCATTGGTCGGTTATCCCACAATCTCGACGCGATGAATTAGCGAAAAGCCTTTAACCTCCGAGTAAATAAATATCTCGATTAAATAATCAAATACGCTCGTATCACCATGCGAGCGTTTTTTTTCATCCCGTTTTGAAATATAAATTCGACTTCCTCTGTCTTCTTCACTATATCTAGTAAAATATGTCGTTTTGAGGAATACCATGAATAAAAAACTTCTCTTAGGCTTGGCTTTATTTGCCTTTATTGTCTTTTTGATTGTAAATTTTGGCCACTATCTAACGTTAGATAATGCCAAAGCACAGCAAATGCTATTAAACGAATACATTAGCCAAAACGTGATCAGCGCTGCTTTGATCTATTTCTCACTCTATATTGTGCTCACGGCTTTCTCTATCCCAGGAGCGGCGGTCGTCACGTTACTGGGTGCTGCGCTGTTTGGTTTTTGGACTAGCTTACTGCTTGTCTCCTTTGCCAGCACCATAGGCGCAACTATCGCCTTTTTGAGTAGCCGTTTCTTACTGCGTGAATGGATTCAAACAAAATTTGGTCAAAAGCTGCAAACGATTAATCAAGGCGTTGCAAAAGATGGGGCATTTTATCTATTCTCACTGCGCTTAATTCCGGTTCTCCCTTTTTTCTTGATTAATTTATTAATGGGCCTAACACCCATATCAACCGCTCGCTTTTACCTGATTAGCCAACTCGGTATGCTGCCCGGCACTGCCGTTTATCTGAATGCTGGTACTCAACTAGCTGAAATTGAAAGCTTATCCGGCATTGTATCTCCTTCGGTTTTGCTTTCATTTGCTCTATTAGGTCTTTTTCCTATTCTCACCAAGTGGATTATGGCCAGATTGAACAAAAAACCAACTTCCGCCTGAAGTGAATAATGATGAAAATTTGTGTTTCAAACCACCCGATAGAGGCATATATAGTTTGTCAGTATTTACAGCAATTCAATATTCGCTGTGAAGTGAGAGGCGATAACTTATACGGCTTAGGTGGAGAGCTCCCTTTTTCAGAAGAAACCTTGCCCTATATATGGCTGTTGGATGAAACTCAAATCGCCGAGGCTCAAGCACAATTATTGACCTATCAGATAGAAGAGATAAACGAAGAACCTAACTGGGTTTGTGGACAGTGCAACGAGGAAAATGGGCCGCAGTTTGCAGCCTGCTGGTACTGCGGTTGTTTAGATTCAGACTAACGAGTCTGATGCTGGCGGATGAACTCAATTGAATGGCGGTTAAACATCTCAGATTGTTCAACATTGCACACGTGGCCGCAATCTGGGATCTCTAATAACACACTTTGTCTATGCATTGCCACCATGTCTTTAACGGGTTGAATGAACATATAGTCTCTCTCTCCCATAAGATAAAGAGTGGGAATGGGTAGCTCTTTCTCTTTGAAGCATTTCATCAGAGGATTGACTTCGGAAGTCAGCATAAACCAGCGTTTAAACTCTTTTTGGCACAGCTTCTTCGCTTCTCGAATAAAAAGATGCCGTGACTCTTTTTGGTTGCGTTGTGGCATCACAATGTAAGCAAACAGACGATAAAGCCACATGTAAGGAATGATGTGTTTACTCAAATTACCCAACTTTACGAGCACTTGAGAGCGCACATTCAAACGGGTTATCGCTCCGCCCAAAACCATAGAGCAAACTCGCCCAGTCGCTATTTCAGCAAGATTACGCACAATAATGGTGCCGAGTGACATTCCAACAAAATGGGCAGACTGAATTTTCAAATGATCGAGCACTTTGAGAATATCAAGAGTGACGGATTTAAACGTGTAACGATTTGCCATCAACTCTTTAAACAGCTGGTTTGACTTGCCATGACCTCGTAAATCAACTAATAACAGGTTGAAATGCTCACGGTACGCTTTGATTTGCTTAAACCAGATGGATGAACTTCCACCTGCACCATGCACAAAAACAACCCATTCATCACTGGTGGGATGCAGGTAGGTCTTATGGAAAAGTAGGCTATGAGACATACAAAACCGTTAATCAGCTTCAATTTGAGAAACGCAAGACTACCACAAAACGGGGGCTGAATAGCAAAAAATCATGCGGGCTCGTTCGACTAAACAAGTAAGGCGCCAAAGCGCCTTACTTGTTATAAAAACATCAGTCATGAAACGCGAGATGATACATCTTGATGTACTCTTTCGCTGAATCCTGCCAGCTAAAATTTTGTCGCATCGCCCTCTGCTGAACCTCCAACATAGTTTCGGGATGTTGAAGATAAAACAGCATCGCTCGCTGCATTGCAATAAGCAGTGCTTCTGGAGAAGGATCATGAAAACCAAAGCCGGTCGCTTCTTCAGGAAACTTATCATAATCACGCACGGTGTCTTTTAAACCACCAACTTCACGAACGATGGGCAGCGTGCCATAAGCCATGCTGTAGATCTGATTCAAACCGCAAGCTTCAAATTCTGAAGGCATTAAGAAGAAATCAGAACCGGCTTCAACCAAATGTGCAAAACGATTGCTATAAGCTTCAACAAACGCAAATTTATCAGCATGCTTCGCCGCCATTTTATGTAGCTGAACAGCAACTTCAGGCTCTCCTGTGCCAACAATAATGAGCTGAGCATCATTGCGTAAGAACGACTCTAGTATAGGTAAAATGTAGTGGAAACCTTTTTGGTGGGTGAGTCGACAAACCATCCCAAACAAAGGCAAGTCACGCTGAGGTAATTGCAGCTCCTCTTGCAACATGCGCTTACTCGCCCGTTTGCCCGCTTGAAGTGATTCAGCTTCATCACAGTAGCCAAGAGGAAGAAATTCATCGTTTTGTGGATCCCACTCGCTATAATCACACCCATTAACAATGCCGTGCAAATCTCTAGCTCGGTGAACAAAATCATCTACTAACCCATGAGAGCCAAGCGGTGTTAGCAGCTCGGAAGCATAATTAGGGCTAACGGCATTGATTTTATCAGCAAAGGCAATCCCTGCTCTTAGCATACTGACGTGATCGTGTCCGTAGCGTAAAAATTCCATGCCAGATAAGTTCAATTCTGGGATGATCTCTAATTGATGATAAGAAAAAATACCTTTAAAAATCGCGTTGTGAACGGTCAATACGCTTTTCATATCAGAAAAATAAGCGTCATGCTGGTAACGCGTTTTCAACAAAAATGGAACCAACCCTGTATGCCAATCATTTGCATGGATAATCTGTGGTTTTTTACCGAGCTTAGGTAAAACATCTAGGCTAGCTGCTGAAAAGAAACCAAAACGCTCGCCATTATCAGCGTACGCTTGGTTATTCTCGCCATACATTTGTGCTCGGCCAAAATATTGTTCACATTCAATTAAGTACACGGCCACTCCATCTAGCTCCATCTGACGGACCAGATATGAAGTATGAGGCCAATGGGTAAGCTCAGTTTCTAGCACAACAGGAGCATCTGAAATGCCCAATATAGAACGATAAGCAGGTAGCACAATAGCTACCTGATGACCTAACTCTTGCAGTGCTTTAGGCAGTGCTTTAGCCACATCGGCCAAACCACCACTTTTGATCAAACCTTGAGCTTCTGAAACGGTAAACCAAACATCGATTTTTTCCATTCTAGAATCCAACTTTTGTTCCTTTTGCGATAACAACGATGCCCTCATCAGAAACATGGAAACGTTGTCTATCGAGTTCTAAATCTTCACCAATGATAGTACCTGGTGCTATTTCGACATTTTTATCAATAATCGCACGCTTAATTGTACATCCTTCACCAATTTTAACATCACCGAGGATCACGGATTCACTCACTAAAGTGTTGGCTCCAATGTTACTGCGGTAACCTAGTACCGATTTATAAATCTTCGCACCTTGAATGTAGCTTCCGCCGGAGATCAAGCTGTCGGTGATCTGTACTTTACGATCGTGTGAATCAACAAAGGTTGCAGGTGGCAACGGTGGATAATAAGTGTGGAGAGGCCAGCTACGGTTATACAACGAGAAATCGGCATCATGCTCTAATAGATCCATGTGCGCTGCCCAGTAGGCCTCAATCGTACCGACATCACGCCAGTAAGTTGTGTCTTTTTCGCCTTTGATTTTATTGGTTGAAAAATCATAGACATAAACCTCTCCTTCCGGGAAAAGTTTAGGAATAATATCTTTGCCAAAATCATGGCTGGAGTGATTATCTTCAGCATCACGACGCAGTTCTGCACAGAGTTTATCTGTATCGAATATGTAGTTACCCATAGAAACAAGTGCAAGGTCTGGGTGCCCAGGGATCGCTTTAGGGTTGCAAGGTTTTTCTTCAAAACCGACCATTTTTCCGGCTTCATCAACTTCAATCACACCAAACTGAGACGCTTCTTTCAGCGGCATTCTCAGCGCAGAAACGGTCAGTTTTGCGTCTACACGTTTATGGAAATCGAGCATCTGGCGGATATCCATTTTATAGATATGATCAGAGCCAAAAATACATACTTGGTCGGGGGTAGAGAGTTCAATAAAACGAATATTCTGGTAGATAGCATCCGCAGTACCTTCGTACCAGCGCTTGCCATCACGCATCTGTGCGGGGATTGAATCGATAAACCGATCAGTGATGCCCGAAAGGTTCCAGCCTTTCTTCATATGTAAATACAACGATTGTGATTTAAATTGTGTAAGCACGTAGATACGCATCAAATCCGCGTTTACAAAATTATTCAAAGCAAAATCGATTAAACGATAACTGCCACCAAATGGCACTGCAGGTTTACTACGAGATTCCGTTAAAGGCATCAAGCGCGAGCCTTCGCCACCAGCAAGGATCATTCCTAAAACACCAGCCATTTTAATTCTCCTTATTTCATTCTTATATTTGCATTCCATACCTTAATTTACAGGGGATGTATGGATGCTATCCTTATTGACCACTTGCAGTGGGCTGTATGAAACTCCCTCACCACCCTAAATGCAATCGGTTGTTTATACGTTATCGAATTAAAGAAATAATACAATTTTAAATACGCTGTTCTGACTTGTCTGAACCCTTTAGTTTGCTAACTCCTAACCTAGCTCACATTTACAGCTCGGTGTAACATATAAACATAACAATGTATTAACTAATCATTTTTATTCACTTTATTGATGCATTCTTAATTTTATATACACTCTCTTTTTATTAAAAATACAACGAATTTATGACGCTATGTTTACTAGGTTAAAGACATAAGTATTAATTAAACCAAATATTTTGATTTCAGTTATTAAGTAGCATGAGCTGATAGCAAGGTGCTGACAGAATAGATTAGTTTTATGAGAATGGTTCTTAACATCCGACAATACCTCGTATCGCTTGTGGATAGTTCATCATTACTGTCTTACTCGACAAATGTCAAAATATTGGCGATAAATTCACTATGAATTATATGAATAATTGAACTTGCTCAAACTCCAGCCAAAAAAAAGTAGCCCGAAGGCTACCTTTTCGCATTGATCACATTAAAGGCTATTTTTTAGCGTTTTTACGCTTATCGGTAATTTCCCACCGCCCATTATCGAACAACGCCGTCCAACCTGAGGGTTTACCCTCTATCTCAGTTCGTACATAGTGTTCTTTTGACTTACGACTAAAGCGTACAACCGCCGCCACACCATCAGGATCATGTGCAGGCGCATCAGCTAAGTATTGATACTTTGGTGCTAGGCGCTCTTTAAAACGAGCCAATTCTTCAACCAATGGCGCACGTGTCTCGCGAGATTTCGGGAAATTGCTCGCCGCAAGAAACAGGCCTGAAGCGCCATCACGCAGTACAAAATACGCATCCGAGTTTTCACAAGGCAATTCAGGGAAATGGATAGGATCTTCTTTTGGTGGAGCAACTTCGCCGCTTCTTAAGATCTTACGCGTATTTTTACAGTCATCGCTGGTGCAATCCATGTACTTACCAAAACGGCCATTTTTCAGTACCATGTTTGACCCACACTTGTCACACTCGACAACTGGGCCATCATAGCCTTTAACTTTAAACTCACCGAATTCTACAACGTAACCTTCGCAGTTCGGATTGTTCCCGCACACATGCATTTTACGTGTGTCATCGATTAGGTACGCATCCATCGCCGTTTCACAGATAGGACAACGCTTTTTAGCGCGCAGTGCAGCCGTTTCAACATCTTCTTCCAAGACATTGATGACGCCTTCTTCGTCACCTAGGTTAATGGTGGTTTTACAACGCTCTTTAGGTGGCAGTGCATAACCAGAACAACCGAGGAACACCCCTGTAGAGGCTGTACGAATTCCCATTGGACGTGAACATGTCGGACATTGAATGTCGGTCATCACGATGTGGTTGGGTTTCATACCACCTTGTTCTTCATCCAGTTCAGCCGTTTCTAAATCTGCAGTGAAATCTTTAAAGAAATCGTCCAAAACTCCTTTCCAATTTGCAGATCCTGCTGCAATTTGGTCCAGCTTTTCTTCCATTCGCGCGGTGAAGTCATAGTTCATCAAATCATTGAAGCTGTCATCCAGACGATCGGTGACGATTTCACCCATTTTCTCAGCATAAAAACGTCGCTGATCCACTTTCACATAGCCGCGATCTTGAATGGTAGAGATGATAGAAGCATACGTCGATGGTCGGCCTATACCACGCTTTTCAAGCTCTTTTACCAACGCAGCTTCCGTATAACGTGCCGGTGGCTTAGTGAAATGTTGTTTTGGATCTAACGTTTGCAATAACAACGTTTCGCCCACTTTCACTGGAGGTAAAATTTGGTCTTCATTCTTACCCATTGGCCGTTGAACTCGCGTCCAACCATCAAATTTAAGGATGCGACCTTTCGCCTTAAGGGTAAATTCTGCCGCTTTCACGCTCACAGTGGTCGAATCGTATTGAGCTGGCGTCATTTGGCAAGCAACAAACTGATTCCAGATTAGCGCGTATAGCTTATGAGCATCCGCTTCCATACCTTGTAAATCATCGGCTTTAACATCCACACTGGATGGACGAATCGCTTCGTGCGCTTCTTGAGCGCCCTGCTTACTTCCATAAGCTAACGGATTCTCAGGTAAGTAGGCTTGTCCAAACTCACTACCAATATAGCTGCGAACCGCTTCGACCGCTTCAGCACTTAAGTTGGTTGAATCGGTACGCATATAAGTGATGTAACCTGCCTCATACAAGCGCTGAGCTAGCATCATCGTTTTCTTAACTCCGTAACCCAAGCGAGTACTGGCTGCTTGCTGTAACGTCGAGGTGATAAAAGGAGCGGAAGGTTTACTGCTGGTTGGGCGGTCTTCACGTTTACACACTTCGTAAGAAGCTTTTTCTAAAATCGAAACCGCTGATTTAGCTTCCGCTTCGTTGACAGGCTTAAACGCTACATCATTTTTTTGCGCAACCAACAGACGGAAATCCGTTTTATCTTGCGTTTTCGTATCAGCATGGATATCCCAGAACTCTTCAGGGACAAACGCGTTAATTTCACGCTCACGCTCAACAAGTAATTTCACCGCCACCGATTGGACGCGACCCGCAGACAGGCCACGCGCCACTTTTTTCCAAAGTAATGGAGAGACCATAAAACCCACCACACGGTCCATGAAACGACGTGCTTGTTGGGCGTTTACACCGTCGATATTCAATTCACCCGGTGTTTGGAAGGCTTGTTGGATTGCATTTTTAGTAATTTCGTTAAATACAACTCGTTTGTATCGCTGTTCATCGCCACCGATGATCTCACGAAGGTGCCAAGCGATGGCCTCTCCTTCGCGGTCCAAATCGGTTGCGAGATAAATGCAGTCGGCATCTTTAGCAAGCTTTTGCAATTCCGCCACTACTTTTTCTTTACCCGGCAAAATTTGGTAATTCGCTTCCCAGCCGTGATAAGGGTCGATGCCCATCTTCTTAATTAACGAACTGCGGTCTTTCTCGCTTTTCAAGCGTGCTTTCTCTTCAGCGCTAAGGTTCTTTGAAGAAGAACTAGGCGTTGCTTTTTTAGCGGTACTTTGACCTGCGGTTGGAAGATCACGAACATGCCCTACGCTCGACTTAACAATAAAATCTTTACCAAGATATTTATTGATCGTTTTAGCCTTGGCTGGCGATTCCACTATAACGAGTGATTTACCCATAATTGACTCAAATGCCCTTAATCATTACGCGAAAGTAAATCGCATGACGTTCTAAATTATTGCTTCTTTTTTTACTATCGAGCCAGTTAACAAGAAGATCAACATGTTTTTTAAAAATAAAATTCAACCACGCAATAATTGGTCAAAATGCAACCAGAGCTCAGTGGCCTATTCTCCGCCAGCCTTCCAACCTAAATTGAAAAGTTTAAAATCGAGTCCTGTGGCGCTTGTGAGCTTGACTTTCATTGCTGCAGCACTCTACTAAACGTGCTTTGGCGCTCATACTAAAGTGAGTATTATCAGTTCGCGAAATAAATCCAATGAAATATGCCGTAAGTCACACATTCTCATTGCATAAAAAATCGGCTTTCTTGACTAAGCTTAGACGTGACTTCTCTCTTTGGTCAAAGCTTGAGAATCCACTCCATCGAATTTTGCGCCGAATTCTATTTGAAATCATTGAAATTACCTACCCTTTTACGGCACTATCCTCGCACATCTACTCATAGGACCGTAAAAGATGAGCGAAAAACAATCTATTACTGAATTTGATTTGTTACTTATTGCAAACCAAATCATTCAAGAACATGACGCTTATATCGTTGGCATGCGCGCCGATAGCGTTGAAGAAAAAGAGGATGTATTAGTTTTTAAAGGCAACTACTTTTTAGACGACAAGGGGCTGCCAACACCTAATACCACTGCGGTATTTAACATGTTCAAGTACCTTGCCTTGCATTTATCAAAGCAATTTACTCTCGTTCAATCGTAATTCTTGATGAAAAAAAGCCTCATTCGAGGCTTTTCATTATTGGGTTTAAACGCTCAATGCCTAGTGGCTTAGTTGCGCAAGCTGTTCAAAATAATCAGGAAACGTTTTCGAAGTACATTTAGGATCATTAATCGTCACTGCGGTATCGCTCAGTGCAACCAGCGAAAAACACATCGCCATTCGATGATCGTCATAAGTGTCGATTGCCGCATGCTGTAATGACGTTGGTGGTGTAATGATAATGTAATCATCCCCTTCCTCAACCTCTGCACCCACTTTACGCAGCTCCGTCGCCATTGCGGCTAAACGATCGGTTTCTTTAACACGCCAATTATATACGTTGCGAATGGCTGTGGTGCCTTTGGCAAATAATGCGGTCGTCGCAATGGTCATAGCCGCATCAGGAATGTGATTAAAATCGAGATCAACCGCATTAAGCTCTCCACGACGAGCGATGACATAATCATTCCCCCATTCGATGACTGCGCCCATTTTTTCTAGCGCATCGGCAAATTGAATATCTCCTTGGATACTGTTTTTACCAATACCAGTAACTTTTACTTCGCCACCTTTGATAGCCGCCGCCGCGAGGAAGTAAGAAGCAGAGGATGCATCTCCTTCCACCAAAAACTGCCCAGGAGAAACATACGATTGCCCAGCTGGGATCACAAATTGAGTGTAGTTATGGTTGATCACTTTTACACCAAACTGCGCCATGATGTGTAACGTGATGTCAATGTAGGGCTTTGAGACTAAGTCACCGACGATGTTGATCGTCATTTCACCATCAGACAGTGGCGCAGCCATTAAAAAGGCGGTCAAAAATTGACTCGAGATTGAACCGTCAATCGCCACGGTTCCAGCTTTAAGGCCGGTTGCCGTAATTTTTAACGGCGGGAAGTCTTCGTTTTCAAGGTACTCAATATCAGCGCCCGCTTCACGTAACGCCGTAACGAGATGACCGATTGGACGCTCTTTCATCCTCGGCTCACCAGTCAAAATGAATTCACCCTGTCCAAGAACTAATGCTGCCGCAAGTGGACGCATTGCCGTCCCTGCATTACCTAAAAACAGCTCAACGGATTGCTCGATGCTAAAAGGCCGACCCAAACCTTTTATCTCACACACCGTTTTGTCGTCTGACAAACGATACTCCACACCAAGTTTTTCTAGTGCGTTGAGCATGTGGCGAATGTCGTCACTGTCTAACAAGTTCGTTAGCTTAGTCGTACCACTTGCCAGAGCGGCAAGCAGTAGCGCTCGGTTTGAGACACTTTTGGAACCGGGTAAATTGACTTGCCCATTAATTTTTTTTATTGGTTGTAACGTGAGGCTTTCCATTCGAGTTGTGTTTCCTTGCATCTTCCAAAGAGCTCCTGTTTGCTCTGGGAAAATGAAAATTCTTCGTACTTGCAGCCTATCTAAAAATAAAAGCGAACTCCAGTACAAATATGGCCTGATAGTAATGATTGGCAAACTATTGAAAAATCCCTACTATCCTCATTCCGTGGCCTTATCTTGATGGTTAACCCAGATCGGATCGAACATGACTATTTACCTTCCTCAACTTGCGCTTGATGATTTCTCTTTTCCTTCCGCTGATGAGGCGCTAGAAGAGCCAAATGGACTGCTCGCGTTTGGTGGGGATTTACAACCAGAACGTATTTATAATGCTTATCGACACGGAATTTTTCCTTGGTATGGCCCACAAGAGCCTATTCTTTGGTGGAGCCCCGCTCCACGAGCTGTGTTTAACCCACAAACTTTTTCTCCAGCTAAAAGCGTTAAAAAATTCCAGCGAAAACATCAATATAAAATAAGCCTTAACCATGCAACTAAAGAGGTAATTACAAGTTGCGCCAACGTAAGACCCGCAGATCAAACTTGGCTAAATGAAGAGATGCGCAGCGCCTACCTCGCCCTTGCGGCTTCTGGCCTTTGTCATTCGGTTGAGGTGTGGCAGGAAGATAAATTGATCGGCGGGCTCTATGGCATACAAATGGGCCAAATGTTTTGCGGTGAGTCGATGTTTAGTATCAAAGCCAATGCATCAAAAATTGCGCTTTGGTATTTTTGCCAGCATTTTCAATCACACGGTGGACAGTTGATTGATTGTCAGGTGATGAATCCGCATCTGGCATCATTGGGAGCTTTCGAATTAGAGCGCGACGATTTTCTCAAATCCTTGCTATCTTTTAGAGATAGCTCTGTCGATGAGCGCTGCTTTACACCCCAGTGGATCACCTTGCCTAATGAAGGATAACCATGAGCTCAGATTTACAGCAAATACGCATCGGTTTAACCAATAACCACCCTTGTAGCTATTTAAAAGATAGGCAAGAACGTGTCGCTGTGACTTTAGACTCCGCCATGCAATCGCCTGAGAATTATGAAATTCTACTCGCAAATGGTTTTCGACGCAGTGGGGATACCATTTACAAACCTCACTGTGACAATTGCAACTCCTGCCAAGCATTGCGTGTTTTTGTTGACCAAGTCAAGCTATCAACCAGCCAAAAGCGATTACTCAAAAAGGCACACGCTTTTCAGTGGCAGCTGAAACCGACCATGGATTCGGGTTGGTTTGCACTCTATGCCCGCTATATTGAAGCGCGACATAAAGAGGGCAGCATGTACCCTCCCAACGAGCAGGAGTTTGAAACCTTTTCCGCTTGTCGTTGGCTAGATACTCAATACCTGCATATTTATCAAAACGGACAACTGGTCGCGATTGCGGTGACGGATATTTTACAAAACAGTGCCAGCGCCTTTTATACCTTTTATGATCCAGAGTCAGATCTGTCACTCGGGACACTTGGCGTTTTATTTCAACTGCAATATTGCCAAGCCACACAGAAACAATGGTTATATTTGGGTTATCAAATTGATGAATGCCCAGCAATGAACTACAAAGTACGCTTTGAGCGCCATCAAAAGCTAGTAAATCAACGTTGGCAAGGGTAGAATACGCCCCAACTTTACATATTTATCTTTTAGCGGCAGAATGCGTCCGTTAAAAATCGCCAAGTTTCTAAAGAGGATTAAATGGCTAAAGAAGACGTAATTGAGATGCAAGGCACTGTCCTTGATACTCTTCCAAACACAATGTTCCGTGTTGAGCTAGAAAACGGCCACGTAGTAACAGCTCACATCTCTGGTAAAATGCGTAAGAACTACATTCGTATTCTTACTGGTGACAAAGTAACTGTAGAGATGACTCCATACGACCTAACTAAAGGCCGCATCGTCTTCCGTGCTCGTTAATCTCTGATTTTCGAACGCAACAAAAAACGGAGCTAAATGCTCCGTTTTTTGTTACTTATAGAACTGGATTAAATGCAATGCATAGAAGAAAGCACGCCTCAGCGTGCTTTTGTTATTAGGTGATAAGCATCGGGATTACCGATTAGTGAACCGCTTCTTCACGAGAACCAATGTACTTAAACTTAAGCTCTTCACCATCTAAATCCACTTTCACTGTGCCACCATCGACCAACGAGCCAAACAACAACTCATTCGCTAATGGCTTTTTCAGCTTATCCTGAATCACACGGCCCATCGGACGAGCGCCCATCTCAATATCGTAGCCTTTCACAGCAAGCCAATGACGAGCATCCTCAGAAACCTCTAACGATACACCTCTCGCATCGAGTTGAGCTTGTAGTTCAACAATAAACTTATCAACCACTTGATGGATTACACGCTCATCCAAACGATTAAACCAGATGATGTTATCTAAACGGTTACGAAACTCGGGTGTGAATACTTTCTTAATCTCTGACATCGCATCAAAACTATTGTCTTGTTGGATAAGACCAATCGATTTTTTCACTGTCTCTGCAACACCTGCGTTGGTTGTCATCACCAAAATGATGTTACGGAAATCCGCTTTTCGTCCATTGTTATCCGTTAAAGTGCCGTTATCCATGACTTGAAGTAACAAGTTAAAAATATCAGGGTGCGCTTTCTCAATCTCATCAAGTAGCACCACTGAATGTGGATGTTTAATCACAGCATCTGTTAGCAAGCCACCTTGGTCATACCCAACATAACCAGGAGGAGCACCAATTAAACGACTCACCGAGTGACGTTCACCATACTCAGACATATCAAAACGCAGCAGCTCAATGCCAAGTAGCTTCGATAACTGCACTGTCACTTCTGTTTTACCCACGCCTGTTGGCCCTGCAAACAAGAATGAGCCCACCGGTTTATTGTCGGCACCTAAGCCAGCGCGTGAGAGTTTGATCGCCTCACTCAATACATCGATAGCGTCATCTTGTCCAAATACCAACATTTTCATTTTTCTATCAAGGTGCTGCAAAATGTCTTTATCGGAAGAAGAGACCGATTTTTCTGGAATACGCGCCATTTTAGCAACCATCGCTTCAATATCGGCCACTCCAACGGTTTTCTTGCGACGACTTGCAGGTGCCAACCTTGAACGTGCTCCCGCTTCATCAATCACATCAATCGCTTTATCAGGCAAATGACGTTCATTGATGTATTTTGCAGAAAGCTCTACGGCCGCACGTAACGCTTTATTGGTGTAACGTACATCATGGTGCGCCTCGTATTTTGTTTTCAGGCCCATAAGTATTTTAGTGGTGTCATCCAACGATGGCTCGACCACATCGATTTTTTGAAAACGGCGAGCCAGCGCGCGCTCTTTTTCAAAGATGTTGTTGTACTCTTGATAAGTCGTTGAGCCGATGCAGCGCAATTTACCGCTGCTAAGCAGAGGTTTGATTAAGTTAGCCGCATCCACCTGACCACCAGAAGCGGCACCCGCACCGATGATGGTATGAATTTCATCAATAAATAGAATCGCGTCCTGCTCTTTTTCAAGCTGTTTCAAAATGGTTTTAAAACGCTTTTCAAAATCGCCACGATACTTAGTTCCAGCGAGTAATGAGCCAATATCCAGTGAATAAATAACACTATTTTGAATTATTTCAGGCACTTGGCCTTCCACAATACGCCACGCCAGCCCTTCCGCAATCGCCGTTTTACCGACTCCCGCTTCTCCCACTAACAGCGGATTATTTTTACGGCGACGACACAACACTTGAATGGTTCGTTCTAGCTCTTTATCACGCCCAATTAGCGGATCAATCAACCCTTGCTTTGCCAATTGGTTGAGGTTGCTGGCAAAGCTTTCCAAACGTTCATCAGAACTGACTTCATCAGCTGATTCGCTGCTAAAAGAGTCGGAAGAGGCTGAATTATCACTTGCGCTGGAAGCTTTAGTGATGCCGTGTGAAATGTAGTTGACGATATCTAAGCGACTGATGTCATTTTTTTTCAGTAGGTAAGCCGCGTGTGACTCCTGCTCACTAAAGATTGCAACCAGTACATTCGCCCCTGTGACTTCATTGCGGCCAGAGGATTGCACATGAAATACAGCACGTTGCAGCACACGTTGAAAACTCAATGTAGGTTGCGTTTCACGTGTTTCGTCACTTTCAGGAATAAGAGGTGTGGTTTGATCAATAAAAATATCAAGCTCTTGGCGTAAGGCATCCAAATCCGCTTGGCAGGCTAATAAGGCCTCTCTGGCTGCATCATTTTCTAATAACGCAAGTAGGAGGTGCTCGACGGTCATGAATTCATGTCTTTTGTCTCGCGCTCGAGCGAACGCGCCGTTTAGACTCGACTCTAGTTCTTTATTAAGCATAAGTACCTCCTTAAGGAACCACTTTGTTGCTCCAGCAAGCGACTACGCTTGCTCCATAGTACAAAGCAGTGGATGCTCATTTTCCCTTGAGTACAAAGTAACTTGAGCTACTTTGGTCTCTGCAATCTCAGCACTGAACGTGCCACAAATTGCTTTCCCTTCATAATGCACCTTGAGCATTATCTGTGTTGCTTTGTCGATATCCATCGAGAAAAATCGCTCAAGGATTTCAATCACAAACTCCATCGGCGTGTAGTCATCGTTATTGAGAACTACGTTGTACATCGCTGGTGGTTTAATTGCTGTCTTCTCTTTCTCCAGAAGATCTGAGTCTGGAGTCACCCATTCAAAATGTTTACTCATGATGACCGTATTTAGAGTGCTTCTCTACCTAGTGGAACCGTGTGCCTCTCAGTAACCATTGTGTCGTTGGAATCTATTAATGTTATTAGTGCTACCGACACAGTTGAAAAACAACCCTTACTTAGAGACTAATGCAGCAATTGTATCGCTGCAAATAAAACATTGCTATTCCGAACTATCAACGGCGTAGTTGATTAAAAAGAAAACAAAAGCAACTGCTTTCTTTAACTATTTCATTCTTAACGCCCTATTTAATCGTTACAACAATGTAAACCTGAAAAGTGATTTATTTGCAAATATGTCGAGTATCATACCTTTTGCCTATTGACTGCGCCGAATCATTGACTACATTGGTCAATTAGTGACTAAAAATTTGGCAGCGGCTGAATTGATATTCACATTCGGGTAACGTTTTTAGGATAAGTTTCTCGATAACAACATCAGTAACTAAAATGCAATGAGGGATGTAAAGCATGGCTACAGGTACAGTAAAATGGTTTAACAACGCCAAAGGATTTGGGTTTATTTGTCCAGAAGGTGAGGATACCGATATTTTTGCTCACTATTCAACCATTCAAATGGAAGGCTACCGCACACTCAAAGCGGGCCAACAAGTTTCCTACGAGATTGAACAGGGGCCGAAAGGTTATCACGCTAGCGCTGTTGTTCCAATCGAAGGTCAACTTGCAAAATAATCGCTGCCAAACGTGTATTTGATGAAAAACCCGCCGAACTGGCGGGTTTTTTTATTGCTTAGAGGTGAATAACTGAAGGTTAAGCGCCAATGATCGCGTTCAAGGTTTGGCTTGGACGCATTAGTGCTGATGCTTTTTCAAACACTGGCGCATAGTAACCACCCAAATCACCCGGAGTACCTTGTGCCTGATTCAGCTCAGAGACGATAACCTGTTCATTTTCTTGTAGCTGCTTCGCAATCGGTGCGAATTCCGCCGCTAAATCAGCATCCGCCGTCTGCTCTGCTAAGGCCTCAGCCCAATAGGTTGCAAGATAGTAGTGACTGCCACGGTTATCAAGCTCACCAACTCTGCGCGATGGTGATTTATTGAGATCAAGGAACTTACCTGTGGCTTTATCAAGCGCATCGGCTAGTACTTTCGCTTTCGCATTTCCAGTGACAACACTCAAATGTTCCAAAGACGCCGCCAGCGCCAAAAATTCGCCTAACGAATCCCAACGCAAGTGGTTTTCTTTCTCAACCTGCTGAACGTGTTTTGGCGCAGAGCCACCAGCACCTGTTTCAAACAAGCCACCGCCATTCATCAAGGGAACAATCGACAACATTTTAGCCGAAGTACCGAGCTCAAGAATGGGGAATAGATCCGTGAGGTAATCACGCAGTACGTTACCCGTAACTGAGATGGTATCTTTACCCGCTTTGAGACGCTCAAGTGTGAACAGAGTCGCTTCAACGGGTGATAGGATCTGAATATCTAAGCCAGCCGTATCATGATCAGCAAGGTAGACGTTGACTTTTTTGATCAATTCACGGTCATGCGCACGCTGATCGTCTAACCAGAAAATCGCAGGAACACCAGTAGCTCTGGCACGAGTCACGGCAAGTTTCACCCAGTCTTGGATCGGTGCATCTTTCACTTGGCACATGCGGAAAATATCACCAGCTTCAACAGCTTGCTCTAGCAATACTTTGCCGGAGGTATCCACAACACGTACCGAACCCGCTGCATCGAGGATAAAGGTTTTATCGTGCGATCCATATTCTTCAGCTTTTTGCGCCATAAGGCCCACGTTTGGCACACTGCCCATCGTGGTGGGATCAAATGCACCGTGCTTTTTACAAAAATCAATCACCGCTTGATAAACGCAAGCGTAGCAGCGATCTGGGATCAGTGCTTTGGTGTCTTGTTGCTTGCCATCTGGCCCCCACATTTGACCAGAAGCGCGCAGCATTGCTGGCATTGACGCATCAACAATGATATCGCTCGGGACATGTAGGTTAGTAATACCTCGGTCAGAATCGACCATAGCAAGCGGTGGTTGCGTGTTATAAACCGCTTGAATCGCGGCTTCAATTTCTTCTTTTTGTGCTTGTGGCAATGCTTGAATTTTCGCGTAAACATCGCCTAGGCCATTGTTGACATCAACACCTAATGAGTCAAACAACGCGCCATACTTCGCAAATACGTCTTTGTAGTACACTTTAACGGCATGGCCGAAAATGACTGGGTCAGACACTTTCATCATGGTTGCTTTCATGTGCAAGGAAAGCAGCACATCTTGCTGTTTCGCTGCTGCGATTTGTTGCTCGAAAAACTCAACTAACGCTTTTTTGCTTAAAACTGAAGCATCGATAATTTCTTTATCAAGCAGCGCAAACTCTTTCTTTAAGACTTTAGTCGAGCCATCATGGCCGACAAACTCAATTTTGACCTTAGTGTCACCTTCAATGGTGACTGACTTTTCTGTTCCATAGAAATCTTTGTCTTGCATGCTGGCAACATGTGAACGGGATTGCGGTGACCATGCGCCCATTGAATGTGGGTTTTTCTTCGCATAATTCTTGACTGATAATGGTGCGCGGCGATCGGAGTTTCCTTCACGCAACACTGGGTTAACCGCACTGCCTTTGATTTTATCGTAAGTCGCTTTAATCGCTTCTTCTTCGTAGGTACTTGGTTCTTCAGGATAATTTGGTAGGTCGTAACCTTTTTCCTGCAACTCTTTAATCGCGGCTTTCAATTGTGGGACCGATGCAGAAACGTTAGGCAGTTTAATAATATTCGCTTCTGGTTTGGTCGCCAGTTCACCTAATTCGGCAAGCGCATCACTTACACGTTGATTTTCTTTTAAATGTTCTGGGAAGCTGGCAAGGATACGCGCAGCCAGTGAAATATCGCGGGTTTCAACGCTAATGCCTGACGAGGCGGTAAAGGATTGGATAATCGGCAATAAAGAATAAGTGGCCAGTGCTGGTGCTTCATCTGTGATGGTATAAATAATTGTAGGTTTTTCTGTAGGCATGAAAAATTTCCCTATTTGTTCTAGCAGCACCATTGGATGAAACAGCGCTGTGTGATTGTCCGTGTCAAGTGGGTTAGCATCCTCGCGACTTGAACACGATAGCGTCACTCTTTCAAAAACTGAATCGAATGTCGTTGAGCGTTATCCGATTTTAGTCATTGAGTGAAAATACGTATACACCCAAACCCTTTATTGATACTGAATCCAAATAGCATGGGTTGGGTATAATTAAACAAAACTAGGATAATAGTCTATTATCTTGTGCGTCAATCCTGTTTCTGGGCGCGCAAATCATAGCTTAAATCCAAAGTTCAGAAAACTTTCAAACACACTTCATTTACATTTTTGCAAGGTAGTTAACATGTCATCCCGCTTGCGTCGTGATTCTTCATCAGTATCAAAACCCTCTGGCTCTTCTCATTTTAAACGGCGCGATCCACATCAGCGTTCAACCGCCCGTTCCTCTTCATCTGCAGAAGAGGTAAAAAAACGAGTATCACTTGCTGATCGAAAAGTCATCATCTTTAATAAGCCTTTTGATACGCTAAGCCAGTTTACCGATGGTGATGGGCGCAAAACTCTCGCTGATTTTATTCCCGTAAAAGAGGTGTATGCCGCAGGTCGCTTGGACAGAGACAGCGAAGGTTTGATGGTGCTCACCAATGACGGCATCTTGCAAGCAAGACTAACGCAGCCGCAGTCAAAATTACCAAAAACGTATTGGGTTCAAGTAGAAGGAGAACCCGCTCAAAACGATTTAGATAAATTGCGCCAAGGTGTAGAGCTAAAAGATGGCATGACGCTGCCTGCCAAGGTTGAGATTTTGCAACCGCCTACCTTGTGGGAACGTAATCCACCGGTTCGTTTTCGCGCACAAATCCCAACCACATGGCTTGCGATTACCATTACTGAAGGTAAAAACCGGCAAGTACGACGTATGACAGCGCATATTGGCTTTCCAACACTGCGCTTAGTGCGCTACGCGATGGGCGACATTGTTTTAGGCGATCTACAACCCGGTGAGTGGAAAGAAATTACCCTCTAACACCGCTCTCAAAAAACGGAAGCCTCTTTAATTTAAGAGGCTTCACTGTGTTTATTTATGGCGTTCTTTAAGCTTATCAATCACATCACTCAACGCTAATCCTTGGTCTTGCAATAGCACCAATAAGTGATAAATCAAATCAGCAGACTCACACACTAACTCCGCCTTATCGCCCGACGTCGCCGCAAGCGCAACTTCAACGCCCTCTTCACCCACTTTCTGCGAAATACGCTTTGTTCCACGGGCATAAAGGCTAGCGGTGTAAGAGGAATCAGGGTCGGCACTCTTGCGGGCAGCCAATAGCTGCTCAAGCTGATGAAGCCACACCATTTGAGACTCTTCTTGTGCATCGTTATCCCAACAGGTTGTGGTTCCAGTATGGCACGTTGGCCCAATGGGATTCACTTTGACCAATAAAGTGTCGTTATCACAATCGAGCGCCATGTTTTTCAACTGTAACACATGACCAGAGGTCTCTCCTTTGGTCCAAAGGCGCTGTTTGCTGCGAGAAAAGAACGTCACTTGGCCTGTTTGCGCGGTTTTTTGCAACGCATCTTGGTTCATGTAACCCATCATAAGCACTTGACTTGATTGAAAATCTTGCACTATCGCCGGAACAAGGCCATCAACTTTGTTCCAATCAATACGCTCAGAAAGTGCAGCCGCACTCGATACTTGAAAACTCATCGTCTTACCTCTACACCTTCTGCTTGTAAATATTGTTTTAATTCGCCGATATTGATGATCTGCTTGTGAAAAACCGATGCCGCCAACGCGCCATCGACATGAGCTTGTTGGTAAGCTTGCGCAAAGTGCTCCATCGTTCCCGCCCCGCCAGAAGCGATAAGTGGCACGCGACACACAGCACGTACCTTCTGGAGTTGCTGTAGATCATAACCATTACGCACGCCGTCTTGGTTCATCATATTCAATACGATTTCACCCGCACCACGTTTTTGTACCTCTTGTACCCAATCGCAAGTTTGCCACTGTGTTGCTTTGGTGCGCGTCTCATCTCCAGTAAATTGATAGACCTGATACTGACCCGTTTCTTGATCGAAGTAAGAGTCAATGCCGACCACAATACATTGCACGCCAAATTTATCCGCCAAGTCAGTAATCAACTGTGGGTTAGCGAGTGCTGGAGAGTTAATGGAGACTTTATCTGCACCAAATTCTAAAATTCGCGCAGCATCTTCGGCAGATTTAATACCGCCCGCGACGCAAAATGGAATATCAATCACTGCCGCGACACGCGCAACCCAACTTTTATCCACCACTCGGCCATCACTCGACGCGGTAATGTCGTAAAACACCAATTCATCCGCGCCCTCTTCGGCGTAGCGTTTTGCAAGCGGTACGATATCACCAATGATTTCGTGATTGCGAAACTGCACCCCTTTCACTACTTGTCCATCGCGGACATCCAAACAAGGAATTATGCGTTTTGCCAACATTCGAATGCCTCCTGAGCGGTGAACTTACCATCTAATAAGGCACGACCGACAATCACGCCTGCGACGCCACTGCCTGTTAAAGCTTTGATGTCCGCTAAGCTACCGATACCACCTGAGGATTGAAACTGTACTTGTGGGTACTGTTTGCATAAATCGATATACAACTCAACGTTAGAACCGGCTAGTGTGCCATCGCGCGAAATATCAGTGCACAATACGTGCGTCAAACCGACCGTTAGGTAATCATCAATCAAGGCTTCTATCGTTACACCTGAATCTTCTTGCCAACCTGAAATGGCCACTTTACGTGTGCCGTCTTGATCAATGTTGATGTCGAGCGCTAGCATAATTTTTTCTGCGCCATACTTTTCCATCCATCCTTTGACTAATTCAGGCTGTTTTACGGCCGTAGAACCGACAACCACGCGCTGCGCACCCGCATTTAATAAATCCACCACATCTTGCTCACTACGCACACCGCCACCAATTTGAATATTGGCAGGGGTACTGGCAAGCAGTTTGGCAATCAGATCAAGCTGTCGGGCTGAGGTATCTTTTGCACCCGTTAAATCGACAAGGTGCAACCAGTTAGCTCCAGCCTGATGATAGAGGCGAAACTGCTCTGCAGGATCCACTTTGTATTCGGTAACTTGACCATAATCGCCTTGAAATAAGCGAACCACTTGGCCATCAATTAAATCTAATGCTGGAATAATCATTGCTAATTCCCTTTTATAATTCCAAGAAGTTCTTGATCAGTGCTGAGCCTGCTTTGGATGAGCGCTCTGGGTGAAATTGGACACCATAGTAATTACCGCTTTGCAGCGCCGCGGTGAAAGGCTTACCGTATTCACATTCGGCAATCGTGTATTCACCGACGGGCATGGCGTAGCTATGGACAAAATAGAAATATTCGCCTTGCTCAATGCCTTTAAACAGAGGATGGCCGCTTTCGGCATTGACCGTGTTCCAACCCATATGTGGCAGTGGTAAATCGCCTGTATCCATCAGGCGAACCTCGCCGTCACATAACCCCAAGCATTCAACAATGTCATTAGCTTGATCGTTAGCTTGCTGTCCTTTTTCTTCTGACAGCTGACCTAACAGTTGCATGCCTAAGCAGATGCCGAGCAGTGGCTTTTCAACCTGTTTCACCAGCGTGATTAAATCGCGCTGTTGCAGATTTTTCATCGCCTCACTTGCCGTACCGACACCGGGTAAAAACAGCTTATCTGCCGTCAACACCACATCAGGATCTTTTGAAATAATGACTGGGTAACCCAAGCGTTCGATGGCAAATTTCACGGAAGAAACATTAGCGCAGCCTGTATCAATGATGACGACCTTTTGCGGCTGGCGGCTGTTATCACTCATCGCTTCGCGGACTGACGACATTACAGTACTCCTTTGCTGCTAGGTAGTTCATTGCCTTCCACTTTAATGGCTTGGCGCAATGTGCGGCCAAAAGCCTTAAACAAACTTTCAATAATATGGTGATCATTCTCGCCATTGGATGAGAGATGTAGCGTACAGGCCAAAGTGTCGGTTAATGAACGGAAGAAGTGATATACCATTTCAGTGGAGAGATCGCCCACTTGCTCACGTGTAAAGGTGGCCTCAAATTTCAGATAAGGGCGACCCGATAGATCGAGCGCGCATTGTGCTAAACACTCATCCATCGGCAACGAAAAACCAAAACGACCAATGCCACGCTTATCGCCTAATGCCTCTTTTAAGGCTTGCCCGAGTGCTAATGCCGTATCTTCAATGGTGTGGTGATCATCAATGTGCAGATCACCATTGACGCTCAACTTCAATTGAAAACCACCATGGGTTGCGATTTGGTCAAGCATGTGGTCAAAAAAACCTAACCCCGTTGTAATCTGATTACCACCCGTTTCATCCAAATTGACCGCAACTTTAATGTCGGTCTCTTTAGTGGTTCTTACCACTTCGGCGCTGCGCGCTTTCACGGTTAAGTCTTTAACTATTTCACGCCATCCCATACTTTTCGGATGATATTGAATACCACGGATCGCCATATTTTCAGCCAGTTGCAGGTCGGTCATTCGATCGCCAATCACCACTGATTGCTGAAAATCGACTTTGCCTCCTTGCAGATACTCTTTAACCATCCCCAGTTTGGGTTTGCGGCAAGAGCAATTATCTTTTTCAAAGTGCGGGCAAATCAGCACATCATCAAAGATCACTCCTTGGGACTGAAAAATGTCCATCATCATCGCATGAGGGGCATCGAAATCCGCTTGAGGATAGCTATCCGTCCCCAGCCCATCTTGGTTGGTGACCATTACCAGCCGATAACCCGCAGCCTGCAAAGCCAGTAGGCTTGGGATCACATACGGCTCTAGTTTCAGTTTGTCTAAACGATCAACTTGGAAATCGACCGGAGGCTCAACAATTAAGGTTCCGTCACGATCAATAAAGAGAATTTTTTGCTGTTTGCTCACTGGAATATCCTTTTCTATTGGCCAGTAACGTCACTTAAACGACTGGCTCTTATTCATTTTGGGCTATTTATGGTGCTCGATTACTGATAATAATTGCGAATAAAAGCGAGTGTTTTTTCACACTCTTCGCGATTACCGATACTGATCCTCACGCAATTTTCAATCGGAGAATTGCGTAAAATGATGCCGTGATCCCAAGCGGCTTTAAACAGCGCATCACCATCGGGAAATTTCACTAATAGGTAGTTTCCCCACCCTTCAAACACAGTTAAATTGGGCATCATATACAGCCCTGCTTGTAAGTAAGCACGGTTTGCATTGAGATCCAACACTTGAAATTTGGTACGAGCCAGCCCAGCTTCCGATAACGCTTGCACGGCAATGTCTGCTATCGGAATTGGAACGGGATAAGGTGCAATTACCTTCTGCAGCACATCAATCAGCTCTTTATTGGCCAAGGTAAAACCGCAGCGCAAACCGGCAAGCGCAAACGCTTTAGATAAGGTGCGTAAAATCGCCAAATTCGGGTATTGCGCTAATAAATCAACGGTTGAGGCTTCTGGACAAAAATCAATGTAGGCTTCATCCATCACGACAATAGCGCGGTCTTTAGTCATTTCCAGCAAAGCAATAATATCTTGGCGCTTAACCAAATTGCCGGTTGGATTATTAGGACTACAAATGAAGATCAACTTCACGCTGTCCAAATTGGCACGAATGGCTGACAGGTCGAGCTGCCAATCCGCCGTTAATGGCACAACTTTACGCTCGACACCGAACGTTTCAGCGCTAATCGCGTACATACCATAAGTCGGTGGACAGTATAAAATAGCGTCTTGATTGGGCTCACAAAATGCGCGGATCAAAAGTTCAATCCCTTCATCGGCACCACGTGAGGTCAACACCTGCTCTGGCTGTACCTTGGCATAAGCCGCATACGCATCGATCATAGCTTTGGGTTGGCAATCACTGTAACGGTTCAAACGCACAAAATCGGTTTTGTACTCATTATTGAATGGCGATTCGTTGGCATTGAGCCACACATCACCACTGCCGCCAATACGGCGAGCCGATAAGTAAGGTTTCAGTGCTTGAATTTGCTTACGAGCCAGTTTTTCCATTATTTTTTCGCCTTTTGCAATTTTTCGACTCGAATGGTGACCGCACGTTTGTGTGCATCCAATCCTTCAGCTTCTGCCATTGTGACCACGGTTGGCGCTAACCCTTGTAAGCCCTCTGCACTGAGCTCTTGCACCGTCATGCGCTTACTAAAATCGGCCAAACCAAGGCTAGAATAAGTACGCGTGTAACCGTATGTTGGCAAAACGTGGTTGGTACCCGAAGCGTAGTCACCGGCTGATTCTGGTGACCACTCACCTAAGAAAATTGAGCCGGCGTTATCAAGTAACGGCAACAGCTCACGAGGGTTCCGCGTTTGCACAATTAAGTGCTCAGGACCGTAGTAGTTCGAGATAGAAACCGCTTGGGTCAAAGACTCAGCGATGATAATCAAACTAGAAGCCAAGGCCTTTTCTGCAATGGCGGCGCGAGATAAGCTTTTTAGCTGCTTTTGCACTGCATCTGTTACTTGATCGGCAATCACCGCTGAAGGGGTCACTAACACAACTTGTGAATCAGGTCCGTGCTCAGCTTGGCTAAGCAGATCAGCCGCGATAAAATCGGCATCAGCCGTATCATCAGCAATCACCAACACTTCCGAAGGACCCGCTGGCATATCAATCGCTGCACCGCGAAAATCATTACTCACTTGACGTTTTGCTTCTGTCACGTAGGCATTACCGGGGCCGAAGATTTTGTCTACTTTAGCAACGGATTTAGTCCCATAAGCCATTGCTGCAACCGCTTGACCACCACCAATGTTGTACACCTCATCAATGTTACACAGCTTGGCCACGTAGAGGATTTCGTCCGCAATCGGTGGCGGTGAGCAGAGCACCACTTTACGACACCCTGCAATTTGTGCAGGAACACCCAACATTAATACGGTAGAAGGTAAAGGCGCACTGCCTCCGGGAATGTACAAACCCACCGTATTAATTGGACGCGTCACTTGTTCACACACCACTCCCGGCTGCGTTTCCACTTTGATCGGTTGCAGCTTTTGTGCTTTATGGAACTTAGTAATGTTCTCATAAGCTTGTTGAAGCGCTTGTTTCATCTTGTCAGAAAGACGCTCACACGCCGCATCAATCTCACCACTTGAAACGCGAATTGAATCCGGTTTCACGCGGTCAAATTTTTCAGTTAACTCAATTAACGCTTGGTCACCTTGCGCTTTCACCTGCGCAATCACGGCGCTCACGGCAGCAGTGACATTGGCTCCTTCAGTAATGGCCGGGCGTTCTAAAATTGAATCTTGCTGAGTTTCACTCAACGATTGCCAAACGACAGTTCTCATCGCCGTTACTCCATCATTTTATCGATAGGTAAAACCAAAATAGAACTCGCCCCTAATGCTTTTAGGCGCTCCATGGTTTCCCAAAATAGGTTCTCGGTACTGACCACATGTACTGCAACACGATTTTTCTCCGCCGATAAAGGCAGCACTGTTGGGTCTTCCGCTCCCGGAAGTAAGTCTTTAATCGCTTCTAATTGATCAACCGGAGCATGCAGCATGATGTATTTGGACTCTTTGGCTTGAATCACGCCTTGCATACGCGTCAATAAACGAGCAATCAATGCCTGCTTATCTTCACTGAATTCACCTTGACGCTGAATGAGTGTTGCTTTGGATTGGAAGATAACTTCAGCCTCTTTGAGACCATTCGCTTCTAATGTTGCGCCGGTAGAAACAAGGTCAGCAATCGCATCAGCTAAGCCAGCTCGTGGCGCAACCTCAACAGAGCCTGTGAGCACACAAGTGCTAAAATCAATGCCCTTTTCATCCATGTACGCTTTGAGTAGCTGCGGATAAGTTGTGGCGATGCGTTTACCCGCCAAATCTTGAGGACCGTTGTATTGCTGATCTTTATTGATCGCGATGGATAAGCGGCAACCACCAAAATCAAGACGGCGCAGTGAAACAAACTCACTTTTCTTATTTTGCGACAAGCGTTCTAAACGCACCTCTTCCAGTTCATTCTCACCAATGAAACCGAGATCAACCACACCGTCCATCACCAGCCCGGGTATGTCGTCATCACGCACTAGCAGTAGGTCGATCGGCATATTGAGAGAGTGAACGACAAGACGCTCACCCATGATATTGAATTTCACGCCGCATTTTTTAAGTAAGTCTTGGCACTCTGAGCTCAAGCGGCCTTTCTTCTGGATGGCAATTCTTAGGCGTTGTGTTTGCATGACAATTTCCCTGTGCAATGTATTGAATGTATTTGGAATTGAGTTAAAGCAAAATGAAAAAACCCTCGGGAGATTTGCGTTCTCCCGAGGGTTTTAATCTAAATGCTTTGACTTAACCACCGGGAGTTTCCTGCCTCCCGGGTATGCGTACATCTCCCCGAAAGATTATTTAGGGTGATGGTGATGATGAATGTTCATTACAAAATTACGCATACTTATCAGCTCTTATTGGTTTGCTGTCTTGACTCCACACTAACCAAGCTGATGTTCTTTTTCAACTAAAAATTTTGCTTTTTTAAAATCTTTTTTCGCCGTCGTGCACCAGTAATAAAAAAGGGAAACTTTCGTTTCCCTTTTATCAACTCTATTTAACCAAAATACGGCTACAACGTCTCGCAATGTGTCATTTTTGATTTCGCCATAGCGGCCATAATCATGCACACAATGATAAATGCAACAGAGGCACAAGCCAACGAGATCAGCACTGACGCTGTCATGCCTAAAACAACAAAACCGACACTCGAAACCAAGGCCGTAGCCAGTGCATACGGCAATTGTGTCGCAACGTGATCGATATGGTTACAACGCGCGCCTGTCGACGATAAAATGGTGGTGTCAGAAATAGGAGAACAGTGGTCACCAAAAACGGAACCAGCGAGCACCGCGCTCAGCATCGGGAGTATTAGAGCGATATCGGTCGCCGCGGCCATATCTCCAGCAATGGGCAACATGATGCCAAACGTTCCCCAAGAAGTGCCGGTTGAAAACGCCATCACACCCGATAGTAAGAATAAGATGACCGGTAGCCAATGCGGATCAATATTACCTTGAACCAAAGATGACATATACGCACCGGTTTTCATGTCCCCAATAACAGAGCCAATTGTCCACGCAAAAATCAGGATCAAAATCGCACCAAACATCGATTTAGCACCGATCCACAATGTATTACTGATGTCATTTATTGGCAGCTTTTGCTTAAACACAGTAAACAGAGCCATCGCCAAGCCAACTAGCCCGCCGTAAATCAATGAAGCGCCGACATTGGTGTTTTCAAACGCACCCAGTAGATCAAATGCTTTACCGTCTGCGGCTAAAGATTGACCACCCGTAAATAACATGGCTGAAATCGTTGCAATGATGAGTAATACGATAGGCAAAACCAGATCCAACACTTTGCCATGTTCGCTCTCTTTGATATCAAGCTCTTCATTTAACTCATGTGCGTCTTGGCTATCGTTTTCATTTGCGTCGTCAAATCCACGGCCTTGGGAGGCATTAATTTCATGCTGGCGCATTTGACCAATATCTAATTGGAACCACACCACCGCAAACACCATCAGTAATGCAAAAATGGCATAAAAATTCATTGGTACTAAACGCATGTACGCGCCCAATGCCGAATATTCGGTAATCCCGTGAGAAACGAGAATACCGCCAATAATCGTCATAATGTACGCGCCCCAGCTAGAAGCTGGCATCACAACGCACATTGGTGCTGCAGTTGAATCAAGGATATAGGCAAGTTTAGCGCGAGATACATAAAAGCGGTCAGTCACAGGACGAGAAATAGAACCTACGGCTAAACTGTTAAAATAATCATCAACGAAAATAAACACACCCAAAAATGCCGCCAGCAGTTTTGAGCCACGTTTACTTTTTACGCGGACTTGTGCCCATTCTGCAAAAGCACGAGTACCGCCAGACAAAGTTAATAGCGCGGTCATCATACCTAATAAAAGCAAAAACCCGACGATACTCATATTCCAAGTGTTAATGCCGCCATCAGCAACAAAGACGCTTGATACCTTAGTAGCAACATAACTGAATGCACTACCAAAAGAATAATCCGCGAGTAATACCGCGCCTAATACAATACCGACACCTAATGAAACAAGTACTCTGCGTGTAAGAACAGCCAAACTTAATGCTACCAGAGGCGGTAACAGCGACAGAGGAGATGATGCAAAATCGATTAAATTCATGATCTTCAAAAACCAGTAAGTAAATGGTTAGAGATCTACTGCAGACAAATTACGAGCTAAGATAACCACGTAATTCATGTTGAACTAAGCGAAAGGGAAGCGAACACTTCACCCAACCCTACAGTAGCGCTCCATAGTTTAAAAAAAGAATAGACTATGGCAGTGTTGTTCCTATTCGAATACAACCCCAGCAAGCTGCTTTAATGTGCATACTTACTTCGGCGATAAAACCTTTCACTTTTGTTCATTGGCATTACCCCAACAGAAGTTACTATTTTTTACCGCACCTCTACGTCAAAGAAAGTACAATAAATCACCGTTATTAAGTCATTTTAACAATGATAAATGTCTTACTTCGCTTTAGGTAAATGACATTGTACTTAACAACGAATGCATTGCAACCGATCATGTCATCAAAGTGCATCAATTATTGGTCACATTCATTAAGAAACATTGAGACTTCTTTCATAATGTGGTGCAATGAATATCACGAAGATTATAATAAAAAACATTAATTATAAGTCTATCTAAGAATCATTGATGATCTTCTTGATACTACTACTTATGTATGAAATTAGCTCATCACTAACAAGTTCATATTTTTTTGATTTTTATTTATCTATAAAATTTTCATTAATATTTGAATCTAATATTGTAAGTACCAATTCAGCAGTTTATTATTGCTGTGTCGACTAAATTAAATCAAATAGGAATAGTCATGTCTGAATTAACAAAAACTCTACTTAATATTCGTAGCCTACGCGCTTTTTCTCGTGAACTCACTCTAGAGCAGCTTGAAGAAGCACTAGATAAATTAACGATCGTTGTGCAAGAACGCAGAGAAGCGGAAGAAGAAGAACGCTCTGCTCGCGCAGAACAAGAAGCGAAGCTGGCTGCGATTGCAGAACAGATTGCCAAAGACGGTATTGATGTAAGCGCATTAATTTCTGCACTTTCTGGTGAAACTAAGAACAAAGTTAAAGTTCAAGGCAAACGCGCACCTCGTCCAGCAAAATACAAATATCTTGATGCCAATGGCCAAGAAAAAACATGGACAGGTCAAGGTCGCACACCTTCTGCAATTCAAGAGCAACTTGATGCAGGTAAATCTCTAGAAGAATTCGAGATTTAATAACTCTTTAGCAAATAAAAAGGCTCCTAACGGAGCCTTTTTATTATTTTAATCTTTTATCTTTCCCAATACGCTTCTTCTAAGCTGTCTTCACGTTCAGGTAAACCACGTGACAGACGAGGTGAATGCTGGGCTAGCACCTCATAACTGGCACGGTTGGAATATTTGCAAACTTGCGAGAAGGATGAATAGGTTAAAAAGTTATTCTGATGCTTGCTCGAATTAGGGACGTTCTCTTTATGATATTTATTGGCTGCCATATCATGCAGCAATGCCGATAACGCCGCATCTCCCGCACCATTAGTATTTTTAATTTTCTCAGGCCCACCCATATACGGTGAAATATGAGAATAAACACGTATCGGATTTTCACAACTTATTTTTGATGCTGGGCGACTAAATTCATAACGATTGAATTCAGCAATAGAACCAGGTAATAGTGGCAACGATGTTTCACGTTTCGCCGCATCTTCAGTATATCCTGCCATAAATAAACCGACTGGGCCTGCGGTGCATAATACAAGATCAACCCAGTTTAAGGCTTTATTTGACGCTGCAAGGGGATCACTTTCCCCGGTTAATGCTTCGGCTTCATCTTCATTCATGGCAACAACAGTGACATGATCACGCAAAAAATTTTGCCAAAATTGAGGGTCATCTTGAATAACAAATTTAGTACCTAAGGTTAAAACAACAGGTACATCATATTTCTTAGCATATTCAATCGCTCTCATTGTTGCCTCTGGCATTGGATCACCAGTTTTGCAGCGAATTAAATAAGCAGTCAATACTAAGGCTGAAGCACTTTTAAATATTTTTTCTGGAACACTTTCTGCGCGAAGTTGGTTCATTTGCCCTTCACTAATAGCAAAGGTTCTTTCTCCATCCTCTGTGATCAAGGCAAAGCAGCGCCCAATCGCTCCATCGACCGCTTGTAAATAATTCAGATCCATCCGACTTGATGTATTACATAAATAACGATAACCGTAGCTACCAATTTTTATATCTTGACTCATCACACCTAACAACGTTGAGCGATCATCTGCCAGCACCGAATAATTGTGTAATGTGTTGCCAATCGTTCCCCCAGCATATTCGTTAGTAATCAGACCATTTTGTTTGAGCTCAGTGTACAAAGCTTCAGCCTTTTGGTCGTCAATCACTAATGAATGGCCTTTACTAAGCTCATATTTGTCAATGAGGTCAGTATTTACTTTCGCCTCTATATCCACCAATGTCTGGTCGATACCAATAATATGTGTGCGCGACATTTTTTTATTTTCTTGTGCTTGGATCACAAGTGGGTCACGAGCATGGACAGGAAAGTAGTGCTTTGATTTGCGTTGGCCAGGAAATTTCATAACATCAGTCTGAGTAGAGGGGAAAAAGATGCGCGATTCTACCGCGCACCCATTAGCGCGGCAACTAAGGCAATCATAGCAAACGTTTGCTCTTGGTTATTTTTATTCACCTTCCATAAAGCTGAGATCAGGTAACCTATCTAAATGCTCTGAATAGCGTTTTAGGTCAAATTGCCCTTCGTTTTTCATCACATCAAAAATCTCAATTGCAAGCGCACAAGCTATCGATGCTACGGCGTCTTCCCTTGAATGGCCTGTCATCATTAGGCGCATCAAGGTTTCTTTAACTTTTATCGGATTCCCATCCGCAAGCTGGTTCTCTACGGTTTCGATCAGAAACGCGTCATCCATAATCTGGTTGTCATCTTGCATTTTGCGACCTTTTATTACGCTTTAAAATGGCACGCACTATGCCATAAGCAAGAGTGGAATTCTAAAACTAATTATGGACAATATTGATGGAAACAAAGCCAATTAAACTCAATGGAAGTGTGATTACTGTCTCGGATCTGTCGCGACGAAAATCTTTCTGCTAGAATCTGCGACCAAGTCAATCGAGTGGTACTAAGTAATGTCAAACAACCGCAGCGCAAACAGCCAAAAGAAAGTCATCGTCGGCATGTCCGGTGGTGTTGACTCCTCCGTTTCGGCGTATCTTCTCAAAGAGCAAGGTTATCAAGTAGAAGGCCTGTTCATGAAGAACTGGGAAGAAGATGATAACGAGGAATATTGTACAGCGGCGGAAGATTTAGCCGATGCACAAGCCGTGTGCGATAAGTTAGACATCCCTCTTCATACCATTAATTTTGCCGCCGAATATTGGGACAACGTATTTGAATATTTCCTTGAGGAATATAAAGCCGGGCGAACTCCCAACCCAGACATTCTTTGTAACAAAGAAATCAAGTTTAAAGCCTTTTTAGAGTTTGCAGATGAAGTGCTAGATGCCGATTATATCGCCATGGGCCACTATGTTCGACGCACCTTCCCTGAAGGTAATGACAAACCACAAATGCTGCGCGGCTTGGACAACAACAAAGACCAAAGCTACTTCCTCTATACATTAAGCCATGAACAAGTGGCTCGTAGCTTATTTCCTGTCGGTGATTTAGAAAAACCCGAAGTTCGACGCATTGCGGAAGAACAAGGTTTGGTGACGGCGAAGAAAAAAGATTCAACTGGTATCTGTTTCATCGGCGAGCGCAAATTTACCGACTTCTTGTCTCGCTATTTACCAGCACAACCGGGTAAAATTGAAACACCAGAAGGTCTCGTTATTGGTGAACATCAAGGCCTGATGTACCACACTTTAGGTCAACGCAAAGGGTTACACATTGGTGGCCAAAAAGGCGGTGGCGGTAACGAAGACCCATGGTATGTCGCTGATAAAGATCTTAAACGTAACGTTTTGATTGCAGTCCAAGGCGCTGATCACCCATTATTGAAATCTCATGGCTTGATCGCTTCCCAATTAC
Source organism: Vibrio sp. 3-2(1) (assembly GCF_963887575.1). Taxonomy (NCBI): domain Bacteria; kingdom Pseudomonadati; phylum Pseudomonadota; class Gammaproteobacteria; order Vibrionales; family Vibrionaceae; genus Vibrio; species Vibrio sp. 3-2(1). The sequence continues at coordinate 233,762 of NZ_CAWPGB010000033.1, read as the reverse complement.
ACTGGGTTGATCGTACACCAATCCAAGCAACGCTAAGCTGCACGGTAAAAACACGTTACCGTCAAACGGATATAGCGTGTACCATCATCCCTATTGATGATGAAAACATTAAAGTCATTTTTGATGAGCCACAAGTGGCCGTCACGCCTGGTCAATCCGCGGTTTTCTATCAAGGCGATGTGTGTCTTGGCGGTGGAATTATTGAGCAGCGAATTTAAACAACTTAGGAGTAATAAACGTGGCTAACACCCTTTATGACCGTACCATCGCTTTTGCGGGTATCTGCCAAGCTGTCGCTTTAGTGCAACACGTAGCAAAAAATGGTCACTGTGATTCAGACGCGTTTGAAACTTCTCTAACGGCTATCTTAAGTACTAATCCAAACAATACACTTGATGTCTTCGGCTCTGAGGCCAACTTAAAAATTGGCCTCGAATGTTTGGTGAAAGGTATTGATAGCACGCCATCAGGGAGTGAAATCACTCGCTATATCATTAGCCTGATGGCATTAGAGCGTAAATTAAGCGCTCGTCGTGATGCGATGTCACAGCTGGGCGATCGTATTCAAACGATTGAACGTCAAGTCAACCATTTTGACTTGCTTGATGATCAGATGATCAGCAACCTTGCCAGTATCTACTTGGATGTTATCAGCCCTATTGGCCCGAGAATCCAAGTCACTGGAACCCCTACCATACTTCAACAAACTTCAACCCAGCACAAAGTGCGCGCCTTACTCCTTTCAGGAATTCGTTGCGCTGTCTTGTGGCGTCAGGTTGGAGGAAAGCGTCGCCATCTGATCTTCGGTCGTAAGAAAATGATCGAACAAGCTCAGATTTTATTAGCTCGAGTCTAATATTGACGCAAAGAATTCACTCTCACACTTAACCTCAAAATTCAGGAGAAAAACATGGAACTGTCAGCCTTGACTGCTGTTTCACCGGTAGACGGCCGCTACGGAAGTAAAACGATTGCGTTACGCAGTATCTTTAGTGAGTTTGGTCTCCTCAAGTATCGGACCATTGTTGAAATTCGTTGGTTACAGAAGCTTTCAGCCACTGCTGGAATTGCCGAAGTTCCAGCATTCAGTGATGAAGCCAATCAATTTCTTAATGCGATAGCAGACAATTTTAGCGAAGAAGATGCCGCTCGTATTAAAGAAATTGAACGCACAACGAACCATGATGTTAAGGCTGTAGAGTATTTCTTAAAAGAAAAAGTAGCGGGTGTTCCTGAGCTGCACGCCGTTAATGAATTCATTCACTTTGCTTGTACTTCAGAAGACATCAACAACACATCTCACGCGCTAATGCTCAAAGAAGCGCGCGATACCGTGCTTCTTCCTGAAATGCGCAACATTATTGATGCGATTCGTCACTTAGCAGAAGAGTATCGCGATATTCCGTTATTGTCTCGTACCCACGGACAGCCAGCATCACCAAGTACTATGGGTAAAGAGATGGCTAACGTAGCGTACCGTATGGAACGCCAATATAAGCAGATTGCCAATATCGAGATTCTCGCAAAAGTAAACGGCGCAGTAGGTAACTACAACGCTCACCTTTCAGCCTATCCAGAACTCGACTGGCATACCTTTAGTGAAGAGTTTATCACTGAATCGCTAGGTGTGGCGTGGAACCCTTATACCACACAAATTGAGCCACATGATTACATCGCAGAGCTATTTGATGCCGTTGCCCGCTTCAATACTATTCTGATCGACTTCGATCGTGACATTTGGGGCTATATCGCTTTGGGCCACTTCAGACAAAGAACCATTGCGGGTGAAATTGGTTCATCGACAATGCCACATAAAGTCAACCCGATCGATTTTGAAAACTCAGAAGGCAACCTAGGCCTTGCTAATGCCGTGTTCAATCACCTAGCACAAAAGCTGCCTATTTCTCGCTGGCAACGTGACTTAACAGATTCAACCGTGCTGCGTAACCTTGGTGTGGGTGTTGGTTATGCGATCATCGCCTACACTTCAACGCTAAAAGGGATCAGTAAACTGGAAGTGAACCGTGATGCGCTGCTTGCTGAGCTCGATAAAAACTGGGAAGTCCTTGCTGAACCAGTGCAAACAGTTATGCGCCGCTACGGCATCGAAAAACCGTACGAAAAATTGAAAGAACTCACGCGCGGTAAGCGAGTCGATGGTGAAGCAATGCGCCACTTTATTGATGGCCTTGCGCTACCTGAAGCTGAAAAAGCACGCTTGAAAGAGATGACACCAGCCAACTATATTGGCCAAGCAATTGAGTTAACCGACAAATTGTAATGCTCTTCAATCTAGCCGATTAATGACAAAGCCCACTTAGTGGGCTTTGTTTTTTAAGGTCGTATTTTATGTTATATCGTTTTTGATACCATCAAAAAACGTTAGGCGTACTGCTGTTCAAACTCTTGCATAAAATCAACTAAGGCTTGAACGCCTTCCAGTGTCATCGCATTGTAAATCGAGGCACGCATACCACCCGCGACTCGGTGACCTTGCAGCGAGACTAAACCACGCGCTTCAGCCAACTCTAAAAACGTACTATCCAACTCTGGTTTCACTAATTGGAAAGGCACATTCATCAGTGAACGGTTGTCTGGGTGAATGGTATTGCGATAGAAAGGTGACTCATCAATTGCGTTATAAAGCAGCGCTGCTTTCTCGCGGTTGATTTTCTCAATCGCCGCGACACCACCCTGCCCTTTTAGCCACTTGAACACGAGACCCGACAAATACCACGCAAACGTAGGCGGCGTGTTGAACATAGAATCTTGTTCAGCTTGCACTTTATAATTCAATATAGTCGGTAGCACATCACTGGCTAAATCAAGCAAATCATCACGAACAATCGCAATACAGATCCCCGCTGGCCCAATGTTTTTCTGCGCTCCCGCATAAATGACTCCGTACTTTGAGACGTCTATTTGGCGCGACAAAATCGTAGATGACATATCAGCTACAATCGGTTTGTCTGTATCTGGTAAATCATTAATCTCAATACCATCTATCGTTTCATTCGGACAAAAATGCACGTAAGCCGACTCAGGATCGATTTTCCATTCGCTAGCTGGTAATACCGCTGTTTTGCCCTCTTTGGTCACTTTGGCGTTGAAAACATCGATTTCACAATATTTCTTCGCTTCTTTGACCGCACTTTCAGCCCAGTAACCCGCATCAATATAGGTCGCTTTAGTCGCATCGCCTAATAAGTTTAAAGGCACCGCCGCAAACTGAGCGCGCGCTCCACCCTGACAAAATAATACTTTGTAATTACTCGGGATATTAAGCAAATCTCGCAGATCTTGCTCCGCTTCTTGAGCAACGCGAATAAAAGGTTTACTGCGATGACTAATTTCCATAACGGACGTGCCAAGCTCGTGCCAGTTAATAAACTCGGCTTGCGCTTTTTCCATCACGGCTTTAGGTAAGGCTGCTGGGCCTGCGCTGAAATTATAGACTGGGCCCGCTTGATTTGATTCCATGAGTTCCTTGCTCCTGCTATCGACAATTAATGTGATTAATACCACTTTTTGATGTGGATAAAAAGCGAGAAAAGAGCTTCTATCGGCTCTTTTCTCTTACTGATTGCTAAAACTCGCGAAATCGTTTGCTTGAGCGCCGTTCGCTATCGCATCAATGCCGGAAGTAATAGTGTCAATAGCGGCATTTGGTTGCCATTTTCAAATTCCAAGTTGCCCTCTTTCAGTTCAGCTTGGAGTCGATATCCTTGATCGGTTTGCTGCATAATTTCCATCACAACAAGCTCATCAATACCTTGCTGGATAAAAGGAAAATCTTCAACCAGCTGGTCAGAAATGAAGGTATCAATGTGGCCGGTTAAGGCTGGTAAAATGGTACTCGGATCTTGCACCACATTATTTGTCCCTTCAGGAACCGCTATCTTCCAGTTTGATTCAAACTCACCTTGGCCAACTTTTAGCGCCATTTTATTCATCGATAGATAAAAACCTTTCTCGAATAATGATTGCACATAAGGTAGTGCTTGCTGAATGTCCTCATCAGAAAGTTCTGGGCTGTTTTGGTAAAGCGTTGAGAGCTTCTCAAAAGCGTCACCATCTAAATCACCCAAAGTAAAATCAAGATTGAGGTCCTTCACCTCGCCTTCGCTATAAGTTAATTTATCCATCTCAATCAAGTGATTACTATCAAAGCGAGAAGGCTCTCCTTTTAATACCGAATCAAAGGAATAACGCATGTTGTCCATACTCAGCGTATTTTCACCTAGGCCATCGACAAGATTAATTTTTGCTAACGCCAATGACTGTTGTCCTAGCCAGAAGCCTTTATCTTGTTTACCTATACCTTGACCAGTTAGCTGTGAAAGCATCATTTTTTCACCACTGGTAAAATCCAACTCAACAGAAGGAACATTCAGTTGATAAGTGATTTCACCTAGCACCGAAATATCACCTTTCAATGTGGCGGGCGTTGTCGAGAACGTCATCTCGCCATCTTCACTTTGGTAGTGCCAACTGTCTAGCGCCACAGTGTATTGAGTATTGCCATTCAACTGCGTGATACTGGTCATCGTCAATGGTAGATTTTCTTGATCAGCTATAACGGATGTTGCTGTTAAACTCAACAGGCCATGCTTAACCTCGCTATTGACTAAAACTTGGGTCGGTAAACCATCGGCAACAAACTGTTGTTTGAGCGTTTTATCTGCAATCTGATAGCGGGTTTGCACGGTTGATGAAAGGTAACCGCGCTTATAACTGACAATGTCAGCCTCGATTGAACCTGAAGAGATATTTGCAATACCGTTAGTGATCACCTTTTCACCGATTTGCCCGACAGCCAACGGCCAACATGCTGCTAAGACGATAGCACCACCAACCGCACCAATGATTTTTAACTGTTTCATAGTGTTCCATTCCTTAAGATTTTACCCAGTCTACCGTAAACAATTGAAAACCAAAACATGGAGTTAGGTCAGAGTATTGCTAAGATGTGATGAGAAATTCTAAAACCTAGCTCTCAAACCCACTGCGTAATACTTGCTACAGTAGTCAAAACAGCGATGACAGTAGAGGCTTGTGTGAACCATTACGCACTACTTTGTTTAGACAATAACCCAATCAGCACAGAACAGTTGCGAGCTGAGTTAGCTCCGTTCGCCGCTAAATTTGATCTTCATACAGCGGACACCATAGATGAAGCTGAGCAAGCCCTAGAATATTTGCACGAGCAGCAACAAACGATTGCATTGGTCATTGCCAGTCACCATGAGCAGTTTGATGGTGCGGATTTTTTGACTCAACTCGATAAATCAATCCACACGCGTTCAGCGCGGAAAGTGCTGATAAGCTGCGGACAAGATATTCAAGCCATTCTCACCGCCGTCAATGAGGGGCGATTAGATCACTGCCTCACTAAGCCACTACAAAATAACGTGCTCTATAAAACCGTCCAAAAAGAGCTCACGACCTACATCTTAGATCACGATAAAGACAACATTCTCAACTACAGCACAATACTTGATCAACAGCGCATCTTACGCGCGCACATCGATAATAAAATGCGCAGTTATCGAGATGGTTTTATCTCCGATTACCACAAGCTTTCTGATACAGAACTGGCTGAGCAAGTAATTGGTGCTTTACACCAATTTTTTGAAAATGAAGATGAAACTCGCGCCTGCCGTACCTACTCCACTAATCACTTTCTTACCAAAGAGGGAGAAGAGAACCGCTTTCTTTGGTTCATCACTGAAGGTGAAGTGGCCTTGTATAAAAAAGATGATTTAGGGCAACAAAGAGAAGTGGTTCGCCACAAAAAAGGCAACATTGTCGGTGGTATGTCTTTTGTGACTGGTGAGAAATCTTTTTCTACTGCCGTCACCCTGACTAAAACCGATGTGATTAAACTAGACCGAGATGTGTTTGCAAAAGTCATGCATTCGGATACTCGGCTATTACCCCTATTTACTAACTTGCTGCTCCGCCATTTTAACCGCCGCTTACAACGCAGTATTAACACTAAATTGCAACTACAAAAAACGCTCGAATCACTTGAGTCAGCTCATCAGCAATTAATCGAGCGGGAAAAAATGGCCATGCTCGGCCAGCTTGTTGCAGGTGTCGCTCATGAACTAAACAATCCTGTCGCCGCAATTTTACGTGGAACCGAAACATTGTCAGACAAGATTGAGCACTTAGTCCAAGAGACTGAACATAAAAATCTGCAACATAAAGGCAGCCAACTATTAAGGAATGCACTTTCAGCCAAACCTACTTCTACATCAGAAGAGCGGGCACGCGCTAAAGCCATAGAAAATGAAATTCATCATCGTTTGATCGCGAAAAAATTGGTCAAACTCAATCTAGATGACGATCTTGCGCTCCGACAATCGGCTAAACACGATCCCGAAAAAACGTTAGAAACACTGGAACAGTTAGAAAACTATTTCCTAACAGGTAGTACACTTCGTTCTATCAATGTTTGTGCACAACGCATAGCCGATATGGTACGAAGCCTTAAAGGGTATGCTCGCCCTGATGATGAAGCGCTGCACAAGGTCAATATTCATGAAGGTATTGAAGACACTCTGGTTATTTTCGAAAATCGTCTTAAGCGCCACAAAGTCGAAAAAGAGTATGCCGACTTACCTTTGATTACCTGTCAGCCGATTGCATTACAACAAGTATGGACAAACCTCATTTCCAACGCTATTGATGCCTTCCCAGCCAATGGCGTACTGCACATTGCAACCACATTAGCAAAACAGGGTAATCAATCTTTTGTGACCATCAGTTTCACGGATAATGGTTGTGGGATCCCGTACGAGCAGAAAGAGCGTATCTTCACATTAAATTACACGACGAAAAAAGAAGGTAACTTTGGACTCGGTATTGGGCTTTCTGTCTGCCAACAAATAGTCCACCAGCATCAAGGTTGGATCGATGTTCAATCTGAACAGGATAAATACACGACAATGACGGTATGGCTGCCAGTTAGTCGATAACTTGTCGTGCTGATGATTAAGGAGAATATCATGAACAAATTTTTGATCTTATGCGTGGACGATGAACGTGAAGTATTGGACAGCGTCATACAAGACCTCGACGAATTTGAAGAGTTTTTTATCTTAGAAGCCGCAGAATCTGTTGCAGAGGCAAAAGAAGTGATTGCCGATCACCAAGCTCAAAATATCAAGCTGGCTTTAATTTTGTGCGATCACATTATGCCCGAACAAACAGGTATTAGTTTCTTAATTGAATTAAGCCGCAATGAAGAGACGCAACATACACGCAAAGTACTACTAACAGGCCAAGCAGGGCTAGAAGACACCGTAGAAGCGGTGAATCATGCCAGCCTACATTTTTATGTAGCCAAACCTTGGGATGGGAACAAACTTCGCGATGTTATCAAAGATCAATTAACACAATATATGATTGAAAACGAATCAGATTTAATGCCTTGGGCCAGAGTCTTGGATGCCGAGAAAATCTTCAATGCGATCGCACAAAACCGCATCAGTTTTGGTGAATAAAATATCCTAACGAAGAAATGGCACTCTCTTTGCTTATTTTTTGCGAAGACAACAAAAGAATGACACTTTTTAATGGCGACAATGTCAATCTATGCACTATGATGTCTAAATTCTTTAATGTCACCGCGGGTATTCCGCGACTGACCATGGAAATAAACTAAAAATATAGGTTTATAGTGACTATGCGTAAAACAATCATTGCAGCCGCTTTGCTGCTAGCCTCAGGCCAAACACTGGCAGAAATAGACCGAAATAGCCCATCCGTTATGAGCAATTTTAGTTATGACTATATCGAAGCTCGTATTGGAGCAAGTCCAGTCACCTTTGGTGCTGCGATGAGCAAATCAATTCACCCAAATGCACATGTTATTGGTCGTATAGACTCTGAGTTTGAAGGTGATTTTGACGCAGCCGCAGGTTTTGGCTTTCATGCTCCTATTAACAACTGGGCTGACTTCACGGGTGAAATGCTATTACGCGTCGTAGATACCCGCGATAATAAAAGCGCCGATACAGGAATGGAATTAAACCTTGGCGTACGTCAATGGCTTGGACCACAGTTGGAAGTTGGTGGCAAAGGTGGCTTTGTTTCTATCGATGACAATGATGACTGGATTGCGTCTGTTTATGCCCGTTTTCATTCTACAGAACTTTTCTCTCTCGGTGCCGAGGCTCGCATCAATGATGCTTACGGCGATCAACTGATGTTTACGACTCGTTTTAAGTTCTAGGTGTAAGCTAAATACAATAAAAAGCCGAGACGTAAGACTCGGCTTTTTATTTGATAACTATTTATTTGATAACTGTGCTACAAAACTGTCAGCGTAATGAGCAGCTTTCTAATAATTGACGCTTGCGAGGCTCTTGCAGCAATTTCCAATGAATACCTTCGATCGCACCAGCAAACTTCCACAGTAGTTTTACATCGACGTCACTACCGTACGTTTTTCTCACTTTAGAAAATATCGTAGGAGCACCTAAGCGCATGAACGTTTCAACATCATTGATGCCCGCTTTTTTAACCATACGCTCTAACGTTAACTGCATGTTTGGTAAATCACGTAGTCGACGGCTTGCAGAGGATTTTTGAAAACTACGTTGCTCAACAGAATAGCGAATGGAACGTTCAATGATCGTATCTAGGCTCTCATGATTGCTCACAAAAAGCTCAGTAATATCATAATAATTAACGGTTGCTGTAGTCTGCTTTTTAACGTGTTTGTATTTTTCGCAGCCTAATTTTGTGAGTGCATCATCGAGCTCTTCACCTCCACGAATAAAAACAGACTCTTCACTAATCAGTGAATACATCGCTTCTTTTTGGAAAAGCCCAACACCGCCAAACATTGAACGCTTTTGAAATGCGCCAAATTTAATAACGTAATTGAAAAATGCATGCTCAATCATATCCATTGATCCTTAATCAAGTTCCCCGATTAATAGTGATCACCAGATAGCAGCGTATTTTTGCGAATAAAAAGAGTAAGTTAGTAACAAGCTTGTAGTAGTTTAGTATTAGCTTGCTTAATATGGGTACTATCATAGTTAACGATACAAAATAAGTCTGGGCATACATCACATCAATAGACATATCTCAGCAGAGTTATGAGATAGAAATCACATCATTGTGTTTATGAATAAATTTTTTTGACACATACGCTTTCCATTAACGTATTAAGATTAATGCATCAAGAAAACAAATTAATGCGATTGATGGTGAATTGATTGCTTATTTGGGTTAGCAGACGGTAAAATGCCTTCAGTACAGATTGAGCACAAATTTATGAATCATCTATCTTTTTACTGGCTTCCAGATCATCATCAAATGCTCATCCAAGGGTTAGAAAGTGAATTTTCTCAATTGGTTGAACACTCACTCAGCACAGGAAAAATTTCACTTCCTCCTATTCCGGATGTTGTTCTAAAAATACAGCGCTTATGCACATTAGAATCTACTGAAATTTCAGATGTCGCCGATTGTCTACTTGAAGATCCCGGACTGACTGCAATTGTAGTACGCGTAGCAAACTCTGTTGTCTTTAATCGTCGAAATATTACCTGTACGGATTTAGTCACGGCTGTATCACGCTTAGGCATACTACGAGTACGCGACATTGTAACAGCCCAAGCGATTGAGCAGTTAAAGCACTCTGTAAACTTAAGCAAAGAATGCAATAAAATATTGGTTAATAGCGCCGCCATATCGCGAGAGCTTGGCGCAACCATGGTGATGGTAACTCACGCATTTAAACAACTTGAACCAAGCCGATATCAACATTTAGAGCAGGAAAAAGCCTTACTTGTCGGTCTACTTGCGGATATTGGCTTGTTTTGTCTGGTACACGAATATCATTTATATCTTGAGAAAGGCAACTATCTCGATCAAGACATCGCCCTACAGATTTTTCAGTCGCGATGTTCAAAAACCAGTCAGCTTGTGTTAAGAAGTTGGGGGTTCGACTCAGATTTCCTTGAAGTAGCAGGAAATCAATCTTTAGTCGCATCTTCTCACGAAGTCAGTTACCTTGATGTGGCACGTATTGCTCACCATCTTTTACTGTTTCGTCGTCAAGATGAAGAGATTGAAGAGCATGACGTCGAAATTAATGCGACCGGAGCTGAGGTGCTATACAACTTAAGTAACCTTAGTGAGCTTGAATTCAAATCAAAACTCAATGATGTGATCAACGCAAGCGGCTTCTAAACCCAAAATAATCAGAGGATGAGATGTTCTCAGGGATGTTATTTATTTTTGCCCCACTAATAGTGGGGTATCTATTTTCTATTGCCAATCAACAGTGGCTAGCAGCATTAAATAAAGCCACGTCTTGGTTAGTTTACGTCATTCTGTTTCTGATGGGTTTAAGCTTGGCAGCCCTCGATAACTTGGGCAGTAACCTACAGTTGATACTCAAATTTACCACCGTATTTTTCTTGATGATTGGTGCTTGCAACTTATTGGTCTTGCCTTTTATTGACAAATTTCTACCCATAAAAACCGATGCGAACCATTCAAAACTGCCACTATCTAGCATGGCGTTAGAATCCGTAAAGCTGATTGTGGTTGTCGGTGGAGGATTGGCGCTTGGGGTTGTATTAGGATTCGATTTAAGTTGGGTGAGCACCGCCAGTGAATGGATCCTGTTCGTATTACTTTTCTTTATTGGTATTCAGTTGAGAAATAGTGGTTTAACTCTACGACAAATTTTGCTCAATAAATACGGAATGGTCATCGCATTAGTCATTATATTGACCTCTTGGATTGGGGGGATCATTGCGGCCATGATTCTTGATATCCCAATTTATCGAGGACTAGCCATGGCTTCCGGTTTTGGATGGTATTCACTTGCCGGGATTTTAATGGGTGATGCTTTCGGCCCAGTCTATGGTGGTGCCTCTTTCATGATAGAGCTACTTAGAGAACTGGTTGCTTTAGTGATGATCCCCATGCTAATCCGAACCAAACCTTGCTCTGCCATCGGCTATGCTGGGGCAACCGCGATGGATTTCACCTTGCCCGTGATCCAGACAACTGGCGGGGTTCGTTGCGTACCGATCGCGATTGTCAGTGGGTTTATTCTCAGCCTACTGGTGCCTATTCTTATGCTGTTCTTTGTATCACTTGCAGGCTAGATCTCAGGAATCACTTTAGCCTTCATTTAAACTAACAATAGGGAGTAGAAAACTCCCATACAATAACAAAGCCCAAAGGAAGATTTATGAAACGTGTTATCGTTGCCCTACTGCTCTCAACTTCAGCGAATGTTGCTCTCGCTGCTGATAACCAATGCTTATCCGAAAAATATGACGCTTATGTCGACGCGTCTCTCCATTGGTATAGTGATCTCGCAGACTTAACGACCGCGCAATATCCTGAACTTACTGAAGTCAGCCAATGGTTTCTGCAAGGACGCCAGCATCACTTTGAATTAAGCCGTGCGGCAGTCCACTATTACCTAAGCAACGATCCTTCTAAAGTTGCCACCTCGCAACCTGTAGAAGCTTGGTTAAAACTAGAACAGCACGACATTAAAGTATTGGCCTCACGCAGTGATGATCTCGGCCACATTGCTAAAATTACCTATGAAGATCGCCAAGCAAAGCCTAACGAAAAAAACTATGAATTACGTTCAGCTTTAGCCGAATTGCTCAGTCATCCGAAGCAGATCGAAGCTGCGTTGAATAAATATAACGATGCCATCGCCTTGATCGAAAAGAAAGTCTGTAACTAGTCGCCGCCTCTACTCTAGCCGAATTAAGACGGGACAACTGTCCCGTTTTCGTTTAGATTGTGCCGCTCGCATTCCATAAAATCAAAATAACGAAGCTATATGGTATCAGAACAAAAAACTGCAAATGTGAGTTTCGAGAGCTTGTTACGGATCTTCACTGTGCCCGAAGGCCCCGATTCAACACTGACAAAAATAGACCAAGAGCTATCGCGCAATTTGAACCTCTTCTTGCGTGAACATATTGTCGCTGAAGAAAAACCACTCAAAGAGATCGAAAAAGATTTCTCTAATCCGCAAATTCCAGAGTCACCGGAGTTCGTTTCAGAACATACTCAGCATTTGTTGGATAATTTAGTCGCTCATTCAGTGCATACCTCGGCTCCTAGCTTTATTGGTCATATGACATCTGCACTGCCATATTTCTTGATGCCGTTATCAAAGATCATGATTGCGCTGAATCAAAACTTAGTCAAAATTGAAACGTCAAAAGCGTTTACACCGCTAGAACGGCAGGTTTTGGGTATGTTGCATCGTTTGATCTATCAAAAAAACGACGCTTTTTACAGCCAATGGATGCATAGCGCTAATCATTCGCTCGGTGCATTTTGCTCTGGCGGAACAATTGCCAATATCACGGCATTGTGGGTGGCTCGTAATAATGCTTTGAAAGCCGATGGTGATTTCCAAGGCGTCGAAAAAGAGGGGCTGTTTAAAGCCATGCGTCATTATGGTTACCACGGGTTAGCCATTTTAGTGTCTGATCGTGGCCATTACTCTTTAAAGAAAGCCGCTGACGTATTGGGTATCGGCCAAGAAGGCTTGGTTTGTGTAAAAACCGACCACAACAACCGCTTATGCCCACAAGATTTGAAAGCCAAAATGGCACACCTAAAAAGCCAGAAAATTAAACCTTTTGCGGTTGTTGGCGTCGCCGGAACGACAGAAACGGGCAACATTGATCCCTTAAGAGATATCGCCAATATTTGCCAGCAAGAAGGTTGTCATTTTCACGTAGACGCCGCTTGGGGCGGTGCAACATTAATGTCGAATAATCACCGACACTTACTCAATGGTATTGAGTTGGCTGACTCCGTCACGATTGATGCACATAAACAGCTCTACATCCCTATGGGGGCAGGCATGGTACTATTCAAAAAGCCTGATGCTATGCATTCAATTGAGCACCATGCGCAGTATATTTTGCGGAAAGGTTCAAAAGATCTAGGCAGCCATACGTTAGAAGGTTCTCGTTCAGGTATGGCCATGTTGGTGTACGCTAGCATGCACATTATTAGTCGCCCTGGCTACGAATTATTGATTGACCAAAGCCTAGCTAAAGCTCGCTATTTCGCCGATCTAATTAAAGAACAAGACGATTTTGAGCTGATTTCTGAACCCGAACTGTGTCTTTTAACCTATCGTTATATTCCTGCTTTTGTTCGCCAAGCACTGCAACAAGCCTTGCCCAATCAAAAAGCAGAACTGAACGAGTTGCTGAATGAAATCACCCAGTTTGTGCAGAAAAAACAAAGGGAAACGGGGCGTTCATTTGTCTCTCGAACCCGTTTAAACCCAGAACGCTGGGACAAGCTTGATACAATCGTATTTCGCGTGGTACTAGCCAACCCGCTAACGACACATGCTATCTTGCACTCGATATTAGATGAGCAACGACATATTGCCACGCTAGCCCCTAATTTGATGGCCAAAATTGAGCAGCTTGCTCAAAGAATCATCAGCTAGAATCCCTGTAAGTTACAGCGAATTGAAAATTTATTTCTTTTTGCTGTAACTAATACATCATTAATGAGCTGGAAATTTCCATTAATCATCGATTTAAATCTAAATCCTGTAGTTTTCATGAAATTTTGTTTGAGGCTTGTCATGTTCTCATCAATTGTTAACTTGAATTGTTACGGAAATCTACATCCTAGGTTTATACTCATTGCATGGCGTTGGTTTAACTTACCTTTTTGGAAATGTGTTATTTCCAATCCCCCCAAAGGGCGACCGGGTAAAACCAACGAGTTGTTCTCTTCGCCCGCGTGAACACTATGAATACATTAGAAAAAATTCAAAAAAATCTGGAAAACTTTAGCAAGTCGGAACGTAAAGTCGCCGAAGTAATTATGGCTTCGCCCCAAACCGCGATTCACTCAAGTATTGCGACGCTCGCCAAAATGGCCGATGTCAGTGAACCAACGGTAAACCGCTTTTGTCGACGACTCGACACCAAAGGCTTTCCCGACTTTAAGCTTCATTTAGCGCAAAGCCTTGCTAACGGAACTCCGTATGTAAACCGAAATGTTGAAGAAGATGATGGCCCAGACGCCTACACCCATAAGATTTTCGAATCGACTATGGCGTGTTTGGATGTGGCTAAAAACAGCTTGGATCCAATGCAAATTAACCGTGCAGTTGACTTACTCACACAAGCAAAACGGATATCTTTCTTCGGCTTAGGAGCCTCTTCTGCTGTAGCAAAAGATGCCCAGAACAAATTTATTCGCTTTAACATTCCGATCACTTGCTTTGAAGATATCGTGATGCAACGCATGAGTTGTATCAACTGTACCGATAATGACGTAATTGTTTTGATTTCGCATACAGGTCGTACTAAAAGCCAAGTGGAAATCGCCAATCTTGCGCGCGAAAATGGTGCGACTGTCATTGCGATTACGGCAAAAGATTCACCGCTGGACAAAGCAAGCTCGTTGTCGATCTCTCTTGACGTACCTGAAGATACTGACGTCTATATGCCCATGGCAAGCCGTGTGGTGCAAATGACGGTAATTGATGTACTGGCTACTGGTTTCACCCTGCGCCGTGGCTCTGGTTTTCGTGAAAATCTTAAACGCGTCAAGGATGTACTAAAAGACTCGCGCTACGATAAGCTGTCACAGTTCTAAGATAATCGCGATCCTAAAATAATCGTTAGAACGGAGCTCAATTGCTCCGTTTTTTTATCAACTTTGCTTGCTACTTTCAGGCGCGACTGGATCATGCCTAACTTCTACCTGATTGGATGAATTCGGTTGCCACTCCTCACACTCACCTTGGCACTCGCAAACTTGATTTAATATATGGATTAACCTTTCTTGTGTTAAAGGCAAAGGGTTACCTTTAATCGCGACCGACTTTAAAGCATCTAACGCCACGCGCTCAAACGACGTATTGCACACACCAAACTGGTTGAGTTTAGGCAGTTGCAACTTATCTAACATCATTTTCACCCACAGCACGCCATCTTCAACGTGAACATTTGTTCTGCCAGTCACAATTTGAGCTATTTTTTTATAACGTGTAAGTACATCATTTCGCCCTGCTTTTTGCGCTGCTCGAATGTTTTCTCGCATAACATGAGGGGCTAAACGCGCCGTGATCACGCTGTGTGGGGCATCAAGTTTTCCTCCCAATGCCGATGCCAAGCCATGTGCAGCGCCAAGCTTTGCATTGGTAATTGCCATTCCTCCAAGCATTGCTGCAAAAGAGAGATCCGCTCGCGCTTTATGATCATCTTTTCGACACGCTGGCAATATAGAACGACTGAGTTTGCGCAACCCCTCTTCACACACCATATCGGTGAGTGGATTGGGTTCACCACACACATAGGCTTCCATTAAATGCGTAAAAGCATCCATTGCGCCTCTGCCAGAGGTGTAACTGTCGGTACCATGGGTCAACGTGGGGTCAACAATCGCAACATCTGCCAGCATATCTGGGCTGCGCAAGCTTACTTTTACTTTGTCTTGTCCCGATTTCAACACAGCATTACGCGTGACTTCGGATCCCGTACTGGCGGTGGTTGGAATAGCAATAAATGGCAACGGTTTTGTCTTTAACGGCACATTTCGGCCAACCACTTCCACATAATCATAAACGTTACCTTGGTTAGGAATGATTGCCGCGAGTGCCTTGCCCATATCAATCACACTACCGCCACCAATAGCAACGACCATGTCCGGTTGAAAACGTCGGCCTAAAATGGCCGTTTCCTCCACCATGGTAATATTAGGTTCACCAACAATAGCTACATGCTGATAGCGCATATTCTGCATTTTCAGGTATTGAACAATAGGGGAAGCTCGTTGTTGTTCTTTTCCCGAAACCAGCAGTACGCTATAGCCATATTGGTTGAGAACAGAAAGTGAATTCAATAACGCTCCTTCTCCAAAAATGATCCGCGTCGCCGTCATAAATTGGAACATGAATAACTCCCTTTTCTCTCATCTAGATTAGCTCTGTTTAGAGTGCACCTATCGTTAAAAAAATTTTTTGATGCAGTGCAATGTGGAGCAAATAACCATATAAAAAACACAAGTTTATGCGGCATGTCACAGCCAAGCCATTATTGATCTATTCCCAACACCATCGAGAGGTAAGCTTGCTTTGATTAAGGAATAAGCAATAGCTTTTACCTATTGAAGTAACTGGTGAATGCCACTTTATTTCCGACCTTGGATCGGGCATAGTTGCATGCAACAAGAATGAAGGAGAAAGCTATGTTCGTTGTTATTTTTGGCCGCCCTGGTTGCCCCTACTGTGTTCGCGCAAAAGAACACGCTGAAACATTGAAATTAAAACGCGATGATTTTAACTACCGTTATGTCGATATTCACGCGGAAGGCATCAGCAAAGCTGATTTAGAAAAGACAGTGGGTAAACCAGTTGAAACTGTGCCACAAATCTTTATTGATCAAGAACACATCGGTGGTTGCACTGATTTCGAAGCTTATGCGAAAGAACATTTAGGCTTATTCGACGAATAAAACCAAGAAACATAAAAACCCGCTGATTTTTAGCGGGTTTTTGCTATTTATAGATAAATGGCTCTTTCTCTCAAATTAAGTCAATGAAATGTCAATTGTCACAAATTTCACTTATCTTTTTGCAATATTCAGATACAATTCCCACACTTTACCTACCCCACTTGGCACACATAACGAGTTGAGCCGTGAATATCGACGTCGTACTTTTGCTTGATCAGAACCCTATTCTTCTTATTTTTGTTGTCTTAGCGATTGGCCTTGGTTTTGGCAAAATTCGTTTTGGTAGCTTACAACTGGGCAACTCTATTGGGGTGTTAATTACATCACTCATCATGGGGCACCTTGGTTTTTCCTTCAATGCTGAAGCCTTAACCATAGGTTTCATGCTGTTCATTTACTGTGTCGGCATTGAAGCTGGCCCTAACTTTTTTGGCATATTTTTCCGTGACGGAAAACATTATCTCATCTTAAGTTTAGTGGTGCTCATTACCGCCACTTGGATTACTTATTTTGGCAGTTATTATCTCGGCCTCGATTTTGGCTTAGCTGCTGGTATGATGGCAGGTGCATTAACCTCCACCCCCGTATTAGTAGGCGCACAAGATGCGTTAAACTCCGGGCTAGCCACCATTCCAAGAAATATGGATTTATCCCTTATTTTAGATAATGTTTCGGTGGGTTATGCGATGGCTTATCTAATTGGCCTCATCAGCATGATCATGTTTGCCAAATTGCTGCCTAAGTTGCAAAAACAAAACCTCTCTGATTCTGCTCAACAGATTGCTCAAGAGCGTGGATTAGGTGGTAGCGGTCAACGCAAAGTCTATTTACCCATCATCCGTGCCTATCGTGTTGGTCAAGAGTTGATCAACTGGATTGATGGGCGCAATTTACGTGAGCTTGGTATTTATCGCCAAACCGGTTGTTATATTGAACGCATTCGACGTAATGGCATTCTTGCCCATCCTGACGGTGACGCCATCTTGCAAGAAGGGGATGAAATTGCACTGGTCGGCTTCCCTGACAGCCATGCAAGGCTAGACCCTAGCTTTCGAAATGGCAAAGAGGTGTTTGATCGCAACTTGCTTGATTTGCGCATCTCTGAAGAGGAAATCGTCGTAAAAAGTGACAGTATTGCCGGTAAACGCCTATCGGATCTGAATTTATCCGAATATGGTTGTTTCCTGAACCGAGTGATACGCGCACAAATTGAAATGCCAATGGACTTAGACATTGTGCTTGCCAAAGGCGATGTACTGCAAGTCAGTGGTGAAAAAAGCCGTGTTCAAGGCTTGGCCGATAAAATCGGTTTCATCTCTATCCATAGTCAAATGGCCGATTTACTCGCCTTTTGTAGCTTCTTTATTCTCGGCATTTTATTTGGTTTGATCACCATGACCTTTGGACAAGTCTCCTTCGGTTTAGGCAACGCGGTTGGGCTACTGCTTTCTGGTATTATGCTTGGCTTTTTACGAGCCAATCACCCCACTTTCGGCTATGTACCACAAGGGGCATTAAATATGGTGAAAGACCTAGGTTTGATGTTCTTTATGGTAGGCATTGGCTTAAGTGCTGGCGGGAAAATGTTCCAGCACCTCTCAGAAGTGGGCGTACAAGTGATCGGCCTTGCATTTTTAGTCAGCGTGGTGCCAGTCGTCTTTGCCTATTTGGTCGGTGCGTACATTTTGAAAATGAACCGCGCGCTTCTATTTGGTGCGATTATCGGGGCACGAACTTGCGCACCAGCGATGGATATCGTTAACGACTACGCAAAATCGACCATTCCCGCATTGGGTTATGCTGGCACCTATGCTATCGCCAATATACTGATGACACTGACAGGAACTATTTTAATTTTACTCAGTTAAACCTAATAATCCTCAGTGCTACTCGCCAAAAGTCACATGTGTGGCTTTGGGCGAGCCATCGCCCCTCTATTTACTTCGCTTTTATCTCAATGTTTGCCGCTTTATCGGCTCAGAACTGCATCTTTTCTCCTGAGTTCAACTCACCACTGCTTAATTTTCCAAACAAAAGGCAATCGTTTGCTTTTTATCTGGCAGCAGAAAATAGTTCTGGTATGATGCGCACAGTTTATCGATATCCTTACTAGCGTTGAGCTAAGCGATATCTTCTCTGTATGACGTTTGAAAAAGATAGGAATGTCTAAATGAGCCTTGCTGATCAAATCCTTGCCGTCAATGACGACCTCCCAATTCGCACTCACCAACCTGTTCATAGCGGCAAAGTTCGCTCTGTTTATTGGCTAACTCCAGAAGATAGCCAGCGTTTGATCAAAGAAAAAGGTTACAACGTTGCTCCTGATGCACCTTTAGCCATTATGGTAATCAGTGACCGTATTTCCGCTTTTGATTGTATCTGGCATGCCGAAGGTGGCATCAAAGGTGTACCGGGTAAGGGCGCGGCATTGAACGCGATTTCAAACCACTGGTTTAAGCTATTTCAAGAGAGCGGGTTAGCCGATAGCCATATTTTAGATATTCCCCATCCTTTTGTATGGATTGTGCAAAAAGCCAAGCCAATCAAAATTGAAGCGATTTGTCGCCAGTATATTACCGGTTCAATGTGGCGTGCTTACGAAAAAGGTGAACGAGATTTTTGTGGTATTCAATTACCAGAAAGCTTGCAGAAAGATAAAAAACTGCCAGAACTGCTCATTACACCATCAACCAAAGGCATCTTAAAAGGCATTCCCGGTGTTGCAGAAGCCGATGATGTCAATATCTCACGTCATAATATTGAAAAGAATTTTGCCGCTTTTAACTTCAGTCGTGTCGAAGATATTGCCTTGTATGAAAAGCTATTAAAAGAAGGCTTCAGCGTCATTAGCCATGCACTCTGCCAAGTAGAGCAAATCTTCGTCGATACCAAGTTTGAGTTTGGTTATGTCACCGATGCCAACGGCGTTGAGAAACTCATTTATATGGATGAAGTAGGTACGCCGGACTCTTCTCGCATCTGGGACAGCGCTTCCTATCAGCAAGGACGTATTGTGGAAAATTCGAAAGAAGGTTTTCGTCAATTCTTGCTCAACTACTTCCCTGACCCAGATATTTTACTCAACAAAGAACGGATGGCTGAGCGAGAAGCGCTTGCACGTGATAATGCGCTGCCTTTGGCTGCATTAATAGATATTTCCAATACCTATCTTGCGATTGCAGAGAAAATTGTTGGCCAACCGATCGTATTAAGCCAAAACCCAAAGCAAGAGATCATTACGATCCTGCGTTCTCAATATGGCTTGATTGACTAGCACTCAACAATAACGGGGCATTAAATATGCCCCGTTATCTGTTTATACCCTTACAGGGTGATAATAAATTCGTCTGGTTTTGTATTTTTTATCAAAGATTGGCTTTTATTTTGAATCAATTGGATCTGTTCAGAATCCAACGCATACGGCATCACTAATTTTAGCTCTTCAATCCCCTCTAATTTCGCCAATCTCACTAGTGAAATTAAATTCGCTTCATCACTACGGCGTGTTGATAACGACTTCAACGCCATTTCCCATAGGCGATCCTCTGGGCTTGATAATTCTTTAATGCTGTCTTTCCATACCGTACCAAAAATCGGTGCAAATGACGTCATGGCTTCGAGGAATGTCCATTTCTTATTACATGACGCACCAAGAAATGTAGTGTAATCAAACACCACCCGTCTCCTTTCTTGTGTATTCATTTTGTCCCCCGACAAATTGGCAGCACACTGTACTCAATATCATCCATGATTGTTCATATAGCAATAGGATATAAAAAAACAGTCTTTTATGCCTTAAAACCGAATAGATTGGCTATATCAAAACCAGGTTTGTAACAAGGCATAAACAGACTTACTGACATATGTGTCTGATTGATTAATATTTCAAACCGTGAACAAAAAGTCGCTTTATCACTTAAAGTGATCATCGCTCAACACTACTTTTGAAATCTCTGCTTAAGGAGACCAATAGACAAAAATGTGTACATTGATGCCCTCAGCAATTAACACGGAGAATTCTACCGTTTTTATCGGCATTCTTCAGTATTCTGTGCCATGTGTCGCCGCTCGTCTATTTACAATCTCATGAGTAAACCGTTATCATTTTTGAGTTCCCTTCTACCCTAAAATAGGCCGACAATGAATAATGATAAACGCCCTCTTTATATTCCCTATGCGGGCCCAGCTCTACTCAGCACGCCTTTGCTCAATAAAGGCAGTGCATTTTGTGCTGAAGAGCGCAGTTCCTTCAACTTAGAAGGCCTGCTTCCTGAAACGACGGAAACGATACAAGAACAAGTTGTTCGCGCATACCAACAATACTGCAGCTTTGAAAGTGATATGGATAAGCATATCTATCTGCGTAATATTCAAGATACTAACGAAACCTTATTCTATCGTTTAGTACAAAACCACATCACTGAGATGATGCCCATCATCTACACACCAACGGTGGGTGCCGCGTGTGAAAACTTTTCAAATATTTATCGTCGCGGCCGCGGTCTGTTCATTTCCTTTCCGAATCGAGATCGCATCGATGACTTACTCAATAATGCAGCGAACCATAACGTAAAAGTTATCGTAGTGACCGATGGTGAACGCATTCTCGGCTTGGGCGACCAAGGAATTGGTGGCATGGGTATTCCTATCGGCAAACTGGCACTTTATACCGCATGTGGTGGTATTAGCCCTGCTTATACTTTACCGGTCGTGCTCGATGTTGGAACCAATAACCCACAGCGCTTGGCTGACCCGATGTACATGGGCTGGCGTCACCCTCGGATTACCGGGGCCGAATATGATGCATTTGTAGAAGAGTTCATCCAAGCGGTGCAACGTCGCTGGCCTGATGCATTGATCCAATTTGAAGATTTTGCGCAAAAGAACGCAATGCCACTATTAGAACGTTATAAAAACCGTATTGGTTGTTTTAACGATGACATTCAAGGCACTGCGGCGGTGACTGTAGGTTCGCTATTGGCCGCATGCAAAGCCGCAGGCAGTCAACTCTCCGAGCAACGTATCGCTTTTCTTGGTGCGGGCTCTGCAGGCTGTGGTATTGCCGAAGCAATCATCGCGCAAATGGTGTCAGAAGGTATTTCAGATGCTCAAGCTCGTTCTCAAGTCTATATGGTTGACCGCTGGGGTCTGCTGCAAGAAGGAATGCCTAACCTACTTGATTTCCAACAGCGCCTAGTGCAAAAAAACAAAGACACACATGATTGGAACACAGAAGGTAATGGTTTCTCATTATTGGAAGTAATGAGAAATGGCAAGCCAACGGTGTTGGTCGGTGTTTCTGGGGCTCCGGGATTATTCAGTGAAGAGATTATCACTGAGATGCACAAACACTGCCCACGCCCGATTATTTTCCCACTATCGAACCCAACCAGCCGTGTTGAAGCGACGCCCAATGACATTATCCGTTGGACCAACGGTGAAGCACTCGTCGCCACAGGCAGCCCGTTTGCTCCCGTGTTGCATAACGGTAAAACCTACCCAATTGCGCAATGCAACAATAGCTATATTTTCCCTGGTATCGGCTTAGGCGTACTGGCGGTCAATGCACGTCGAGTTACTGATGAGATGCTGATGGAATCAAGCCGCGCACTCGCCAACTGTTCACCTCTGGCGCTTAATGGGCATGGTGCGTTACTTCCACCACTGGAAGCCATTCACTCCGTTTCCAAGAAAATTGCGTTTGCGGTAGCGAAAAAAGCAATTGAGCAAGGCGTTGCACTGGAGATCCCAGATGATGTGTTAGAAACCGCCATTGAGCAGCATTTTTGGCAGCCAGTATACCGCCGCTACAAACGCACTGCTTTCTAAGCTACTACTCTGCTGTCCCCTAAGCTTCGGCTGATGTTTAGGGGCTTTTTCTGTGAGTCAATATGATGAACTTTTTAGCGCCCGCAGGGCATTACTTATCACCGTATTTAACGGAGATATCAACCGCATTGATCGCTTGTTTGCTCGTGATGCTCGGTGGGGAGATTAACGCCGCGATGCGCAAGCTAATGCGCAACCAACACTTTGTCGTTCGCACATTTACGTTTATATTGATTAACGCTTTCGGCTACGGTTTGGTGATCATCAAAGCGAGCCCTTACCTTGCTCGGACACTTTCGCAGTTAGAATCAGGCATGATGTTTAGCATTATTATGCTCTGCTTTATTGCTATCGGGATCTGGGCACAAAGGAACCGTCAAATTTAGTGTTAAAATTTTCATCTTCAAATCACTCTCGCCCTGTTTGGAAAAAGCGGGTTCACACGCTGCTTCGCTACGTGTCTGTACTGTTGTTCATTTCAAGCCTTTTTGTGCTTGGCATTGATCGCTGGGTCAGTTGGCAAGCCGAAAAACAAATCGTCACCGAGCAAAATCAAGTCGGTCAATTCCAAGTCGCTGTTGTACTTGGAACCAGTAAGTACTTGGGTAAAACGCTCAATGACTACTATACCCACCGAATTGAAGCCGCGATCGCTTTGTATGAGCAAGGCAAGGTAAAAGGGTTTTTACTCAGTGGTGATAATGCTCACCGTTCGTACAATGAACCGTGGACGATGAAACGCGATCTGCTGCGCGCTGGGATCCCGAGCGAACATATTTACTTAGATTATGCAGGGTTTCGTACTTTGGACTCCATTGTTCGCGCAAAACGTATCTTCGAAACCGACAATTTTTTGATCATTTCTCAACAATTTCATTGTGAGCGAGCACTCTTTATTGCCAACTACCATAACATTAATGCTCAGTGTTTAGCGGTTGCAGGGCCAACAACTCGTTCTGGTTTTAAAGTGAGGCTGCGTGAGGTCTTTGCTCGTACGAAAGCATTCTTAGATCTCTATATCACGAATACTCAACCTAAATTTTTAGGTCCCAAAGAGCCAATTGTGATCGAAGAGTTACCCTTAGAGCCAACCGAAGATGAAAGCTAAAAGAGGCACTGCGCCCCAGAAACCTTTCCTTCGACAGATTTCCGGGCCACTTTGGTTACGCTAATGTGGATAAGACATCAAACAAAGCGTCAATTTCACTGCGCGTGTTGTAGTGCATAAAACCGATACGGACAACTCCACCGCTGTTTTCAAGATCTAACTGACGCACTAAACCAAGCGCATAGAAATGCCCATTCCACACACAAATATTATGCTCGCCCAATGTTTTGGCCACAAATTCTGGGTGGTGATTAGCTAAGCGAATGGCAAAGGTCGGTGTACGTAGTTCACTGTTAGCCTTGGTCAGGCCATAGAGCTTAGCCGAACTCAATCCTTTAAGTTTATACAGAAAATACTCACTCAATTGGCGTTCATGCTGGTTGTATTGAATGAAACTATCGCTCAAACGCTCTCTTAACGAGCCACTCTCGTCTCCCCATTGCGCCAAATATTCCACTGTAGCAATCACGCCGGCCAAACCTTCAAAACTCTGTGTACCGGTTTCAAAACGTCCCGGACCAATATTGGTTGCTGGTTCAACTTTGTAGGGTTTAAGTGCATGTAACCACTGCGAAGCGATATAAGCGATACCAACGTGTGGACCAAAAAACTTATATGCCGAACAGGTTAAAAAATCACAGCCTAATTCTTGTACATCAATCAAATGGTGCGGAGCATAGTGAACGGCATCCACATACACCATCGCGCCGACTTGATGCGCCGCATCCACAATGCGTTTAACATCGACAATAGATCCTGTGGTATTCGAAGCATAAGTGACCGCGACCAGCTTTGTTTTAGGATTGAGCAATGACAGTAAGTGCTCAATATCCAAAGTACAATCTTGTTGGTTCACCTTTACCTGGTGCACTGTAACGTGCTTATCCTGCGCCGCTTGCTGCCAACTGGAGACATTGGAGTAATGGTCAAGCGCAGTAACAATCACTTCATCGCCCGCTTGCCAATCTCGGCTAATGGCTCGACTTAGCTGAAAAGTCAACGAGGTCATATTCGCGCCAAATACAATATTTCCTGATGACTCAGCGTTCAGAAGTGCTTGCACCGACTCACGAGCCTGCTGCATTAAATCAGTGGTGATTTGGCTTGAAAAATAGTGTCCGCCCAAATTAGAGTTAAAATGGCCCAGATATTCACTCATTTTTTCTATTACCGACTTAGGTACTTGCGAGCCACCTGGACCATCTAAGAAACTCACTGACTTACCATGATATTTTTGCGACAAAGCACTAAACTGCGTACGCACTTTTTCAGGAGTGAAGATCATTTCGGCCATCCTTAGCGGTTAACACAAAAACATCCATATGACCTTCTTGCCCATGCTCAATCGAGCGAATAGGGCAAGCGTTATGCCATAACTTACTGTCCGCGAGCATCGCAATCTCACCATTTTCTAACACTTTCCGAAAGAAAGGGGCTTCATGGCAGTCTTGATAAAGCATAATTTCACCGCCGACGATGTTGTGGCGATTCACCCCCACCAACGCAATATGATCAAAACCATCTTGATGGACACCTTCTGGCGCGACTTGCGTCTCATCAAACACAGCAGCAATTCGGATCTGATGGATTTCAATCTCTTGCCCATTAGGCAGACCATTCATACTCACAAACACCTCGCACACTTCTCTCATCCCTTCACTTTGTAGCGTGGAGGGTAAAATAGGATCGAAATGACGCTTAATGTTGCCTTGAAAATGATTGATTTGATCGGTTTGCATAAAGTCATGCTTGTCCAACGCCTCGACTTTCCCTTTGTTAAATTGAACCACAGAGTAGCGCCGTAAACGATACTGACCATCAGCATGCTCCGTATGTGGTAATTGCGCAAAGGAGGGAGCAAGTTGTTGAATCGCTTTTTGACTTAATTGCGTAATCTGTAAAGTGTTTTCGTGTACAGCTAACATCACCAGCTCCTTAATTAAATGATTG
The DNA here is from genome assembly GCF_963887575.1 of Vibrio sp. 3-2(1). Classification (NCBI taxonomy): domain Bacteria; kingdom Pseudomonadati; phylum Pseudomonadota; class Gammaproteobacteria; order Vibrionales; family Vibrionaceae; genus Vibrio; species Vibrio sp. 3-2(1). Next base: position 208,363 of record NZ_CAWPGB010000033.1, on the reverse strand, counting down.
GACACATTAAATTAACAATTAATTTACATTAAGGATACGCACTAATATTGCACATTCAAGTAAAAATGAATGTTATATCTGTATGTGACTAGCAATATAAAATTTAATACTTAAATAATCACAAAAATAAGAATTAACATCCAATAGCGAGCATGACACATAGCGATTTTTAGACAAGCTCACTACTTCAAGGTTAATAAGCTTTTAAAAACAATGAATTACCAACATTAGGATGATGTAGGAATGGTATGTAGACCATGGGCGGGTTTAAAGGAAATATCAGTAACTAATTTATCAGCTCGATTCGACTAAATTTAGCAAGTATTAATCCATGAGCCATATAGCATCTCATCAACTCGAAATTAGCACCATTTAAGTAGTAAGCCATGCCAAAAATTAGACTAAAGTTAATACTAGATCATCAAACTAATTGATATATTTGACTATTAAGACTTAGTTGAAACATCGCTCAGCTGATAAGGAGATCCTCAACTCGTGAACTCTAGTATTAAAGTCACACTGTGGACTTTCATCGCATTAGGTTTCAGTGTAATCAATGCCTATGCGGCTATGGATCCTAAAGATAAATTTCTCCAAGCATTGGAGGGCATTGAGCAGATCACCTATTCACTACCGATCAAGGCAAAAGCACAAATTAGTGAACTAGAAGAAGACTACATCATATTGTCACAGCCTTCCGCTCTCGTTGTACGTTACTATTTGGCCAAAGCCACTGTATATGGGCTACTAGAGGAATATGATAGGAGCTTAGAAGCGGCACAATTAGGATTAAAGCGAACAGAACACACCAACGTTGAAACGCTCACTCTCAAACTAAGAGAGATTCAAGCTTTACGGCACCAAAAAGTCGACGTGTTGCCGAAACTTGACGCACTGTTAGTTGAAGCAGGAAACGATCACAATGCACAAATCGAATCAGAAGTATTACTAGCTAAAAGCCTCTATTACCAAGAGCAAGGCGAGTTTAAAAAATCGTACGCCGCAATAATGACCTCAATTGATACAGCAAAATCAATAGATAACAAAGAGTTAATGGAGAGAATATCTCACGGTCTAGGTCAAATACTGGTTCAGCTACAAGATTTTGATCGTTCACAGCTGTTACTTGAAAATTCCTACAGTTACTTCAAGCAGCGTAAAATGTCCTATAGCCAGTTGGTTAGCTTACTCGACATCTCTAAGTTGCAAGAGTCACGTAATCAAATCACGGCGGCGATCGAAACCTATAAAACAGCACTCAAGCTGGCACAAATACTGGGTGACGGGCGACATCGCTTTCGTATTAACATTGAACTTGCACGGCTTTATCGAGATACCAACAACCGTGATCAAATGCGCTTTTTCTTGAAAAAAGCGGAGGAACTGCAGTACCGAGAAAGCCAACCAGGCTACCTTGCCACTTTTCAGCTATTACAAACACAAGATCTATTGGAACAAAAACGCTACGGTGAAGTGATTGAATTTGTAGAACCACTCATTGCGCATATCAAACAAAGATCAAATCTACTTATTCAACAGATAGAGTTGTTAAAAGTGGCAGCACAGGCTTATGCTGGGCAAAATAACTACAAACAAGCCTATGAAACTTATGATTTTTATCATTTACGTTCGCTCACACTTCGCAATGTTGAACAGATAGAGAACTTACAGAGACAACAAATGTTGTTTGATCTTGAGCGTCTACAATATGAAAATCAGGATCTAAACTGGAACAACGTACTTCAAAAGCTAGAGATTGAAAACCATCAGAAAACGTTTCATCTATTAGGTGAAATCGTCTTTTTCCTTGCTCTTGCATTAATCGGATTATTGGTCATATTTATCTGGGCCAACCGCTCTCGCATCAAAATGGGCATGCTTGCCAAAACGGACACCTTGACTGGCTTGTATAATCGACGCTACATGGAAGAACGATTTGCAAAACATCAATCCAAATCTTACCAAAATAGTAGCGAAGCGCTTATTAAACTCGCACAACGGATTTTGATGTGGCAACAGACTTGGTTCAAAGGTCAATCTTCACCTAAAAAAAACGCCGAACCATTCGACTCAGCGCAATTAGACGAACAAATCCAACACAATGAAGATGCAAAACCGATTAGCCTTATTTTGACCGATATTGATTATTTTAAAGTCATTAATGACACTTATGGTCACGCCTTCGGCGATCAAGTATTAGTGGAAATTGCGGCTATCTTTAAGTCATCGGTACGCTCTTCCGATGTTGTCGCTCGCTACGGTGGGGAAGAGTTTCTCATCTTACTACCCGACACTGACTTAAGCATCGCTAGCGAAATTGCCGAAACCTTGCGCCGAAAAATTGAAGATCACCATTTTGTAACCGAATCACGAGAATCGGTATCCGTCACTTCGAGTTTTGGCGTGTTGACCGCAACAAATACTGATTTAGACCTCCAAGCATTGTGTGAAGAAGTCGACCAACTACTTTATGCGGCTAAAGCCAGCGGCCGAAATTGCTTAAAAACACGTTGGCTGACTTATTAGCCAAGTCCCATCATTGCTTAGTTTGGCTATATAACGATTATTTCTAAGCTAGCCCATGTAATCGCTTTAATTGACTCGAGATATTCCCTACAATCGTGTTAAATTTTCGAGCATTTTCGATACTGGAGTCCCCATGAGCAACGTGAAACATTGCAAACTTCTTATTCTTGGTTCTGGCCCGGCTGGTTATACGGCAGCCGTTTACGCAGCTCGCGCTAACCTTAATCCAGTTCTCGTTACCGGTATGCAGCAAGGTGGTCAGTTAACGACCACTACAGAAGTAGAAAACTGGCCAGGAGACGCCGAAGGCCTCACGGGCCCTGCTTTAATGGAGCGAATGAAAGAGCATGCCGAGCGCTTCGAAACCGAGATTGTGTTTGATCATATTAATGAAGTTGATTTTTCACAGCGGCCATTCCGCCTTAAAGGCGATAGTGCAGAATATAGCTGCGATGCTCTGATCATTTCAACAGGTGCATCCGCACGTTACCTAGGTTTAGATTCAGAAGAAGCCTTTAAAGGACGAGGAGTTTCCGCTTGTGCTACTTGCGATGGTTTTTTCTATCGTAACCAAAAAGTGGCCGTTGTAGGTGGCGGCAATACCGCGGTGGAAGAAGCGCTTTATCTATCTAATATTGCGGCACAAGTTCACCTCATCCACCGCCGTGATTCGTTCCGCGCAGAAAAAATTCTGATTAACCGTCTGATGGATAAAGTCGCAAGCGGCAATATAGTGCTGCACACTGACCGTACCTTAGAGGAAGTCTTAGGTGATGAGACTGGCGTGACGGGTGTTCGTATGAAACACACCCAATCAGAAACGACAGAAGATCTGGACGTGATGGGCGTCTTTATCGCGATTGGTCACAAACCGAATACCGACATGTTTGCTGGTAAGCTAGAGATGAAAGAGGGTTATATCGTCGTCAAGTCTGGTCTTGACGGTAATGCAACTCAAACTAGCATTGAAGGTGTGTTTGCTGCTGGTGATGTGATGGATCACAACTATCGCCAAGCGATCACTTCGGCAGGAACAGGTTGTATGGCCGCCTTAGATGCGGAACGTTACCTAGATAGCTTGAACGATAAGTAGGCTTGAACGACAAGTAAGCAAAAGGTTATTTTCCAGTTTTATAACAAAACCCTACAGCCCGGTGGTATATCCATCGGGCTTTATTTTGTATACTACCGCCCTTCCGTTTACATAATAATTCTCATTAAGCCTTCGAAATGGATAAGAAAAAGCAACGTAGCTTGAATAATTGGCTCAAACAGCAAAGTAAACTGGCAAAACGCTGGTTAATGATTGCTGTTGGCCTTGGCGTATTATCAAGTGTGTTTTTGCTGGCTCAGGCCGCACTCCTCGCCTCCATTCTGCATCAACTGATTATTGAACAAGTTGATAAAGCAGAGCTCATTCCCTATTTTCTTGGTTTGGTGGTGACGATTGCCGCACGTGCCGCGTGCGCATGGGGGCGTGAAATTGCGGGTTTTCGCTGCGGAGAGCAGATCCGCATTTATATCCGTCAGTTAATACTGGATAAAGTTCGCGAGTTGGGCCCTGCTTACATTAAAGGTAAGCCTGCCGGTGCATGGGCAACATTACTGCTTGAACAAGTCGAAAACATGCAGGACTTTTTTGCGCGCTATTTACCGCAGATGTCATTATCTGTGTTGATCCCGTTTATGATTTTGATTGTGGTCTTTCCCGTCAACTGGGCGGCGGGTTTGATCTTCTTAATCACCGCCCCCTTAGTGCCGCTGTTTATGGCCTTAGTCGGTATGAAAGCGGCCGATGCTAATCGTAAAAATTTCAAAGCTCTGCAGCGGTTATCTGGTCACTTTTATGATCGCCTGCAGTCGATGACCACAATACGCCTATTCAACCGCACACAAGCCGAAGCCGATCAGCTTAAAGGCGCTTCTGAAGTCTTTCGCACTCGCACAATGGATGTATTGAAAATCGCCTTTCTATCATCAGCAGTGTTAGAATTTTTCACCTCGATATCGATCGCCATAACCGCCGTTTACTTTGGTTTTAGCTTTATTGGCGAGTTGAATTTCGGCTACTACGGTACAGCCGTAACTCTATTTTCCGGCCTATTTATCTTGATCCTTGCGCCTGAGTTTTATCAACCATTACGTGATTTGGGCACCTTTTATCACGCCAAACAACAAGCTGTCGGCGCGGCTGAAAGCATTGTCGAGTTTTTGGAAACAGACATCAGCAAGGTGAAATCAGGATCTATCTCGCTCGATGGTGCACAGCAGATTGACATTGTAGCGCAAGATCTCGAAGTGTTTAGCCCAGAAGGAAAACGCTTGGTCGGTCCAATTTCATTTACGTTAGATAACCATTCAACCACTGCGCTTGTCGGGCCAAGCGGTGCAGGTAAAACCAGCTTAGTAAACGCCATTTTAGGCTTCATGCCTTACCAAGGCAGTTTGAAAATCAATGGTATAGAACTGAGCGATCTTGAGCATACCAGCTGGCGTAAGCAGATCAGTTGGGTTGGGCAAAACCCACTATTGGTGCACGGAACCATCGTTGAGAATATCAGCCTCGGTAAGCATGACATGAGTGACGAAGCGCTTCATTCGGCTTTAGATAATGCCTATGCGGCTGAATTTGTCGACAAACATGGTTTGGATTACGCCATCACCGATCGATCTGGTGGATTATCTGTCGGACAAGCTCAGCGAATTGCACTTGCTCGCGCGCTGCTACAAAACGGCAATTTTTGGCTACTTGATGAACCAACCGCCAGCTTAGATGCACGCAGCGAACAGTTAGTGATGCAAGGTTTGAACCGCCAAATTCAACACCACACCGCTTTAATCGTGACGCACCAATTAGCACCATTAAAATCGGTACAACAGATTTTGGTGATGCAAAATGGGGCGATAGTTCAAACAGGCGATTACAACACACTCAGCCAGCAAAAGGGCCTGTTTTCCGATATGTTACAAGCTAATCAAGCGCTTGATGAAGCCAATAAGGGGAACCTTGATGCGTGATCTCATCCCTTACCTTAAATTGTATAAAAAGCACTGGTTTGGTTTATCTCTCGGTATGCTGCTGGCCTTTTTAACCCTGTTTGCCTCGATTGGTCTACTGACCTTATCCGGCTGGTTTTTATCCGTAGCGGCCATTGCTGGCTTAACCATTGCTCGTGAAACATTCAACTACATGCTACCGGGCGCGTTTGTACGTGGGTTTGCCATGGGACGCACTGCAGGACGTTGGGGTGAGCGTGTTGTCAGCCATAATGCTACATTCAAGCTGCTGACGGATCTGCGTATTTTCTTCTTCCAAAAACTCGCGCCACTGATCCCAGGACGTGTGTCAAACCTCCGAGACGCTGATTTACTCAACCGTCTAGTGGCAGATATCGATGCTATGGATCACGTCTATTTACGCTTAATCAGCCCAGTAACCGTGGGTGTACTGGGCATTAGTGCGTTAACGGCATTCTTATGTTGGTTCGACCCTGCCATTGGCTTAACCCTTGGTGCAATTCTTCTGACGCTACTGCTCGTGTGGCCTGTCCTCTTTTATAAACTGGGTCAGCGTAATGGTGCCGAGCTCACCCAGCACAAGGCGGATTTGCGTATTGCAACGCTTGACTGGTTGCAAGGCTACAGTGAATTGACCCTGTTTGGTGCAGAAAACCGTTACCGTGAAGCGATTCTTAGAGCGCAGCAAAAATTGCTGGTCAATCAATTGGCTAACGCTCATTTTTCTGGCCTTGCACAAGCACTGCTCATGCTCGCTAATGGCTGGACGCTTGTGTTAGTGATCTGGCTTGCCGCCGATGGTGTGGCAGGTAATCAACCCGACCCGATGATTGCACTGGTGGCTTTTGCAACTATGGCAAGTTTTGAGCTGCTGATGCCGATTGCTGGTGCATTTCAACATTTAGGGCAAACACTCACTTCTGCTCGCCGCCTCAACGATATTATTCTGGCTGAGCCTGAAGTCCAATTTCCTACCGCTTTAACTCAGCACTCAGGTCAATTCGATATTGAATTTTCAGACGTAACCTTTCACTATCCTGACAGCAGCCAAGATGTGTTACGCGGTGTTAATCTCCATATTCCCGCAGGGCATCGCGTTGCGATAGTGGGGCAAACAGGCTCTGGCAAATCAACCTTAATGCAATTGCTGTCACGCTATTGGGATCCACAGCAAGGCAGCGTCTCCATTGCAGGTACCCACTTAACAGCGTGGAATGAGAGCGAACTTCGCCAAACCATCAGTGTGGTTAGCCAACGTGTAGATGTACTCAATGGCACGCTGCGAGACAACCTCGCGATGGCCAATCCAAGCGCAAACGATCAACAGTTAGCTCACGCCTTAACGCAAGTCGGTTTACATACTCTATTGGACGATCTAGGTTTGGACGCATGGCTGGGTGACGGCGGCCGTCAGCTCTCTGGTGGAGAGAAACGCCGCATCGGTATCGCGCGCGCACTGCTGCATAACGGTTCCATTTTATTACTCGATGAACCCACGGAAGGCTTGGATAAACAAACAGAGCAGCAAATTCTGGCTCTATTTCAACAGCATTTTGCGCATAAAACGGTCCTCTTTATTACTCACCGCTTGGTCGAGTTAGAAACAATGGATGCTATTTGCCTGATTGAACAAGGTGAAATAGTGGAATACGGTAGCCACCAAGCGTTATTGGCCAAACAAGGCCGCTATTTCCAACTACAGCAAACCTTGTAGCCATCGTTTGTCATTTGCTCGTTATGAGACTTATCTTTTTTAGGAACACTATGCTGAATTAGGTAACTGAAGCTTGGTATGAAAAATCTTCGCCCTCTTGCTTTGAGAGTCAGTGCATGAGGGTGAAGAAGCGGCCTTGCAAAGAAGCGGCAGTCAACCAAACTAGCTAAATACGTACCTCATCAGCTTAATAAGTACTGAGCGTACTACTCATTTTATAGGTGAGATTTTTAATTAATATTCAAAGATAGATGGTTAATAAGATCTTCCACTGGCATTGGGTGTCCTAGGTAGTAGCCCTGCACTTGTTGACAGCCCATTGTCTGCAAAATTTTCAATTGGTTGGCTGTCTCTACGCCTTCTGCCACAATATTGATGTCAAAACTTTGCGCCATAGCAATAATGGCATTCACTATCGTTCTTGAGCGATCATCATGTTCTACTTCAGAGACGAAACTGCGGTCAATTTTGATTTCATCTACAGTAAGATCTTTGAGCATGGCAAGTGACGTATAACCCGTGCCAAAATCATCGATGGAAAAAGTAATCCCGTTAGATTGCAGATTAGAAATAATTTCAACACTCTTTTTCATATCGGTAAGCGTTGCTGTTTCCGTAATTTCAATGCGTATGAATGAGTTCAAATTCTCATGCTGCTGAATAAATCGCGTGAGTTCATACATCTCATCAGCATTATTGAACTCAGTCGCGGAGACATTAACAGCAACGTGTTTAATTTGTGTCCCCAATATTCCTGAACGCCCCAGCTCCTGTGATACTTTTCCAACCACAAATTTGGAGATAGCGCCCGTCAAGCCATTGTCCTCGGCTAATGGGATAAAAACATCAGGCGGGATAGCGCCTTTAACAGGATGGTTCCAACGAATCAGTACTTCGACACCGTTGACTGTTAATGTTTTTAGGTCATATTTAGGTTGATATACAACCGTTAAGCTATCGTCGTCGATCGCTAAGCGCAGGTCGAGGACCATTTGCCGGCGCTGCATCGCTTTTTCTGTTAATGTTTTGTCATGATACTGAATGGCATTCTTTTGTTTCTTTGCAACATTAAGAGCCTCAGTCGCGGAAACCATCAGTTCTCTAGCACTGATACCATCGGCTGGGTAAATGGCAACACCTATGCAGCAAGTTGTTTCAATATTGTGTTGCTTGGCCCGATGGGTATACAGACGTTGGACGCTCCGAACATGAGAATCCATATCTACAGCGTCACTCAACTTTACAAAACTGGCAAACTGATCGGCATGTAAGCGCGATACTAATGAGCCGGGCAAAGTCATTTCGTTAATATCGTGAGCTAAATCCTGCAAAAATGCATCTGCACGCTCAAACCCCAGAGTTTCGTTGATACTTTTAAAATCGTCGACATCGAGGTAACAAAGAATAAATCGCTCATTAGACTTTAATTTCTTGATCGTTATATTGAGAGTGCGCACAAACATACTAAGGCTGTGCAGCCCAGTGAGGCTGTCCATATCATTGGCCTTTTCTAGTAAGCGGTTACCTCTAAGCACCAACATGAGCAAAAGTAAGGCGGTAATACTGACAAACATCAACCCCTTATAGGTTTGAGCGAGAGCACGCAACTGGGCGTTATCTAGCAATAATTCGACTGTCATATCCGAGAATAATATCCAGAGCACGGCAAATGTTGCGTAGATAAGTGTCACTTTAACGGCTGAGATGCCTGCTCTATCCATGTTTAACTAACTCCAAATCTACCCGCTTATGATCGTAACATTGTAGCATCACTAAAATTTAGTCAACCATACCATACATGCCACATGTAGCCTGTTTCTTCACTCTACTCACTTAAATACCAGAAAATATGAACATAGGGATGTCAATCATGTACAAGTGCTCAATACCAACTCTATTGTTTTAATTTTTAGTTTATTATCAATCTCTTAAACGAAAAAATCCCGAGCTTAGCTCGGGATTTTAATATCAATTAACAGGCAACGAGAAAGTTTCGCTTATCGACGTGGCGCTTTCGCTTTACCAGTTTGAGGCCGACCAGTGCCGCGGCTACCATCTGCACCACTGTTACGGGTACTTGAAGCAGGCTTGCGACGGCCAGTAGTTGTGCCATTGGTTGTCGTACCGTTAGTTTTTTTACCATTCGTCGTTGTACCATTGGTCGTACGACTTTTAGGCTTGCCTGTCGTCGTTACGCGCTCTTCATGGCGCTTAACGGCACGGCGAATTTTTTGGCTACGCGCACGCTCACGAGTACGTGAAGTGTTGTCTTTGCTCAAATCTAGCATCGTCTCTTTTTCAGGACGCAGTTCAACCAATTCACGTAAATAGTTTACATCTTTAAGATCCAGTTCCATCCAACCGCCGCGTGGCAGTTTTTTGTCCAAATAGATCTCGCCATAACGAACGCGTTTCAAACGGCTCACTGTGGTATCTTGAGATTCCCAAAGACGACGAACTTCACGATTACGGCCTTCGTTAATCGCGACGTAGAAAGTATGGTTCATACCTTCACCACCAGCGTAAACGATATCTTCAAAGCGTGCCAAACCATCTTCTAGCTCAACCCCTTTAACGAGGTTACGCACTTTCTGTTCGTTCACTTCGCCAAAAACACGCACTAAATATTCGCGTTCTACTTGACGGCTTGGGTGCATAAGGCGATTAGCCAATTCACCATCGGTAGTAAAGAGAAGTAAGCCTGAGGTGTTGGCATCTAAGCGGCCAACTGAAATCCAACGTGAACCACGAATTTTAGGTAGACGATCAAATACCGTCCGACGACCTTCTGGATCATGACGTGTACAAAGCTCACCTTCCGGTTTGTAGTAGGCAAGCACTCGACAAATAACCTCTTCTGGCGCTTTAACGGAAACAGCATGTCCATCAATACGCACAACTGCGTTATCATCTTCTAGACGCTCGCCCAACATAGCTACCTTGCCATTAACACTGACACGTCCTGCTCTAATCAAAGCTTCTAACTCACGACGAGAACCATGACCAGCTCGTGCTAAAACTTTTTGTAACTTTTCGCTCATTTATCTACCTATGTGTCGTCTTCACAGACGTCGAATGAAAAAATGCGACCCCAAAATCGCGGCCGCATAGTATCTCAAATTCTACGCCAAAAAGCACTCGTTTTGATGGCCTACTCAAAAGCTATTCAAAAGGTGTTGGATCGCCCGCTCCCACGCGAGCAACCACCATCTCATCTTCACTGAAATCAATCACTGTCGTCGGCTGTTCACCTAAATAACCCCCGTTTAAAATGACATCCACGGCGTGTTCAAGGCGATCCCGAATCTCTTCTGGATCCGATTCTGTATGGGTGTTGCCGGGCAAAATAAGTGAAGTGGACATTAGTGGTTCACCTAACGCTTCAAGTAAATCAAGTGCAATACGGTTATTAGGCACGCGGATACCGATCGTCTTACGCTTCGCATTCATCAACCGACGTGGCACTTCTTTGGTCCCTTTGAAAATAAACGTATAAGGGCCAGGTGTATTATTCTTTAGCAAGCGAAAAGCGGTATTATCCACACGCGCATAAAAAGAGAGCTCTGACAAATCACGACACAGCAAGGTAAAATTATGCTTATCATCAAGGCGGCGAATTTGGCAAATACGCTCTAATGCTTGTTTATTTTCTAGTTGGCAGCCTAGTGCATAACCAGAATCCGTTGGGTACACAACAACTCCGCCATTGCGGATAATAGCAACCGCTTGAGTAATCAAGCGAGTCTGCGGGTTTTCTGGATGAACGTAAAAAAACTGGCTCATTGTAATTCCTCATTATTGAGTCTATCTACGGGGCTTAAACCCCAATCTTTCCAGACAGGATCGACGCCAGAAGGCAACCAAAGATTTCGCCCCAGTTCCATCCAAGGTGAGGGGTAATGAAAGTCACTGCCTTGAGAAGCTAATAGATTGTATTGTATGGCATAATCGGCCAAATTACGTCTTTCTTGTGGCGCTTGTTGTGGCTGTGCCACTTCCATAGCGTCACCACCCGCTTCTACAAACGCCGTTATTAAGCGCTTGAGCCACTTGGTCGTCAAGTCATATCGTCCAGGATGCGCTAATACCGCTTGGCCACCAGCGGCGTGTATTGCTTCAACGGCATCGGTCATCGAGCACCAACTTGGTGGTACATACCCAGGATTATCGCGGGTGAGAAACTTTTTGAACACCTGCTGCATGTTCTTCGCAAAACCCTGTTCAACCAGCCATTTTGCGAAATGCGCACGAGTAATCGGTGCTTCTCCGGCGATGGCTTGCACCTCTTCTAACACCCCTTCACGTGTCACTTTTTGCAATCGTTGTGCAATCAATTGTGCGCGCTGCACACGATGTGCCTTTTGCTGCTCAATTAACTGCTGCAAAGCTTGAGCGTTTGAGTCGATGTTGAGCCCAACAATATGAATATCTTTATTTTGCCAAACCGTGGAAATCTCGATGCCATCGATCAAGGTGATGGGTAATTGTTGCTGATTAATATAGTCATGAGCAATAGTTAATGCATCAGTCGTATCGTGATCAGTGATCGCCAATACCTCAATATCAAAGCTTAGCGCCCTATCGATTAACGCTTGCGGCGATAACCTGCCATCTGAAGAAGTGGTGTGGCTATGTAGATCAATTCTCATAATTTTATTTTGGCCATCTTTTAGGCTTGACTTTTTACTCTCGCACTAGTTAACTAGTACACAAATGCAAGGCACGTATTTGAGGTTGACCATGTTACAAGAATTTAACCAAAACCATAATCACAATTTAAGCGCAGCTTCATCTGAGCTCAATTGGTGGCACACTTGGACAAGTTCTTGGTGGGCAACCGTGTACTTTTAAAATAGAACACGAATTCACAAAGCCCGCCTCAATGAGCGGGCTTTTTATTTTGTCGAATAGCTCACATTACATTGCGCAATAAAACAGCGCCCCCCCCAAAGTGATGATTGGGTCTCTAAGAGGATTATGCGAGTATGGACGACAGGAACATTAAAATTCATCAAGGAGGTCTTGTGAATAAGACCATTGAAATTAAAAACTTAGGCCAAATTGACGTAATCAATATGTCCGTGCCTTATACCCAAGATCCAACACGTCTATTTCATACGCTATGTGAGTCAAAAACAGATTGTTTGCTATTAGAATCCGCCGAGATCGACTCAAAACAGGATCTCAAAAGTCTATTATTGGTTGATGCTGCCGTGCGCATCACTTGCTTTGGTCACGTTGTCACTTTTCACGCATTGACAGACAATGGTCAACAGCTCATCGAACATCTACAGCGTAATATTAAAACGGATATTGAACATCAGTTACAACAAAATACCTTAACACTTCAATTTCAAGCACCATGCGAAACGCTAGACGAAGATTCTCGCCTACGCGAAGCCTCTTCTTTTGATGCACTACGTCTCGTGCAGCACAGTTTCGATCTTCGTCATCACGATAAACATGCCCTCTTTCTAGGCGGTTTATTTGCCTACGATTTGGTGGCCAACTTCGAACCGCTAGGAAATGCCGATACGACTAATCAGTGTCCAGACTACGTTTTTTATATCGCGGAAACCTTGTTAGTGATTGACCATAAAACTGAGCATTGTCAGTTGCAAGCCAGTGTTTTTAACCCCACGCCAACAATGCGCGAAACATTAATTACTCGTTTACAAGAGATCGCGCAGCAATGTGCCGCACCCAAATTACTACCGCAAGCCAAAACCGTAGCTAACGTAAGCGTGACAACGAATATTTCTGACCAAGAGTTTTGCAAGACCGTTCAAGCGTTAAAAGAATTTGTCGTGAAAGGCGATGTTTTTCAGGTGGTGCCTTCTCGCCGATTTACTCTGCCTTGCCCTTCACCACTTGCTGCTTATAAAAAACTGAAAGAGAGCAATCCAAGCCCTTACATGTTTTATATGCAAGACGAACGCTTTACTCTGTTTGGCGCTTCTCCTGAAAGCGCATTGAAATACGCCACCGAAACCAACCAGATTGAGATTTACCCTATCGCAGGGACTCGCCGCCGTGGTAAACGCGCCGATGGTTCAATTGATTTTGATTTAGATAGCCGCATTGAACTTGAACTACGTTGCGACAAAAAAGAGAACGCTGAACACATGATGTTGGTCGACCTTGCGCGCAACGATGTCGCGCGTATTGCACAAGCAGGAACGCGCCACGTCGCTGATTTATTGAAAGTGGATCGCTACAGTCACGTTATGCATTTGGTTTCTCGCGTGGTGGGTCAACTCCGAAGCGATCTCGATGCACTGCACGCTTACCAAGCCTGCATGAATATGGGCACACTCACTGGTGCGCCGAAAATTCGGGCCATGCAGCTTATCCGTAACGTGGAAAAAGCCCGCCGTGGCAGTTACGGTGGCGCGGTAGGCTACCTTACCGGGGAAGGCGATTTAGATACTTGCATCGTGATCCGCTCGGCTTATGTCGAACAGGGTATTGCGCAAGTTCAAGCGGGCGCTGGGGTCGTTTATGATTCAGACCCTCAATCGGAAGCTGACGAGACACGTGGTAAAGCACAAGCCGTGATCTCTGCAATTCAAGCCGCGCATCAGGAGTAGCAGACATGGCCAACATTATTTTTATCGATAACTTTGATTCCTTTACCTACAACCTTGTTGATCAATTCCGCTCACTCGGCCATACGGTGACAGTTTATCGCAACAACATCGCCGCACAGAGCATTGAACAAGCGGTCTTTCAATTGGATGAACCGCTGCTGCTACTCTCCCCCGGACCGGGCGCGCCCGCAGACGCGGGATGCATGCCACAATTAATCCAACGCCTTAAGGGCAAAGTGCCGATCATTGGCATCTGTTTAGGTCACCAAGCGATTGTTGAAGCTTACGGCGGCACCGTCGCGGGTGCTGGCGAAATTATCCATGGCAAAATCTCGATGATGGAACACCAACATCATCGTATTTACCAACAGCTACCGTCACCACTAGCCATTGCTCGTTATCATTCCCTAGTGGCTACTGAAGTTCCGGATAGTTTAACCATCACGGCAGAGGTTGATGGGCTCGTGATGTCCGTGGTGCAAGAGCAAGATAAAGTGTGCGGCTTTCAATTTCATCCAGAGTCCATCATGACTACTCATGGCGCAGCATTGCTTGCCAATGCGATCGATTGGGCTTTAGAAAAAAGCACCCACTAACGGATTTATAGGGATATTTTATGGAAAACATCATTAATAAACTTTACGCGCAGCAGTCGCTCTCGCAAGCAGAAAGCCAGCAACTGTTTGATGTCATCATCCGTGGTGAACTCGACTCTATTTTGATGGCAGCGGTATTGACGGCACTGAAAATCAAAGGTGAAACACCCGATGAAATTGCTGGCGCAGCCAAAGCATTATTGGCTAACGCGACCCCGTTTCCAAGGCCAGACTATGATTTTGCAGACATAGTCGGCACTGGTGGTGATGGCTCAAATACTTTTAATATTTCAACCACCGCAGCATTTGTTGCTGCTGCCTGTGGCGTAAAAATTGCCAAACATGGTAATCGTGGAGTATCGAGCAAATCAGGCTCTTCTGATCTACTGGATTCATTTGGTATTAACCTTGCAATGAGCGCTGCAAATACTCGCCAAGCCATCGATGATTTGGGCGTCGCTTTCCTATTTGCGCCGCAATATCATGGTGGCGTGCGTCATGCGATGCCCGTGCGCCAAACCATGAAAACGCGCACTATCTTCAATATATTAGGGCCGCTGATTAACCCCGCTCGCCCCAACATTGAACTGATGGGTGTTTACAGTAAAGAACTGGTTCTGCCTATTGCCCAAACCATGTTACAAATGGGACTGAAACGTGCAGCGGTCGTTCATGGCAGTGGTTTAGATGAAGTGGCGATTCATGGTGAAACCTTAGTGGCTGAAATTCGTGATGGACACATCATCGAATACACCTTAACACCTAAAGATTTTGGTGTTGAAAGCTACCCACTCGAAGCCATTCAAGGTGGTGAGCCTGCGGAGAATCGCGCCATTATCACCAACCTGCTGACTGGGAAAGGCACGCCAGCGCAACTGGCTGCCGTCGCTGTCAATGTGGCGCTGCTGCTGCGTCTTTTTGGCCAAGAAGATCTCAAAGCCAATACACAACAGGCCATTAGTGTAATGAACTCGGGCAAAGCCTATCAGCTTGTCCAACAACTGGCACAAAGAGGTTAAGCCCCATGCCTGAGCAACTTTCTGACCACATTTCAACCCAGCATACTCAAATGGCTGAAGTGTTGGCCAAAATCGTCAATGACAAATATGAGTGGGTCGAACAGCGTAAAGCGCAGCAACCATTGGGCAGCTTCGAACATTTATTAACCGCATCGGGTCGCTCGTTTTATGATGCGTTAAATACGGGTAAAACCGCTTTTATTTTGGAGTGTAAAAAAGCCTCACCTTCCAAAGGGCTCATTCGCCAAGATTTTGATTTGGATTATATCGCCTCGGTTTACCATCAATATGCAGACGCCATTTCAGTTTTGACTGATGAAAAATATTTCCAAGGCAACCTCGAATTTCTGCCACGCGTTCGCGCGCAAGTAAGCCAACCTGTGATTTGCAAAGACTTTATGGTTGATGTTTATCAGGTTTATTTGGCTCGTCACTACAGTGCAGATGCCATTTTATTAATGCTGTCCGTCCTTGATGATCAACACTATCAAACGCTAGCCAATGTGGCTCACCAACTGGGTATGGGTATTTTAACCGAAGTGAGCAATGAGGAAGAGCTGCATCGGGCAGTCGCCCTGCAAGCGAAAGTTATTGGCATTAATAACCGCAACTTGCGCGATCTCTCAACCGATCTAAATCGCACTAAACAGCTGGCACCTTTACTCCCAGAAGGAACCATGATCATCTCGGAGTCTGGTATTTATACTCACCAACAAGTGCGTGAACTTTCGCAATACGCCAACGGATTTTTAATCGGCAGCTCGTTAATGGCCGAAGAAAATTTAGAGCTAGCGGTACGCAAAGTGACGCTCGGCGAAAACAAAGTGTGCGGCTTAACTCACGCTGACGATGCGGCCAAAGCCTATCAAGCTGGAGCCGTGTTTGGTGGCTTAATTTTTGTGCCGCAATCCAAACGCTATGTCGACTTGGACAATGCACGTTTGACGATGAGCGGCGCACCGCTGCGCTACGTGGGCGTGTTTCAAAATCACACCATTGAAGCCATTACGCAGATTGCTACGACGTTAAAACTCTTTGCGGTGCAACTGCATGGCGAAGAAGATCAAGCCTATGTTGACCAATTGAGAGCTCACTTACCTAGCCAGATTGAAATCTGGAAAGCTTATGGCGTGAGCGACTGCCTACCGACCAAGCTTGAGCGCCACATTGACCGTCACTTATTCGATGCCAAAGTAGGAACGCAATCTGGCGGCACTGGCCAACGTTTTGACTGGCAATTACTAACCGAGGTAAACGATGTCATGTTGGCGGGTGGCTTATCCCCTGAAAATGCTCAGCAAGCAGCAAACATCGGTTGTTTAGGGCTCGATCTCAATTCAGGTGTTGAGAGCGAACCGGGGAAAAAAGACTTACACAAGCTAACCCTAGCGTTCGACGCTATTCGGCAGTACTAACACTAAATCGATTCCCATTGGCTTGAAAAGCGAGTAACTCACCCAGCCGCAAGGTCAAGTATCAAGGGATAACAACAGATTCATTACCACTGAATCACTCAGTAGTAACACAGAGACTAAGGATACGAATCATGGCAAAACTCGATGCCTATTTTGGCGAATACGGTGGTCAATACGTTCCACAAATTTTAGTACCAGCGCTTGACCAATTGGAACAAGCTTTTATTGATGCGCAGGAAGATCCTGAATTTCGTGCTGAATTCATGACGTTACTACAAGAGTATGCAGGTCGGCCAACGGCGCTAACTTTGACGCGAAATCTCACGAAAGGCACAAAAACCAAATTGTACTTAAAACGTGAAGACTTATTGCACGGTGGCGCACACAAAACTAACCAAGTACTTGGTCAGGCACTGCTTGCTAAGCGTATGGGTAAACATGAAATTATTGCCGAAACAGGCGCAGGGCAACATGGTGTTGCAACGGCGTTGGCCTGCGCACTACTGGGGCTAAAATGTCGCGTTTATATGGGCGCAAAAGATGTTGAACGCCAAAGCCCCAACGTGTTTCGTATGAAGCTAATGGGCGCAGAAGTGATCCCCGTTCATTCAGGATCAGCAACACTTAAAGATGCGTGCAATGAAGCGCTACGTGACTGGTCTGCCACCTATGAAACCACCCACTATTTATTAGGTACAGCAGCGGGTCCTCACCCATTTCCAACCATAGTCCGTGAATTTCAACGCATGATTGGCGAAGAAACGAAACTGCAAATTTTGGCTCGCGAAGGTCGTTTACCAGATGCGGTGCTTGCTTGTGTCGGCGGCGGTTCGAACGCGATTGGCATGTTTGCTGACTTTATTGAAGAAAAGAATGTCCGTTTGATTGGCATTGAGCCAGCAGGAAAAGGCATTCATACCCACCAGCATGGCGCGCCATTGAAGCACGGCAAGACAGGTATTTTCTTCGGCATGAAATCACCTTTGATGCAAGATGAAAACGGGCAAGTAGAAGAGTCTTACTCGGTGTCCGCTGGGCTTGACTTCCCTTCTGTTGGCCCTCAGCACGCTCATCTTTATGCGACAGGCCGCGCTGAGTACGAAAGCATTACCGATGACGAAGCACTCGATGCTTTCCAATCGATCGCACGTAACGAAGGTATTATTCCCGCGCTGGAATCATCACATGCGGTTGCTTACGCCGTGAAGATGGCGTATGCCGAGCCAGAAAAAGAGCAGTTATTGGTCGTGAATCTATCCGGTCGCGGCGATAAAGATATTTTCACCGTCCATAAACTATTAGAAGAGAAAGGAGCGCTGTAATGGATCGCTATCAAACCCTATTTCAGCGTTTAGCTGACAACAATCAAGGTGCGTTTGTTCCATTTGTGACCATCGGGGACCCAGATCCAGAGCAATCACTGCGCATCATGCAAACGCTAGTGGAAGCAGGAGCAGACGCATTAGAACTCGGTATCCCTTTCTCTGATCCGCTCGCTGATGGCCCAACCATCCAAGGGGCGAATATTCGTGCACTGGATGCAGGGACGACTCCAGATATCTGCTTTGAGTTGATCACCAAAATTCGCGAGCAATATCCTGACCTGCCTATCGGGCTGTTGATGTATGCCAACCTCGTTTATTCACGCGGCATCGAGAACTTCTACCAACGCTGTAAAAATGCAGGTGTGGATTCAGTATTGATCGCCGATGTTCCGACTAATGAAAGCCGTGAATTTGTCGCGGCGGCAGACAAATACGGGATTCAACCCATTTTCATCGCACCACCCACCGCCAGTGATGAGACCCTATCCGCGGTCGCCAAACTTGGCCGTGGCTATACTTATCTACTGTCTCGATCCGGTGTGACAGGAGCAGAAACAAAAGCCAATATGCCAGTACATGCCTTGTTGGAAAGACTGAACCAATTTGATGCCCCACCCGCATTGCTTGGGTTTGGAATATCAGAACCTGAGCAAGTCAAACAGGCCATCACCGCCGGTGCCGCTGGCGCAATATCAGGATCCGCAGTGGTGAAAATTATTGAACAACGACTTAATCAGCCAGATGAAATGTTAACGACTCTCAGCCATTTCGTTTCCAGCATGAAAGCAGCGACGTTGGAATAAATTGGTTTACAGCAAAAACCAACCCGATCGATTTCTGAGTCAAACCAAGAAATCGATCTTTTTTTTAACATTTACGCCTCGCCAAATTCATTCACAAAACACAAACCAACCACTCATTAAATTGACAAAACAAATAGCAAACGTTTTCTTTTTGAAAAAACCACGTTTCATGTCAATGAACTATCAATAATCTTGTCAATTTACCTTGTTACCATATTGCTAAATGTAAAATATCCGTGTAAAAAGCTAGTCGAAATATTTATCCACCGATTGATATTTATGCAGTGGGTAACACTAGGAATTTACAATTAATTAGCACAGAGGTTATGGAAGTGTTAAACAAAAAGAGTTTGTTAAGCAACATTGGCGTGCAAGTCGTCATTGCAATGATCATTGGTACTGCCGTTGGTGCCATGATGGGACACGATGCGGCCGTCTTTTCGCCACTGGGTGTCATTTTTATCAACCTAATTAAGATGCTGGTGATCCCACTGGTGGCCGTTGCGCTTATTTCCGGTGCTGCGGGCCTTGGTAATAGCCACGCGGCGGGTAAAGTCGGTTTTGTCACACTCAGCTTTTTTGCGGTCACTTCCGCACTCGCCGTAACGCTAGCACTGGTAATGGGCGAAGTCTTCCAACCGGGTATCGGCGTCGATATTTCGGGCGTTGAAGGTATGTTTTCTGCCGAATACGCAGCAAAAGGTGAACTACCTACTTTTTGGGCAACCATTACGGGTATGATCCCAACCAACGTTTTCCAGTCACTGAATAATGCCAACATTCTACAAATCCTTGTTTTTTGCTTGTTCTTTGGCATTGCCATTTCTAAACAGAGCAAAGAAAAACGTGACCCGATCATCAATGGCGTAAACACCATTGTTGATGCCATGGTGTGGATGATCAACAAAGTGATGATCATCGCGCCTATCGGTGTATTCGGTTTGATGGCTGAAGCCGTCGGCACGTTTGGTTTTGGTGCACTGATGGTGGTATTTAAGCTGTTTGTCGTTTATGTCGCGGCCATTTTAATTTTCGGCTTTATTGCTTACCCGCTGATGATTCAGGTCTTAACCAAGACGTCGGCTAAGAAATTTATCCTTGCGATGAAAAAGCCTCAAGCCGTAGCCCTTTCAACCGCGTCATCAATGGCGACACTCCCTGTCACTATGGATACCGTAGAACACGACCTTGGCGTACGCAACTCAACTGCCGCCTTTGTTCTGCCGTTAGGTGCCACCATCAACATGTCTGGCAACGCCATCTATTACGGTTTAGTTGCGATTTTCTTCGCCCAGCTATTCAATATTGATCTCTCGATGGGCGCTTACATTGCCATCATCGTAACAGCGACACTGGGCGCCGTCGGTCAGGCAGGTGTTCCTGGTCCTTCTTTCCTTGTAGTAGCCGTTTTGTTAGCGGCTGGAATTCCAATTGAAGGTTTGCCACTACTGTTCGCCCTAGACCGTATCTTCGACATGATCCGTACCGCGCTCAACATCACAGGGGATGCCGCGTGTGCCGTTATTGTTGATGCTTTGATTGAAGAAGAAGCCACTGAGGCCTCATTGAAGCAGCAAAAAGCCTAACTCATCACAGAGCATCATTGATCCAATACAAGCCGCATCCTATGCGGCTTTCTTTTTGCATCGCAATTTGCAAAAAAAACAGTTCTCATACTAAAGTTAATCATTAAAGCGCCCTATGACTGACGATAAAGTTGGCATTGCGATTGCTATAATAAACGACACCTCTTTCGTGCCACATAGCAGCGGCAAACTTTTGGCGTTAGCACGAATCGACTTGGAGTATGAGTAATGGATATTCATCGTGATACTTATTATGGTTTGATTCACCACGGGATCCGAGAATTGGTTATCGATCGGATTGGCCATTTCAGTGAATTTGAATACCACCAATATCTAGGCTTAATTACTGGCAAAGATTCCTGTTTTTCAATGACAGATGAAGAATTGCAGATAGCCGTCGCCAATTTAAAAAGTGAAGGCTATTTAGAAGATATGAAACGAGCAATACCACAACTTGAAACCAGCGGCTGGGAACGCTGATCCATTTCTAGTTAATTTGTTTCGAATTGTCTCTTTCTATTTAGCTCTGACACGGTTTTGGTTAGACTGTGCGCAACGTTTAAATCGGAAGCATAAATACGAATGAAGCAACTTATTGATTTTATACCACTTATCATCTTTTTTGCCCTTTTCAAGATGTACGACATCTATGTCGCCACAGGGGCACTTATCGTGGCCAGTGCGGTACAGATTGCCCTGACCTACGCACTGTATAAGAAAGTTGAAAAAATGCAGATCATCACTTTTTTGATGGTGACTATCTTCGGTGGTATGACGATTTTCTTTCACGATGACAATTTCATTAAATGGAAAGTCACCATTGTTTACGTTGTTTTTGCCTTGGGCTTGACCATCAGCCACATCATGGGCAAATCAGCCATTAGAGGAATGCTTGGCAAAGAGCTAACCTTACCTGAACACGTATGGACAAAAATCAACTGGGCGTGGGTTTTCTTTTTCAGCGTTTGCGCTGTACTAAACATCTATATTGCATATCAACTGCCATTGGATGTTTGGGTCAACTTCAAAGTATTTGGCTTATTAGCCGCAACTTTTGTTTATACCTTATTAACGGGCGTTTTTATCTACAAACACCTGCCAAAAGAGAAGCAAGTTTCCGAGAGCAAACCCTCCTCGCACGAGCACTGATTGCACTAACCTTCTCGCTAGGACTCATTCAGAGGACTCTTTGAGTGCAAAACAGGCTGTCTTTGGTATAATCCGTCCCTATTTTTCAGCGACCAATTTGGTCGCTGTTTTGTTGTTGTGGATGTCGAAAAATGAATCAGGAAAATAGCGCCCCAAGAGGCCAATTATTGCTACGCACCTTAGCCATGCCAGCAGATACTAACGCCAACGGTGACATTTTCGGCGGTTGGATCATGTCTCAACTCGACTTGGCTGGCGCAATTTTAGCCAAAGAGATCTCATTTGGCCGCGTTGTCACTGTGTCTGTTTCTAGCATTACGTTTAAAAAACCCGTCAAGGTAGGTGATGTAGTGTGTTGTTATGGTGAATGCACCAAAATTGGCCGCACTTCAATGTCCGTCAATCTTGAAGTATGGGTAAAACCCATCAAATACGACAGCGTGGGAGATCGTTTCCAAGTATGTGAAGCAACCTTCAATTATGTCGCCATTGATACCGATGGCCGCCCTCGACCAATTAAGCCTAGCAACTGATCACAGAAATTCAGTTTGGTTGCTTTCAATACGCGCCAGTTTCAGTACAGTAAGGCCTCGACTTCATTATCAAACAATAAGGATATCAATATGTGGTACGTTATTTTCTCTCAAGACGTAGAAAACTCGTTGGAAAAACGCATGAGTGTCCGGCCACAACATTTAGAGCGCTTACAAACCTTGCAAGATGAAGGTCGTCTATTAACTGCAGGACCAATGCCAGCAATTGATTCGGAGAATCCAGCAGAAGCTGGGTTTACGGGGTCAACAGTCATCGCTGAGTTTGATTCGTTAAGACAAGCTCAAGCATGGGCGGATGCCGATCCTTATGTTGCTGCCGGTGTGTATCAACATGTTATCGTTAAACCCTTCAAGAAAGTGTTTTAAGATGAAAGTCATTCTCTGTGCTCTGTTTACAACACTGGTACTGGTGGGTTGTAGCTCGAATGGTGATCAGCAAAAATATTTGGAAGCCGTAGCCAGTAATCGCGCGAATGTGATTAGTGCTGAGTTACCCTTAGAGTTTGGGCCTTTGTCCGTGATGCGTGCCAGTGCTAAAGGCAGTACGGTGGAAATTATGATGATTTACAATGAGGATCAAAAAGGAGCAAAGCCGATTGATCAAGTGTTGAAAACCAGCATCAATACCTACTGCTCAGATTCAACCACACGCGCTAACCTCGACCTCGGCTTGACTTATCGAATTAAAATGCGCAATACGCGGGGCCAACTTGTTGTGGACCAATTAATTAGTAAAGCAACTTGTTCGGCACAATAGTCCTCCCCTTATTAGTGATGACCACTCATCAACCACTTTATTCGTAAAAAACAGAGGCTTCATTTGAGGCCTCTGTCAAGATTAATGTGGCTTAACTTTGCTGGGGTTTAAGCTCTTTGCGCAGCGCTTTAGCTGCTGACACTAAGTTGGTCAGTGCTGCCTCCACTTCATTCCAATTGCGCGTTTTTAAACCACAATCAGGGTTAACCCATAATCTCTCTGCTGGAATTTTTTCCGCCGCTTTACGCAACAAACCTTCAATCCACTCTTGAGAGGGAATGTTTGGCGAGTGAATATCGTACACACCTGGGCCAATTTCATTCGGGTAGTTAAACTCTTCAAATGCTTTGAGCAGTTCCATATTCGAGCGAGAAGTTTCAATCGTAATCACATCAGCATCCAGTGCCGCTACTGAGTCAATGATTTCATTAAATTCGCTGTAACACATGTGAGTGTGGATCTGCGTTTCGGGTTTCGCACTCGCCGCCGCAATTTTAAATGCCTCAACTGCCCACGCCAGATATGCTTGATGGTCACGCTTCTTCAATGGCAATCCTTCACGAATCGCAGGTTCATCAATTTGGATGATGTTAATGCCCGCTTGCTGCAGGTCTGCCACTTCATCACGCAAAGCGAAAGCCAATTGCTGTGTGATGGTTTGACGAGAAATATCTTCACGAGGAAACGTCCAGCATAAAATCGTTACAGGCCCAGTCAACATTCCTTTCATTTGCTTCGCAGTCAATGATTGAGCATAAGTAGACCACTCCACCGTAATCGGTTTTTCACGTTCAATATCGGCCACCACGATAGCCGGTTTTACGCAGCGTGAGCCGTAACTTTGCACCCAGCCAAATTGTGTAGTCTGGAAACCGGCTAAGTTTTCGGCAAAGTACTCCACCATGTCGTTACGCTCAGCTTCACCGTGCACTAACACATCGAGATCAAGTGCCTCTTGACGTTTTACTGCATCGGCAATGTGCCCTTTCAATGCATTGATATAATCAGCGTGTGCCAGTTTACCTTGACGGTAAGCACTGCGCTGATGACGGATCTCACTCGTTTGAGGGAATGAGCCTATGGTTGTCGTTGGCAAAAATGGCAACCCTAACACTTCAGCTTGGTGATGAGCGCGCTCTGAATAAGGTGCACTGCGCTCAGAGAGTGCCGCCGTTATGCTGTTGACTCTCGCCTGTACATGCGGTTTATTAACGTGAGTTGCCGTTTTACGTGCAAGTATCGGTTGGCTATAAGTTTCACAGGCCAGAATCGCCGCGTCATCACCGTCCAGTGCCTTACCAAGTAAAGCAACTTCTGTCACTTTTTGTTTGGCAAATGCAAACCAACTTTGTACTTCATCACTGAGCTGCTGCTCAAGATCTAAATCAACTGGGCTATGCAAGAGTGAACACGAACTCGCAATCCACAGACGATCCCCCAGTTGCTGCTTCACTGGCTGTAAACGAGCCAATAACGTCGCAAGATCGGCGCGCCACACATTGCGTCCATTGACCACACCTGCCGAAAGTACCCAATTTTTGGGCAATTTCTCTAGTACCGCGTTCAATTGATCGGCAGAAGCGGAGAGATCGATGTGCAATCCATTTACTGGTAGCTCAATGATTTTATCGAGCGTATCAAGCACCGAATCAAAATAAGTAGTCAGTAACAGTTTTACATCGCCAGCGATCACTTGATAAGCCAACTTAAATGCATCTTGCCACTTTGATTCTAGCTCTAACGCTAAAATAGGCTCATCGATTTGTACCCATTCCACTCCTTGTTTAGCAAGCTTAGCTAAAATTGCTTGATAAGCGGTCAATAAACGAGGCAGTAAGGTCAGGCGATCAAATCCCTCTTCGACCTCTTTACCCAAGTAGAGGTAGCTCAGCGGGCCAAGCAGTACAGGCTTAACTTGGTGGCCTGCTTTCGACGCTTCATTGACTTCCTCAAACAGTTGAGGCCAGCTGACTTCGAACGTATCGTCTTGGCTGAACTCCGGCACAAGGTAGTGATAATTGGTATTAAACCATTTAGTCATATCAGAAGCGGCACTTCCGCTACAGCCGCAACCCGCTTGTGATTGACCGCGTCCAACGCGAAAGAGTGTATCTAAATCAGGAAAGCCGTTTTTATGACGTTTAGGAACGTGTCCAAGGAGCAATGTAGTTGTGAGTACGTGATCATACCAAGCGAAATCGCCTACGGTTGAAAAACTCAGACCCGCTTGTTGCTGCTCAGCCCAGTTTTTCTGACGAATGTCATGCCCTACTTGCAGTAACTGCGCTTGGTCGCTTTCGCCACGCCAATATTTTTCTAACGCAAATTTCAGTTCGCGTTTTTCACCAATACGTGGATAACCTAAGATGTGAGTCGTCGTTGTCATGTCCCTAGTCCTTTTGCTGTTGATCGTATCTGATTCTTTATCGCATGAGATAAAGATGTCTGGATGGCTAGAATATCCATCTAAACTGACCCACAGACAAGGTGCAATTATTCAACTTGTTTATTAAAAAAATTCATGTTGATTGCAGAGAGCTTTAATTGACATCAAGATAAATAGACGTCTAGATGTTTACAGCTCCATATTAAAAGCGTAACTTAGCTCAGAACAGCAGAATGGTCACCGTGTTGATGCAACCCACGATATGGTATCAACCACCGTTCTCTCAAAGGGATGAAGGAAAATAATGGCAATGATTGAACTTAAGCATCTGAAGACTTTAGTTTCTTTAAGGGACAGCGGCTCACTCACCTCAACAGCTACCGCGCTCCATTTGACGCAATCGGCCCTTTCACATCAGATTAAAGATCTCGAAACACGCATTGGCGGGCCACTGTTTTTACGTAAAACTCGCCCAGTGAAATTTACCTCAGAAGGAGAGATCCTACTGAAACTGGCTGACGAGATCCTGCCAAAGCTGGCCAGAGCTGAAAATGACTTGGCCAGTTTGAAAGAAGATGTCAATGGGCGCTTACACATGGCGATTGAATGCCACTCTTGCTTTCAATGGTTGATGCCAGCGCTGCGCGAATATCAGCTTGCTTGGCCAAGTGTGACGTTAGATTTTTCGTCCGGCTTTGGCTTTGAACCTTTACCCGCATTGCTGGCTGGCGAACTTGATTTGGTCATCACTTCCGATATTTTGCCTCGCTCAGAGGTACATTACGAACCACTCTTTGATTTTGAAATGCGCCTTATCACCTCTACAACTCACCCACTTGCAGGAAAATCGGTGATTGAACCAGAGGATCTCGCCTCACAAACGATGCTCACTTACCCCGTACAAAAGCAGCGTTTGGATGTGGTGAAACACTTTCTACAACCTGCTAGTGTTGAACCCGCGAAGTGGAAACAAGCCGACAACACTTTGATGCTAGTACAAATGGTCTCTGCTGGATTAGGTGTGGCAGCACTGCCCAATTGGGCCATCAGCGAGTTCTCTAGGCAGGGGCTTATCACCAGCAAGCCACTAGGGAAAGGTTTATGGCGTCGACTATTTGCCGCAACACGCCACAGCGAAAAAGATCGCCACTATTTACAAGCTTTTTTTGCCACCGCGCGCCAACAATGCAAAAGCCACCTTGACGGGATCAAGATGGCTTAAACTATTCGTCGTGTCGACATGGCTATTTGAATGACAGTGCGGTTGGTTAACTGTCACTGCACGCTGCTTAGCACTAGCGTTGGTTCGCTTTAAATTGGTTGGTCAGTGGGTCGTATTGGTAACCTAAAACATCCAGCTTACCGACTACATTTTCTCTATCCATTTCATACATACTGGCAAGTTCTTCGAAGCTGTCACACTCTAAGCGTAGCTTCTCATTGACGATGCCAAGTAATATATTGCTATCAAAACGGCTGACGTTACTCAAATCCATGGCTCACTCCTATAGCAAAGAGACCACTAAAGACTAGCGGTAAAATTCGCACTAAAGAGTGACCCAGGTCTAGAGATTAACTAAACCTTGAAAACAAATACTGGCTGCCAACATCAATAACAAGGCTGCCGTTAATTGAATTTTCTCAGCGCTTTTGGCAAACAGGATATGCCAGCACCACACGATAATACCTGCAATCATGAAACCGAATGTCGTTAGTAACGGCAATGTTGCTTGAGCCAACGTTTCATCATCTAACCCGTACGCGTGCGGCACAACGCATAAAGCGATCCCCATCGAGCAGAGAATGCCCACAACGGGTAGAACTCGATGGAAAGCTTGTAAACGCGAGCGCGCTATCGTTAGTAGAAGGTGCGAGAAACTCGCGCCCAACAAACCAACCAACAGCAACATGGCGATAGAAGCTGACCAATGACCCTGCTCTGATATCTGAATCGCGACATAAGCCAAGGCAAGGCCATTCGCCAAATACAGTGCCCATAACGGGCCTTCATCTCGAGTTTTCTTGGTTTGAACTTGTGAATAGAAATAGAAGATGGAAAAGACGACCAAAAAGGCTTCAATTTTTAGTGAAGCCACTGCCAACCAAAGCACACCAATGGCTGGCAAGACGCGATGAATACGGCCACGTTGTCCAGGACAAATATCCCCTTTGACCAGCACTAACGTCAGTAAGATTTGCGCACCGAGCAGCATGGGTGAAAAAACAGAAAGTAAGGTTTGAATCATAATCTAAACATCATCTGGAAACATCTGGGCGCGATAATAGCAAAGAGTAAGCGCGGATGCCCAGAGAAGGTTACTGACTTTTAGCCAAATACCTCAGCACGTCCGCTTGAGTCAATAAGCCTTTGTAACGAGTGTTATCGACCAGTACCCATGGAAACGCATGTCCTTTTTCGATCAAATTCACCACTTGATTCAGCTCGGTGTACGCGTCAAGCTGAGTGAAATGAAATTTCATGATCTGATTCACGGGCTTACGCCATACGGCCGCTTCACGCGTGGTTTCAAGATCGGTCCCCATGTTCGGCGTCAGATATAAATTGAGTGAGGCTACATCGACGATGCCGACACACTCTCCTTGATTGACGACTGGCAGCACATCAACTTTAGTCGCTTTAATATACTGATAAGCAAGAGAGATTGGCTCACTGGGATCCAGATGTGGTTTCCCCTCTTTGAACAGATTGAGCAAACAGTTGGGCTTTCGCTCTTGTTCCACTTTAGCGCCTGAATACACAAAACGGTTACGATACTCCTTGGCCCGAACCAGTTCCTTAAGCGGTAGTGGTTTTGAAAAAATATAGCCTTGTATGTAGTCAATGCCCAATGATTTAAGCACCCAAACCTCATGCTCTGTTTCCACCCCTTCAGCAACCACTTTCACGCCGAGTGTGTGCGACAGCTCAGTGATCATTTTAACAATGCTGTACTTATTGCTGTTGACCTGAATGTCCGTGACAAACTCGCGATCTATTTTTAAATAATCAAAATTGCAATCACTGAGGTAGGTAAAAGAGGAATAACCCGTACCAAAATCATCAATCGCAACCGTTACGCCACGCGATCGAAGAGCATTGAGGGCATCAACCTGATGAGATTGGCTATCAAAATAGGCGCTTTCAGTTAGCTCAATGGTGACTGATTGAGGCGTATCCGTGTAGCGATCAATGATCTCCATGGTATTGGTTAAAATCTGCGTCGCATCCATTTTGGTATTGAAAGAGCGGTTGATTGTTACCCCAACACCTTGGCCAAACAAGGTTTTTATCTTTGGTAAATCTTGCAAAGACAAGATACTGACACAACGATCAAGCTCGGCAATCAAATCCAGATCTTCCGCGATACCAATCATTTCTTGCGTGGTAAAAGGTAAATCGGGCACAGGCTTAAAACGGCATAACGCTTCGAATTTCGCAATGTTCCATGTTTTAGTATCGACAATCGGTTGGTAGTGTATCTCCAAGTCCTTCTGCGCAATCGCTTTAGCGACTCTGTCTTCCAAGTTTTTTCTACGTTTCACTTGTTGATGTATTTCACTGTGATAGAAACTGATGTTACGCGCTTCCCCTGCATGTTGTTCAAGCATTGCTTGCATCGCATGCGTCACCATTCGAGCTGGCGTTTTTGCATCGAACCCTAAAACAGACACACCAATTCGGCCATTAATAATCGCGGTATGTGAGCTGGATTCGTTCTTTAACTCTTTCATAAAGCGACGGATCGCATGCTGGATGAGACGAAAATCTGTGTTTTTTTGGCACTCTGAACAACTCAAACTCACTAAATAAATATCTTTTCCCACATAGCCCACCAACTTAGCTTCTTTACAGCGCGCCAAAAAACTGGAAAGCATTAAAGTTTCTACATGGTGTCGATCTGATTCAAACGCAGGTTGAAAAGCCAAAACAATTTGTGTTTGGCCTTTGGGGTACTCCATGCAATATGTTTCGAGCAAGGCTTTAAACTTTTGTTCGGTGGGTAGTTGCGTCAAAAGATCGATATCCCCGAGCGCCGTATCGGCTACGCGATGAAGATTATCGGCTAAATCGAGCGTCATCCCTACAAAGAAAACTCGGCCATCTTGCAGTACGATTTTTTGAATCGTTAATTCTTGTGGTGCAACCAGCCCAGATGCCCGACGATTGAGAATGACACCGCTCCAATGATCTTTGGTGTTGATGTCATGCCACATCGATTGGTAAAACTCTTTGGAATGCTTGCCTGCATTAAATAGGTTGGCTTTTAATCCAAGTAGCTCATTTTGTTTGAAACCTGAATGCTGCTCAAAATAGTGGTTACAAGCCAAAACCCGCGTTTGATCGTCGGTTAGGATCAAACCATGATGTGTATTATCAAACACTCCTTCAAAAAGCTTGGCCACCTCTTGCAATGATTCCAGTTTGAGCAGCGGTCGAATCGTACCTTGCAACTGCGTGAGAGAGGTACGCTCGATAAAAATCTCCACATAAGTTAACGCCTGATCCGAAATAACAAGGTTGCAATTTAAGGCATGGCTTTTGCCACTTTCAATCACATACTTGAAGCAGCGCTTCATCTCTGCAGCTTTGCTCGGCGTCATATAACGCAATAATTCTTGAATATTGGCTATCGAAACACGGGAATGAAGTAACGCATTCGCCGCTTTCAGATCACAAATAAATTCGGAAGTCGTTAGGTTAAACGACCAATCAATCGCATCATATCGAGCCACTGGCGGTTCTCGAAGCACTGCCTTTTCTCGTAGCTCTTGAGACTTCACCTGTGTCATATAGACTCCAACTCATTCAAATAATTGACCATTAATGGCACAGCATAGAGCAAAACTTAATCACAAGCCGTGAGTTAGCACTAATGATGTAAATGCAGTTGCTTATTTATTATTTTAGGCCAGACAAGCCATATAAAAAACGCCGAACATCAATACACCTCAAAAGGAGTAGCCTAGAACTATCGTAATCGAAAGAAAATAACGAACATAAAATGACCAATACGTTCGTTTTATAAGCTACTGAAATACATTAACTTGCCTTATTTGATTAATATATCTTGTCGATATGATAATTATTACTGATTGACGAGATTCACTAGCCCCTATATGGTACCGTTCCCACACCCAAGAGGTGCTGGAAAAACTAATCCGAGGTACTCATGAACAAACCCCTTTTTTCAGTCGCGCTAGGAGCGCTTCTGTTTACATCTTTTCAGTTCAGTGCTTCTGGAACGGAATCCGGAATATCAACTAGAATCATCAATGGAACCCCTGCTGACGCGGGTAACTTTCCCTTTATGGTTGCCTTACACTATTCAACTCTTAAAAGCTCTTTTTGTGGTGGCAGCTACTTGGGTAATAAGTATGTACTTACCGCCGCTCACTGCGTAGCAGGAAAAAACCCGCTCAATGCTGAGGATATTGAAGTGACGGTTGGAGCGTATGACTTACGCACTAATTCTGGTCGCCGGGTGAAAGTCAAGCAAATCTATTATCATGAGGCTTATGATGATAAAGATCATCCTGGCTATACCGAAAAATTCAACGATATCGCTATTCTTGAATTGGAACGTGCATTACCAATCCAAGCAATCAAAAGACCTAATACTGGTGATTTTGATAGTATAGCCGTTGGCTCGATTCTGGAAATTATTGGCTTTGGTACAACGAAATACAGCCAATGGTTGAATAAATCGAGCAATCCTTCTTCACTATTGCGTAAAGCAGAGGTGTCGTTAATGGATACAGCAGCATGCAAAGCTTTAGGTGGCAGCGACTACCCTCGTATAGGAAATGACGCTTTTTGTACGAGCAGTTTTCCACAAGATGCCTGTCAAGGTGACAGCGGCGGCCCTATCTTTGTTAAAGAGGGTGATGACTTTATTCAATATGGTGTTATCAGTTGGGGACGTGGCTGCGGATTAGCAGGTGCTGCTAGCGTTTATAGCAAGGTCGACTATTTCAATGATTGGCTGGATCAAAGAACGTCAGGTGTTTCTTTTCGTCAATCTCAATACCAAAGCGAGATTAAGTACGGCACTTACACCCATCGCTTTCATTTTGTAAATGGTTCGACCGAGTCTATTACGGCGCAAGATGTGAAAATATCTCCAGTCTCTGCAGATATTACTGGCCAAAACTGTACGCTAGAACCAACATTGGCTAGTAACAGCCAATGTTATATTGATGTTTCCTACACCATTGATTCAATGACCCCGGCTGATGTTAGTTTAGGGATTACCACTCGAAATTTGGGAACGATCACCTCATCATTAAAATTCATCTCGGT
The DNA here is from genome assembly GCF_963887575.1 of Vibrio sp. 3-2(1). Lineage (NCBI taxonomy): Bacteria > Pseudomonadati > Pseudomonadota > Gammaproteobacteria > Vibrionales > Vibrionaceae > Vibrio > Vibrio sp. 3-2(1). Next base: position 176,624 of record NZ_CAWPGB010000033.1, on the reverse strand, counting down.
TTTAGAACCGGCATCTCCAGAATTAAGTGGAATGATTACCGTACCCAATAACGGCATTAGTGTTAACGTAAACCCTTGGATAGAAGAAGATGGTTGGTTACGCTCTGCAAGGATGGACGATACAGCGAGATCGGTTCTGCTGCTTGAGAATGTCCCGAAAGGAAACATAAGCTTTGATTTCCAAGTTTCCTCAACTTTTAATGATTCTTTGATTGTGAAAGTAAGCGGCACTACCCTCGCAATCGAAAATGGTGAATATTCCGGCAGCAGAACGCTATATTTGGATGATGAAGTCAACGATATCCGCTTTGAATACGTAAAGACATCAAGCACACCAACCGGCAGTGATGCGGCTTACATCAAAAATTTGAAATATGAAAAGCCTTACTCCTTTACCTTACCCCCACTTTCAGGAGGTTCAGGTGGCGGTAGTACTGGTGGAATGACTTTATTGTCAATGCTGGCCGCCTTATTGATTCGACGTCGTTACTTGAGCCACTAACTCTTGTCTAAAGGTCAACTCGTTTTATTACTGGTTGACCTTTTTACTATTGGTGCATCTTTTTTATCACATATCACTTAGTATCTCTCCGACACACTTACCGCTCACTTTATTAATAATTTTCTTTATAAATAGAACGCAAAGCCAATGTTCCGCTAGATACTACCAGTGCAAGTCGTTATAATGCGCGGCTCATTAATCAGAGGTCAAAATATGCACAGCAACGTCACTCCTATTCATCAATATAAAAAATACTGGGCAGAGTGCTTTGGAACCGCACCTTTCCTGCCAACCAGTAAAAAGGAGATGGATGCCCTAGGATGGGACAGCTGTGACATCGTGATCGTCACGGGTGACGCTTATGTGGATCACCCCAGTTTTGGTATGGCGATCATTGGCCGTTTACTCGAAGCGCAAGGCTTTCGCGTTGGGATCATTGCCCAGCCGCAATGGCAAAATAAAGACGCTTTCATGGCGCTGGGAAAACCTAACCTGTTTTTTGGCATCACGGCCGGCAACATGGATTCGATGATCAACCGCTACACCTCTGACAAAAAATTACGTCATGATGATGCCTATACACCCAATAATGAAGGGGGCAAACGTCCAGATCGCGCCACACTTGTCTATTCGCAGCGTTGTCGTGAGGCCTATAAAGATGTGCCACTGGTGCTCGGTGGTATCGAAGCCAGTTTGCGCCGCGTTGCCCATTATGATTATTGGTCAGACAAAGTGCGCCGTTCTGTGCTGTTTGATGCCAAAGCTGACATACTGCTGTTTGGTAACGCAGAGCGCGCATTGGTTGAAGTAGCGCACCGCTTAGCCAATGGCGATAACATCGCTGATATGACCAATATTCGCGGCACGGCCGTGAACCTGGCCGCTGAGCCTGAGCATTACACCATTATTGACTCATCACGTATTGAAAAACCGGGTAAAGCGTTTGTTCCCGTGAACCCTTACGCGGTGGAAACGCAGTGTGAAACTAATCAAGAAAAAGAAGCCGAAGCAAAGCCAATCACCATTCGTCCTTCTCGCCATGATGCCGCGACAACAGCGGTTCGTTTGCCTGCTTTTGAAAAGCTCAATAATGACCGGATTTTATACGCGCATGCAAGCCGTGTACTGCATTTAGAAACCAACCCCTATTCAGGTCGGGCGCTGATCCAGCGTCATGGCGACCGTGAGTTGTGGGTCAACCAAGCCCCGATCCCACTCACCACAGAAGAGATGGATTACGTGTTTGGCCTGAGCTACGCACGCGTGCCTCACCCCATGTATGGCAAAAGTAAAATTCCTGCTTATGACATGATCAAAACCTCGGTTAATATCATGCGCGGCTGCTTTGGTGGTTGTTCATTCTGCTCGATTACCGAACATGAAGGGCGCATTATCCAAAACCGTTCAAAAGAGTCGATTTTGAATGAGATGGAAGAGATCCGCGATAAAGTTCCCGGCTTTACTGGAACCATTTCGGATTTGGGTGGGCCAACGGCGAACATGTACCGTTTAGGTTGTAGTGATCCTAAAGCTGAGATGAACTGCCGCCGCCCATCGTGTGTTTTTCCCGGAATTTGCCATAAGCTCAATACCGACCACAAACATACGATTGATCTCTATCGTGAAGCGCGCAAAGTCAAAGGCATTAAAAAAGTGATGATCGCCTCTGGTGTGCGTTATGACTTGGCGATTGAATCTCCTGAATATGTGCGTGAATTGGTCACGCATCACGTAGGAGGCTATCTCAAGATCGCCCCAGAACATACCGAGAAGAATCCGCTCGATCTGATGATGAAACCGGGCATGGGCACCTATAATCGCTTCAAAGAGATGTTTGAGAAGTACAGCGCTGAAGCAGGTAAGAAACAGTACCTCATCCCGTACTTTATTTCCGCGCATCCCGGTACGGAAGATGAAGATATGCTCAATTTGGCACTGTGGCTAAAATCAAACAATTTTGAGTGTGATCAGGTGCAGAACTTCTATCCATCGCCAATGTGTAATGCAACCGCGATGTATTACTCAGAGACTAACCCGCTCAAACGTGTGAAATACAAAAAACGTGAAGAAGTGACTGTCGCGAAGGGAGAGCGTCAACGCAGGCTGCACAAAGCGCTGTTACGCTACCATGACCCATTAAACTGGCCGATTATCCGTGAAGCCTTGATCAACATGGGTAAAAAGCATTTGATTGGTGATAAACCTAACTGCTTAGTGCCTGCGAATGATGTCGATGCACTCACGCCTGCGCAGCGTCGTAAATCTGGCCGTCACGGAGCGAACCGTTTTGCGACCAAACACACCAAAACTCAGCCGGGTTTTGATGCTCTTAACCCGCGTAAAGAGAGCGCTACTTCACCAAGTAAATCGCCAAACAAACCACGCGCTAGCAGCGCGGCAGACAACGGTAAGAAAAACCAAGGCGGCGCATCTAAACCTGCACACTCTCGCCCGACAAGTAAAGGTAAACCGTTTGCTCAAGCCTCTAAGCCAAGAGCGCCACGCGCAGAACAGAGATAATTCCAAAGCCATATGATCAGCACACTAAGGCTCCTTACGGAGCCTTAGTGTTTTTCAAAGAACAGCGTTAGTTTACCGACCTCGATACCAAATTTTTTAATTTTAGTCAGGTTAAACACCCGCTTTTCATCTTGCCGATAAAGCCAGTCGTCAAAGGTAACGGTTAGCGTAGAATCACCATAAGGTAAGGAAAAATCATATTGCCAACGCAAAGCGTTACCCACTTCTTCCCCTTGGGCTTGGCCTAATACATCATCCGCTTGGCCGATATATTTTCCATCAGCAAAACGTTCAATCACCCATACTCTTTGGCTTTTTTCACCATCATCAAAATTGAAGTCTTCAACCAAAGTGAGTTTATTCCCCTCAACTGTTCCGTCGATGGCAACCTCGAAACGACGCGTTTGCATCCCCGTATAATCTTGCACCATCCCCCATGCGAACGTTCGACCAGAGAAGTATTCAAATAGATCAAACTTAGGTTGCGTGGATTGGTATTGAGTGAGATCAGCGCTGCACCCCACTAACCAAAGTAGAAGTAACAGATAACTGCGTCTGGCTATCGCTTTCATGGTTGCATTCCTATCAATTGTTTGCGTAAGTGTGGGTATTGCGTCTGTGGCGACAGCCATATCGCGAGAAAGGCGTCATTTAACGCTTCGTCGACTACTGTACCAACCTGAGCTTGAACACCATTCTTAGGATGAAAAATAAAAGCGCCCTGCTGCCCATCGGAGGTGTAAATCAAGCGGTCGCCCTCAGTAACGCTGGGAAAAATGGACGATAGGTGCACCAGCCACGGTGCAATTTGTTGCTCGGTTAATTTGAGTTTTTGCCACTGCTCTGCGGTCGATTCCACCAGCTGTTTACTACTGATGTCGCGCTGATATTCAATTTCAAGCGCCAAGGGATGGGGTGATAAATCGCATCCTTGATCGTACTGCCCTGATGGGGTACGCAGCTGCGAGAAATAAATATCTAGCCATAACCAGCTTAAATTCGCTTGGCCAATCACTGGCCAAGTTTGCCACTCGGTCAGTTTATCGTCTGCCACCGCCGCAAAAGCATTATTCACCAAGCTGTGAAAGGCAATCACTATCAGTAACAGGTTGAATTTTCTTAGCCTATTTCTCTTTGCTAACATCATCGCTAAATATCCTAAGTATCAATGCACCGATCATCACCCACTGCAGCCACAAGATGGCCATAGTCAAACCCAATGGCCAATCAAAATGTACAGCGCCTAAACGTTCTGCCGCCCAATAACTTAAACTACCTAACACGCCGACCACCAAACAAATGAGTTTGGATGGATAACGTTTCAGCAGCACCACTAAATGGGAGGCATACCAAGAAAAAGCACCCCACAACACCATTAACCAAATGGGAAAGTCATTAGTAGCAAAGCGTAATAATCCGAAATACTGATTAAGGGTATCGATAACAATACCCAACATGGTTAACGCAATCACCCTTTCCAAAGGATAAGAGAAGTGCCGCAAGGAAAACATCAATGCGGCTAACATCATGGTCAATGCCAACCACTGCAAACGTTCTGTCCCCAACACAGCAACAAACCAGATCGCTTGAAACCAAAGAGAGACAGCAAACAGCGTCTTCATTACATCGGTCTTTGCAAAGTCATATGTACAGTGCTGATGGATTTTGCTAAAAATCCCCCCTCGCAGTAGCAGAAATAGTAACGCCACATACGCGTGAATCGCTCATCATACCCAAGTTGTGAAACCTGATGTTTTGCAAGCTCAAAACGGTGATGCCAATGAGCAAGCGTATGCGCATAATCAGGACCAAGATCAAACAGGTTGCGAACCACTAAATCACTGTGCTGTGTCGCCGCCGTTGTCAATGCAGTAATTGAGGGTAAAAAACCGCCGGGGAAAATGTATTTCTGAATGAAATCGACATTATTGCTGTAATAATCATAACGTTGATCAGCAATGGTAATGGCTTGAATCGCCATCAAACCATTGGGTTTTAGTAGTGACTGGCACTTTTCAATATAAGAGGCGAGGTACTCTTTACCGACCGCTTCGATCATCTCTATCGAGACTAATTTATCATACTGACCTTGTAGCAGGCGGTAATCTTGCTTGAGCAAGGTGATTTGACTCTCCAGCCCCTGCCGCTCTATCTGCTGCGCGGTGTAGTAATGCTGCTCTTCAGAAATGGTCGTCGTCGTGACCTGACAACCGTAAGTTTTGGCCATGTAAATCGCCATCGCGCCCCAACCGGTGCCAATCTCAATCACGTGGTCGCTTGCTTTGAGTTGCAACTGCTGGCACAAACGTTCCATTTTATTGATTTGCGCCTGCTCTAACGTTTCATCCGGATGCAGAAACAACGCGCTGGAATAGAGCATATTACTGTCTAAAAAGGTGTGGTAGAGATCATTACCTAGATCGTAGTGGGCATGAATATTCTCTTTGGCTTTATCGATTGAATTTCGGTTGAGCCAATGGCTGACTTTATAAAAAAGTTTGGTCAACACACTACTGCGAGCTTCAATGCCATCTAATGCACTGACATTACGAGCCATCAGTTCCATTAGGCTGGTCAAATTCGGGCTATCCCACCAACCATCCATGTAAGCTTCACCCGCTGCAATACTACCCCCTTTTAATAAACGAGCATAAAAATGAGGGTGATGTATTTCAATAGTTGCATGGGGTTGATGCTCTTTAAGTACGCCAAAAGTCTCCTGACTGGACGCGCCTTCATTGGAAAAGGTTTCAATGATGGTTAAAGTGCCGACGTCTAAACGCTGTAGACAGCGAAAAATGAAGCTTCTTGCACTCTTTTGCAACCCTGTCAGTTGCTTGGGCAACGCGAGAGTTTGTGAATTAAGCATTGAGCCTTCTCCTTGTTATTGTTATTTAGACACTGTCTCTGTATAGATCTTGCGTATTTATGAATGTGGGTTGGAGTAGAAAGGTGCTCCTTTAAGCCACAGCTTTAAAGCATGCCAGTAAATACCGATTGTCACTTTTACGGCCATCACGGGTGTTTTGATCAATAACTTGAGTAAATTTTTTGAATTAAATGGTTGTGCCTTCATCGATAAAGTCGCATCGAAAACTTTACCTTCTTTGTGACATTCCAAATGCACACTCAATGACGAACCAAGCGGCTTCAACTTCCAATGATATTGCTGATCAATAGGATTGAAGGGAGAAACATGAAACGCCTTTTGATGACGCCACTGTTGCTGCTCTTCTCCCGCTTGTGCTTTCACCGCGTAGTAGTGCCGTTGATTCCAAGGTGTATTACTCACTTCGGCCAACAAATATTGCCATTCACCTTGTTGATCATAAAGATAATAGAAATTAACCGGGCTGAAATAGATTCCTAAATAACGAAGGTGACATACTGCCATCACCTTTCCAGAGCAGCGGTCGCCCGTCAGCTCATGAACTTTATCTTGTATGCACTGTTTTAAATCCCCTTCACCAAGATAATCGGCTCGCTGAAAACGCGCCCAGTGCCACCATTTTTCGCCAAACCCCCAAATTGAATCACTCAGTTGCTCCAGTTCATCGAGATCAATACACGGCATAAACAATGGATAATTGAGCGCATGTTCAATCGGTGTAAAGCGTCGATGACGTACCATGCCAACCATCAAACAACTGTTGGGTTCAGTCTCCATCACGCCGCGCCTTTTAACTGCTGCGCTTGCGCTTCAAGTTGTGTCACCACATCCAGCGCACTGGTCACGCCATCTTCATGAAAACCATTGCGCCAATAAGCGCCACAGTACCAAGTGTTATTCACACCGTTAACTTCAGGCTTGCGTTGCTGAGCCGCGATAGATTGCGTGGTGAATACCGGGTGGTGATAAGTAAACTGTCGTAAAACTTTCTCATCAGCAATACGGTCACCACTGTTGAGCGATACACAAAAAGTATGAGCGCCTTTAATATGCTGCAAGATATTCATATTGTAGGTCAGCGCTGGTAAACGCGACTCTTGATCTGGACTGCCATCAAGCCAATAGTTCCAAGCTGCCCAAGCGGCTTTTCGCTTAGGCAGCAGTGATGTATCGGTATGTAAAGTGACTTCATTGGCTTGATAGTGCATTACACCGAGCACTTCTTGCTCAGCCTCTGTCGGTTGCTCTAACATACCTAATGCCTGATCGCTGTGACATGCAAAAATTACATGATCAAAGTGGTGTGATTGCCCATTAACAATGAGCTCGACACCTGCCGAGCCGCGTTTGACTTGTGTAACTGGGCTATCAAGATGAATCTTATCTTTAAAACCTTGCGTCAAGGGTTCGATGTACGCGCGCGATCCGCCTTCAACCACATACCATTGTGGTCGGTTAGTGATCTCTAGCAGGCCATGGTTGAGGAAGAAACGCAAAAAGAAACTTAACGGAAAAACCCGCATATCAGCCAAGGAAGATGACCAAATTGCCGCTCCCATCGGTAAAATATAATTTTCACAAAAATAGTCAGAAAATTGGTGCTCAAATAAGAAATCACCTAAGGTTTGCATTGATTGATGCGCTTGTTCTGCTTGTTGTTTCGCTAACCGATTGAAGCGAATGATTTCAAAAATAAAGCGATAAAAGACAGGGTTTAACCAGTTCCGCTTTTGTGCAAACAACGTAGTTGCGGTATGACCGTTATATTCCAGCCCATTCGCATCATTGCGCACACTGAAGCTCATTTGAGTCGGAATGCCTTTTACGCCAATTTCATTCATCATTGCGATGAAATTTGGGTAGGTCCGGTCGTTGTACACGATAAAACCAGTATCAACTGCATGATTTTGACCATCGAGCTCAATATCGACGGTGGCGGTATGCCCCCCAATGTAATGATTGGCTTCAAACACGGTAACATCATGATGTTTATGCAAATAATAACCGCATGTCAAACCGGAAATACCGCTACCAATAATGGCGATTTTCATACTCAATTCCTTTAATTACAAAACAGCTCGTTATTTAAGTAATGCCGCAACTAATTTGCCTTGCCATGCGTAAGGTAAGCTGCCAATCAAACGTAATAGGCTCGTAAAACGGGCCGGAAAATAGAGGGTGGTTTTGCCTTTTTCCAACCCACGGCGAATCGCCTGCGATGCATACTCGGCACTGACCATCATTGGCATCGAAAAACTATTTTTATCAGTCAAAGGCGTGGCAACAAACCCAGGATAGATCATCGTCACAGCAACACCTTGCGCTCGCCAATCTTGCATGAGCGAGCGTGCTAAGTAGCTAACCGCCGCTTTAGAAGCGCCATAGGCTTCTGCTCTTGGCAGCGCGATTTCACTGGCGATGGAACCAACGATCGCCACACGGTGGTTAGCAACAAAGTGATGCTGTATCGCCTCAATGCAATGAGCTAAACCCAAAACGTTTACGTCAAACACACGCTTAAACCGAAGTGAATCCATTTGACCATGATCGATGTATTCGCAATCGCCAGCGTTGAGGATCCACAGTGAAGGAGTAAAAGGCAGTTGCGATAAAGCCGATTTCGTTTGCTCAAAATCGGTAATATCAAACGCAATGCCTTGGATCTGCGGATACTCTTGATGCATTTGATTAAGCTTGGCTTGGTTACGCCCACAAGCAATAACTTGCCAACCCGTTTTTGCATAATCAACAGCTAGCTGATAACCAATACCAGAAGTGGCTCCCGTGATAAGTACACTCTTCATTGCCCTAACCTCTGTTTGATCGAACGAATAACACTTCCCAGCAGCGGAATGTGCTCATAGAGCATTTCTCCCAAGTCGAAGTAATCACGGTGATAAATAACTTGGTTGTCTTGAAACTTGAGATGGCTCATCCCTTGCACTTGTATAAGTTTTCCACGAGCTAGCCGAGGATGCTGCAAAGACATAGTCCATGTGAGAAAGCCGCAGTCACCGACTTGCTGGTGATCATGGATGGTAAAATCACAACGCTCTACGTTCTGATACAAACGAGCAAAATAATCCGATAGCGCACACCAACCTTCTATTCGATGAGCGGCATCCTCAAAAAGGACATTGTCGTGATAAACCTGACGTAATAAAGGCAAGTTCTCTTTGTTGAGTTGACGATAAACTTGAGCAACCGATTCGACATCCATTGTACGTTTCCATAAGTTATACAAAAACTTCACATGTACAAAATAGTACAAGTCGCTTAGTTATACAAAATATTTCTTGTATAACTTTGTATCTTTTCAATGCATACGTGGTTGCAAGGAATTAAGATCAAAAAAGAAAATAAAGACCAAAATTCCAATAGTTACGACGATCAAAAAGGCCAGCGTAATTCGCTGGCCTTCTCTTTTTAGTTAGCTTAGATTAACTATTGCGCAAAGCGGCGATGCGTTTATCAAGCGGCGGGTGACTCATCAATAATTCCGTCATTGAACGTTTACCGTTGATACCAAAAGCCATCATGGAACCTTCTAATTGAGATTCTTGCCCCATTTTTAAACGCTCTAACGCCGCAATCATCTTGTGTTTACCCACAAGCTTTGCTGCACCTGCGTCGGCGTGGAATTCGCGATGACGGCTATACCACATCGTAATAAAGCTCGCGAGGAAGCCAAATACCAATTCCAGCACCATAGAGATTCCAAAATAAACCATCATATTGCTACCGCCACCCTCTTCTGAATCACGAGACGACACGATGTTTGCGATAAAGCGCGATAAGAAAATAACGAAGGTGTTAACCACTCCTTGCATTAAAGTCATCGTAACCATATCGCCATTGGCAATGTGGCTCACTTCATGCGCCAATACCGCTTCGGCCTCGTCACGCGTCATGCTGTGCAATAGCCCCGTTGAAACAGCGACGAGAGAATCATCACGTTTAGCGCCGGTTGCAAAAGCGTTGATGTCCGGTGAATCATAAATTGCTACCGTTGGCATACCAATACCCGCTTGCTGAGCTTGACGACTTACAGTTTGCAATAACCAGTGCTCAGTTTCGTTACGTGGACTTTCAATCACCATTCCACCTACCGAGCGCAGAGCCATGCTCTTTGACATCAATAATGAAATAAATGAGCCGCCAAAACCAAACAACGCGGCCATGACAAGCAAGCCAGATAAACTGCCAGGCTGCATCCCCGTCACAGCATAAACAATATTTAATACAAGGCTAAGAACCAGAACCACCGCAAGGTTGGTTGCTAGAAATAACATGACTCGCTTCATTACTTATCTCCGAATGAAAAGCTTATTATGAGTGTAGGCTGCAAGCGACGCTAGCATGAACCTACACAATTTTTCATATACATATAGTCTAAGATTTGAAAAACAAGGTTAAGCGATAAATTGAAACATTTAATGTCTGACGCCGAGTTTTCTAAAATCTGTTATTGAACAGCAAGATGGTTAACCTACCCTTACAGCACGCCGTAGGCAATTGAACGCATAAGACTTTGGTCGTATTGAGAGTCCCAGCTAAAGTGACTACATTGCATGGGAAACAGACATTTTCGACGGACAAAGGACAGCATCATGGCTGAAACGAGCAACTATCAAATGGCGATTGATTTACTGTGTTGCCACTTAGGTCTCTCTGAAGATGAAGCTAAACAACAATTGGGAATTGGCAGTACACCATCCGCGCAGCAGCAAATATCTGACACGCAACAAGCACTGATGGGGCTGATGCAAGAAAAATAGCCGTTAGGCTGGCGAGAGTTTATGCTAGCTAAATTGAAACAGCGCCGCTCATGGCATCATGGGTGGCGCTGTTTTGTTTGTGTTGCCTACAATGACCGTGATTAATCTCGCGGCGGCGCTGGCGATAGAACTTCGCGATTACCATTATGGCCGGGAGCGCTCACAATACCTTGTGCTTCCAGCTGCTCTACAATTCTTGCAGCGCGGTTGTAACCGATTTTAAATCGGCGTTGTACACCTGAAACTGAACCTCGACGCGTTTCCACTACATGTTCAACCACTTGATCAAATAGCGGATCCACTTCTTCATCACTTTCCATCTTCTCACCGGGTAGCAAGGCTTCTGGTCCTTGGTCACCATAAGTGATCTCTTCTATGTAGTTCGGCTTACCGCGTGCTTTCCAGTTGTTTACCACCGCATGCACATCTTCATCCGAGGCAAACGCACCGTGAACCCGGATCGTGTGGCTAGAACCCGGTGGTAGATAGAGCATATCGCCCATACCGAGCAGTGATTCCGCACCACTTTGGTCCAAAATAGTTCTTGAGTCGGTTTTAGTCGAAACGGTAAACGCAACGCGGGTCGGAATATTCGCTTTGATTAAACCGGTGATCACATCAACCGATGGGCGCTGAGTGGCCAAAATAAGGTGAATACCCGCAGCTCGAGCCTTTTGTGCCAAACGCGCGATCAACTCTTCTACTTTTTTACCCACCACCATCATCAGATCAGCAAATTCATCAACAACAACGACAATGTAAGGCAGTTTTTCCAGCAGCGGCGGTTCACTCTCCATACTGTCCCCTTCTCTCCATAAAGGATCGTGGATGGGGTGGCCAGCAGCAGCAGCCATTTTTAGCTTGTCATTGAAGCCTTTGATGTTACGCACACCAAGCACAGACATTAATTTATAACGACGTTCCATTTCACCCACACACCAACGTAAAGCATTTGATGCGTCTTTCATGTCAGTCACGACTTCAGCCAACAGGTGAGGAATACCCTCGTAGATCGATAGCTCTAACATTTTCGGGTCAATCATAATAAAGCGAACGTCTTCTGGGCTCGCTTTATAAAGCATGCTGAGGATCATCACGTTGACCCCAACCGACTTACCTGAGCCTGTAGTACCAGCCACCAACACGTGCGGCATTTTGGCTAAATCCGCGACCAATGCTTCGCCTGCAATGTCTTGCCCTAAAACGATGGTCGTGGGTGATTTCGCTTCTTGGAATTGACGGCTTTTTATAACATCTGACAAATAGACGGTTTGACGACTCATGTTTGGCAGTTCAAGACCAACATAAGGTTTACCGGGGATCACTTCAACCACCCTCACCGCCATTGCCGATAAAGAACGCGCCAAATCCATCGATAGGCTAGAAATACGGCTCACTTTTACGCCTGGAGCTAAATCTAATTCAAAACGAGTGATAACCGGCCCCGGAAAGATATCAACCACTTGCGCTTGGATTTTGTAATCCGCGAGTTTAGATTCAACCAAACGAGCAACCTCCTCTAATGCCTCTCGGTCAATAAAGTGTTCACGCTTTTCTGGGTGATACAGAAGCTCTAACGTCGGTAGTGGCTCCGTCGGTTTAGGCAGGTTAGTCTCTTTTTGCATTAAAAATGGGTTTTGCTTGGCCGCCATATTGGCCTGAGCCGAAGACACCATGTTCTGAAAAGCCGTCACATCGCTATCTTGCTGGCCTAACGGTGGCTCGTCATCTTCTGACATCACATCAAGATCAGCAGCCAACGCTTGATCTGATTCATCTTCATCCAGCACATCTAAATTGGAAATAACCGGTTCAACACGCGACACATCAAGATCAACTTCTGTCATCGTAAGCGACGGCTCGCTCACCTCTTCGTCCTCTGCCCATGCATATTGCTGAGCTTCTTGACTGGCATCGAGGTCGGCACTGGCTAATGCTTGATGCTCATTAGCTCTTTCATCTACCCAGTCTGCCGATGAAAGAGCAAGGTCATCCTCTTCCAACGCAACAGTTTCTAACTCTTCAATCGTTGCACTAAGCTGCTTGCTGCGATCAAATGGCGCTTCATCTGAGTGAGTTTCACTGAATTCAGGAGAAGTGTCAGCCTGAGTTTTGGCCGCTGGCATGTGAATATTAAAACGTCTTGGCGAGTGAGTCTGTTCCAGCTCTTCTTCAACCCCTACCGCAGGCGTGTATTGCTCGGCCCCAAACGCATCGAGGGCTGATTTGACATATTCTTCATTTGGCGAACTAGACTCAACAACGGCTAAGTCTGCGGATGATGATTCAAGCGGCGACAACTCCATTGGCGACAAAACGGGCGCAATATCTTCATCTTTCTCACCACGTAATCGATTGATCAACGCAACGCCAAGAGAAATACTCATCGTGCCTAACCATTCCACGATGCTTAGCCAGGAGATACCCGTTAGCAGCGTAAAACCAGCGCCCCATAAAAAGAGCAATACTAGGGTTGAGCCTAGTAAATTAAGCGTTGGCAGCGCCAAACTGGTTAAGACATCCCCAATCACACCACCAGATGAAAAATACCAAATATCGTCAAAGTTGATATCCGCAAGGCCACAACTGGTCAAAATCAAGATGGTTAAGCCGAGTAAACGCGTTCCCCACAGCACAAAATCAAGGGGTTCATTCTCTTCTCTTTTACGCAGAAAAACCCATGCTAGTACGGTAATCATGAGCGGTATTGGGTAGGCCAGCGAGCCAAAAATAAAGAACAAGGTATCGGCAATCCATGCGCCAATAATACCGCCTGCATTTTCAATATCGCCTCCCCATGCGGTTTGCGACCATGAAGGATCGGCGGGACTAAATGTTAATAAAGCGATGGAAAGAAGCACAGAGGCAAGCACAGCGACAATAAGCCCGCACTCTTTCAGACGCTGCGATCCATTGAGGCGTGAAGACTGAGGCTCTTCGCTGGTCTTAATAATGGTCTCAACTTTATTTTGGTTCTCTTTGAACATAAACCTAGATTCTGATTAACGCCAACACTCAAGGTTTATTGCGGCTTGATGCGTTGGTTTGGGTGAAAACAGTCCGAGCGGCAAAAGCCGCTCGGTTTGTTGTGTGATTTAACCACATCAAGGTTAAAAACCCAATTGGCGAACGTCAGAATGTGGAAAGAAGTACCACTATTCAGACAATCTGGCGTTATCGAGTTTTGATAACCAACTGGTTACTTTGCTTCACTTCTTCCATCACAACATAAGTGCGAGTGTCATTGACTCCGGGCAAACGCAATAGCGTATCACCCAACAATTTACGATACGCCCCCATGTCAGAGACTCGAGTTTTGAGAAGATAGTCAAAATCACCCGAAACAAGATGGCATTCTTGAATGTCATCCAGTTTTTGAACCGCAGTATTAAACTGTTCAAACACATCAGGTGCACCGCGATTCAATGTAATTTCCACAAATACCAACAGCGAAGCATCAAGATATTGTGGATTCAACAACGCGGTATAACCGGTAATGAAACCTTGACGCTCTAAACGACGTACACGCTCTAAACAGGGGGTTGGAGATAAACCCACTCGTTTTGATAATTCTACATTCGAAATACGACCATCTTTCTGCAATTCATTCAAAATATTGCGATCGATACGGTCTAAATCCTTGGACGGCCTTTTATAGTTGTCTGCCATTTTTTATTCCACCTTATTACTTCCTTGCAAAAATATATACTACAACTTTTTAATATTCAGTATCAAATTTTACACATTCACATCTATACTAGTCACAAATTCGAAACAACAACCCTACATATAGTTATAACAACCAAAAAAACCTAAGGAGTCAGGATGATCATTGGAGTTCCTAAAGAAATCAAAAACCACGAATATCGTGTGGGCATGATTCCCGCAAGCGTGCGCGAACTTGTCTCACACGGTCACCAAGTTTATGTTGAAACAAATGCCGGTTCCGGCATCGGCTTTTCAGACGATGATTACATCGCTGTAGGCGCATCCATTCTTCCTACTGCTTCTAACATTTTTGCGAAAGCAGAAATGATTGTTAAGGTCAAAGAACCTCAGGCTGCTGAACGAGCAATGCTCCGCGAAGGCCAAATTTTATTTACCTATTTACATCTAGCTCCAGATTTTCCACAAACTGAGGAGCTAATCAAGAGCAAAGCTGTCTGTATAGCCTACGAGACTGTAACAGATAATATGGGTCGCTTGCCACTATTAGCACCAATGTCTGAAGTCGCTGGTCGAATGTCTATTCAATCAGGTGCGCAGTGTTTAGAAAAATCACACGCGGGCTGTGGTTTGTTACTGGGTGGTGTACCCGGAGTCGCACCAGCAAAAGTGGTGGTGATTGGTGGTGGTGTAGTCGGTGCTAACGCAGCCAGAATTGCTGTCGGAATGCGTGCTGATGTGACGATTCTCGACCGAAGTGTTGATATGCTGCGTAAACTCGATGAAGAATTCCAAGGTCACGCTAAAGTCGTGTATTCAACAAAGGATGCGATTGAAAAATACGTCCTCGAAGCCGATTTAGTAATAGGCGCAGTACTGATCCCCGGAGCAGCAGCTCCTAAACTCGTAACTAAAGATCTGATTTCTAGAATGAAACCTGGCTCTGCGGTCGTTGATGTGGCAATTGACCAAGGCGGCTGCTTTGAAACCTCACATGCTACCACTCATGATGACCCGACCTATATCGTTGATGACGTCGTTCATTACTGCGTCGCAAACATGCCAGGCGCTGTGGCTCGCACATCAACTTTCGCCTTGAATAACGCTACGTTGCCTTACATTGTTAAACTGGCCAATAAAGGTTATCAACGTGCATTATTAGAGGATAAAGGATTCCTAGAAGGTTTAAACGTGATACACGGAAAGGTCACCTGTAAAGAGGTCGCCGAGAGTTTCAACCTTGAATATCTTGACCCATCTGAAGCTATCGCTCTGTTTAACTAACGATAACAATTTGCGGTAGGGCTCTCAATTCTTAGCCAAGTGCATCATGCGCTTGGCTTTCATTTTTTAAAAGCGTGAACCAATATATTGCGTGGCGTTACTTTCCTAGCGCAAAACTGCTCAATCTGCACCTCATAGCCTTGCTCTTGAAGATAAAGTGCCTTATCCAATACCAACCAAAGCTCAATCATGCGGCGAAATGCCTGTTGTACTAAGCCTATCCTTTCCATCTGCCAAAAACGCTGCTTGCCTTTACGTTCATAAGCAGGCCAATCCACTTCTGGTAATACGATGCCTTTTTGTGCCGCCGCCCAATAACAAAAAGCTAAAAATCCTTCGGCTAGTTGTGATTTTTTGAGGCTCGGAATTGGGCAATATTGATGATGCCCAAGCTCAGATCTTAGCAACAAATCAAAACCCAAACGAAACGTCATTTCTTGCAAACGATGACGGCGAACCCGCTCTCCCCCCGTAACGGTTTCTTGTAGCGGAATACGTAGCTCTTCTTTGGACAGGGCAAGAGAAGAAGTACGACCGTAGCTGGACATGGGTTGGTAGCTATCGGCTTTGATTAAATGGTAGCAACATGGTGAAAACGTAATCGCAGGCAAGCGATGAGCAACGGAATATTCAAGTAGGCGAACATGGAGATCACCACAGGCATGTAAAGCGACGGCATGTTGATTGGTATTGAAAACGCCAAACGCTTGCGGCTCAAAAGCGTCCCCTTGAATAAATTGCATCGGAAGATCATGTTCATCGGCGCATGCTTGTCCTGCATGGCAGAGCTGCGACTGATATTCAAAACTAGTGACTTTTTGTTTTGACTGCGCTGCGATAATTCGACCTAAAAAGCCTTTACCCGCGCACCACTCTAGCCATTCCGTTCCTGAATGCCTAGAGAGGAGTGATTCGCTCATTAAACGAATTTGTTCTAGCTTTCTGCCAGGGATCCCCTGCTCTAAGTAAGGGCTGAGTGCTTGCTGAGTATTACGAGGGGCATCTTGAAGCCTAATCATGATATCCGCTTCTTTTAACCCCTCGATATACGGATGAAGTTGCTCAATGAGCACTTGCGGCGATGACTTTAAGCTATCGATACTGTCCAAAGATAGCGTTTGCAACCACTGATCCAGCCTATGGTCTGAATGTTTCCAAGGTGAACTGTCTAAGCCACTATGATGAAAGGGCTCAAATCGCCAAAAACGTTGATTTTCAATTAAAAAAGCATCGATATGTTTGAAAAGCGCGCGCATACATCCCCCCTAGAAAGGCCAATTCTAGGAGGTGATGGTTTAATTAGGAAGTGTTTCGTTTTAAATGATCAAAATTTGCTTAACGAACTGGCAATTCAATGTCTTTAAACATCTCTTCTATTTCGATATTCGATTTTAACGAGGTAGCCCGTTCGACGACAGGGCGAGTAAGATGAGGCGCGAAACGTTCCATAAAGTCAAACATATAAGAGCGCAGGAATGTGCCTCGGCGAAACCCAATGCTAGTCGTGCTCGCACCAAAAAGATGGCTGGCATCAATCGCGATAAGATCGGTGTCGCGTGATTTATCTATCGCCATACTTGCGATAACACCCACCCCAATTCCCATTCGGACATAAGTTTTTATCACATCCGCATCGGTGGCGGTGAAGACAACTCGCGGCGTTAACCCTACGCGATTAAATGCAGTGTCTAACTCTGAACGACCAGTAAAACCAAACACGTAAGTGACCAATGGATACGCGGCTAAATCCTCAATCGTTACCCGTTCTTTTTTTGCAAGAGCATGATCTTTAGGCACAACAATAGAACGATTCCAATGATAACAAGGTAGCATGATGGCATCTTGGTACAGATGAAGCGCTTCTGTTGCTATCGCAAAATTAGCGGTGCCTTTTGCAACCGCTTCCGACATCTGACTTGGAGTACCTTGGTGCATGTGTAACGACACTTTCGGATAACGCGCAGTGAATCCTTTGATTACATCAGGTAACGCGTAGCGAGCTTGTGTATGAGTCGTTGAAATATTCAGCGTACCCATCTCAGGGTGCGTATGCTCCCCTGCCACGGCCTTAATGCTTTCCACACGTGAAAGGATCTCTTGTGAGATACGAATAATATCTTCACCTGCACCCGTGACTTGTGTCAGGTGCTTACCGCTACGCTCAAAAATTTGAATACCCAATTCATCTTCGAGTAAACGAACCTGTTTACTAATGCCTGGCTGAGAGGTATAAAGGCTTTCCGCAGTTGCTGAGACATTCAGGTTGTGATTAACCACTTCAACAATATATTTTAACTGCTGTAACTTCATTATTGGCCCCGTAATCCATTATCAAAGATCCAGATCTTTCAATCATAGTTTATAATTATTAGTTATAACGCTTAACACTCTCAATTCAAAGCTTGATGATTCAAGAGCGAAGAAAAAAGTAAGTATTTTGCGTAGCTGACTAAATTTTTGCCAACTATCGCCCAATCTAAGCAATAAAAGGCAGTTTTTAGGGGTTAAAACAGGAATAATAAAAATAGTCAATTTGAAGGTGTAGTGATAACTAAGGATCGTGTATTCTTAATTGCGAGCCACTGAATTCTAATAAAGATACGGATTATATGAATATAGGTTTAATCATTGCTCTTGTAGCAGTTTTGCTGGTGTTAGTCCTTGGCTATAACATCATGCTTCAATACAAAGTAAAGGTCGAGTCAGCTAAAAAGCAGGAGTCGACTCGATATATCGCCATTATTGATGCGACAGAAGACCTTATCGGCAACGCACACCACATGCCGTTTAGTAAAGAACTCTTAGTGTGTTTAAATACCCGTATCCTTGATGCCCTGCTTAGTATGTATGAGCTTGACCCGAAAAATAAGCAGTTGGCACAACGCATTGAGCATATGAAAGGGCAAATTAAGCATTTACAAGAAAACCACCCAGGTGGTGACAGTACAACGTTTAAAGTACCCACCAGCGATAAACAAGCTTTGATTATGCTTAAACTAGTGAAACGTTTAAGAGACACGATTCGTAGTGAGCACAATAAAGGACGTTTTGAAACACAATCTTACGTCGCTGAAAATGCGCGTCTAGAAACAATACAAATTCGAATCAACATTGAAAATGTTGTTAAGCGAGCAAATGATTCGATCGTTCGTGGGCAACCCGGAACTGCGATTCAGCTATTGCGTAAAGGGATCGATGTTCTGAGCTCAAAAAATGATGCTTATTCCAATCAAGCTCGTGAAAAACTTCAGTCAATGTATGATGACTTAGAAAAACGACGCCAAACAAAAAGTGCAACAGATCTTCAACAAATTGAAGATAACGAGAGAAATAGTGATATGGAAGCACTGTTTGGTGAAAAGAAAAAATGGTAGCCCATTATTTTTGCTTAGGAAATATTTTTAAGGTCGCATAAGCGACCTTTTTCATACAACAACGTAAAGAAAACATTAATTTAAATTAACGTATCATTTATCGCTTTTAGGACTTCATCCGGTCTTGTTGCCTGAGTAATTGGGCGACCGATGACTAGATAATCTGAACCAGCTTTTATGGCCTCACTCGGAGTCATAATACGTCTTTGATCTCCTACTTCAGAACCAATAGGGCGGATCCCTGGCGTAACTAATTTAAACTCTTGACCAAGATGGCTCTTAAGCATGTGCGCTTCTTGAGCTGAGCATACCACTCCATCTAACCCTGCATTTTGAGTTAGGCTAGCCAGACGCATTACATGCTCTTTAGGCGCAACATCGACGCCAATACCACGAAGATCAGATTGTTCCATACTGGTTAGTACTGTGACAGCAATAAGTAGTGGTCTATCGTTACCATAAGGTTCAAGAATCTGACGAGACGCCGACATCATTCTCTCCCCACCACTGGCATGAACATTCACCATCCATACGCCAAGCTCAGCCGCCGCACGTACGGCTTTAGAGCACGTGTTGGGAATATCATGAAACTTTAGGTCTAAGAATACCGAAAAACCTCTTTTGTGTAGCTCACGCACAAAATCGGGACCAAACAGGGTAAACATCTCCTTGCCCACTTTTAATCGACAGCTGTTGGGGTCAATTTTATCAACAAAAGCTAACGCTTCCGCTTGTTGCTCATAATCCAACGCGACAATTACTCTCTGGTCTTTCATTTTCACTCCTAAAATAATTAAGCTAAAAAAATGCAGCTTTCATAAGCTGCAGTTTTCGAGTCGATCAGTAACTCCAGTACATGAACTCTATTCACCATCCAAACCACGGATAGGTTTAATTGAACCCCAATTCTTACATGATGGGCAGTGCCAGTAGAGAGAATGGGTTGAGAAACCACACTTTCTGCATCGGTAGTGAGGTTTTACTTTTAGTTGCTCACCTACCAACTTTTGCAAGGTCGACAAGCTCTCTTTCGCTCGACCTTCCTCTGCTTCGATGAGATGGTAGTCAATTAAACGGTAGAAACCCTTCATGGTCGGATTTTTAACCAATTGCCGTGTCAAAAGTTCCTGTGCAGCTCCAGCACCATCATGTTGTGCCACCAACTGTGCGAGCATCAGTTCAGCTGACACTCCAGCTTCATTGATAATGCACTCGCGTAAAAACTCAACAAGTTCACCCTCTTTCCCAATATGGTGATAGCACTCAGCAAGCGTAGGCAATACCTCGCCGATAAAATCAATGTCCTGCTCCAAGACCATTTGCATATACTGGATTGTATGACGGTAGTCATCATTTTCAAGATACAGCTTACCTAAAGAGATCGTTGCGCGTACACATTTCGGATCTTCAGACAGCGCTTTTTTAAGATATTGAATCGCTTTGCTATCGCGTCCTTCAGCCTTCTCTTGCATTGCAAGTTCACACCAAAAATGGGCTATAACACTGTGCATCCTTTTTCTGCCTAATTTTACCAACGCATAAGCGTAATCGATAGCTTTATGCCACTCTCGAGTCTGTTGGTAAATAGAAACCAATTGTTGCAACGCCGCTTCTTTGTGTTCGGGCTCTTCAATCAGTTGTTCAAATATTTTTTCAGCGCGGTCGAGAAAACCTGCCACCATATAATCTTTTGCCAATTGTTGTAAGGCGAGATTTTTTTGGTCAATAGTAAGACTTGAACGAGATATGAGATTTTGATGGATGCGGATAGCACGATCAACCTCTCCTCTTGAACGGAATAAGTTGCCCAGCGCTAAGTGGGTGTCAATCGTTTCATTGTCTACTTGGAGTAGCTCGATAAAATGGTCAACGGCCTTATCTGATTGATCAGAAAGCAGTAAGTTAAGACCCGTCACATACTGACGAGAAATTTGGTGAGAGTGTTTCTGCTTGTCTTGCTGAGCACTACGATTTCCCATATACCAGCCGTAGGCGGCGGCAATCGGTAATAGCAAGAAGAGAATTTCTAACATCAAGTCAGCCTTTATTTCACTACGCTTTACTTGTTACAGAGCTGTTCTCTGCTGTTTGCTTTTTCAGTTGCTTATTCAACTTTCTAACTTGCAACTGAGACTTGAAGTAGAAGCTACTGCCAAGCAAACAAGCAAGTAAAAAACCAGAGACAAAGACAGTGCCAAGTAAAGTAGACAGGTGAAATTCGCCTTGAGCGATCAAATAGTTAAACGTCACAACTGCTTGATTTTGAGCCCCTAATGCTAAAGCAATCAAAAAAAGTGCAAGAATTAGAACGATTTTTATAATTTTCATATGCCACTACCTATCCAGTATTGATCTGGTCTGATTATGCAGGAAAATGGCCTTACAAACCATGTCTATTATGGATTCCTTTCTTAAAAAAACGGCATACTTAAGCTGTATGCCGTTTTTTAGAATACTCTCTAAATCGCTTTAGATATTCTCATTAACTCGCTCACGTAACTCTTTACCTGGCTTGAAATGAGGGACGAATTTGCCATCCAACACCACTTTATCACCGGTTTTAGGATTACGACCTACTCTAGGCTCACGATAGTGCAAAGAGAAACTACCAAATCCGCGAATTTCGATTCGCTCTCCGCTTTCTAAAGTTGATGCCATATGTTCAAGAATATCTTTCACAGCGTCTTCAATTTCTTTAGCAGATAGGTGCGTCTTCTCAGCACAGAGTCTTTCTATCAATTCAGACTTAGTCATAGTTTCCCTCATTACTTATCAAAGTAGGCACTAACTGAAAAAAAAGGAGCCTTACGGCCCCTTTTAGCGAGTTAGATTATTCGCCTTTAGCAGCCTTGAATGCATCAGCCATAGCATTACCAAACGCACCTTCATCAGCTTTGTTCAGAGTAGCCATTGCTTCTTGCTCATCAGCTTCATCTTTAGCTTTGATAGATAGGTTGATTACGCGGTTTTTACGGTCTACACCAGTAAATTTCGCTTCAACGCTGTCACCAACGCTTAGGACTAGAGACGCATCTTCAATACGGTCACGAGATGCTTCAGAAGCACGGATGTAACCTTCAACGCCGTCTACAAGTTCAATTGTAGCACCTTTCGCGTCAACTGCAGTAACAGTACCGTTAACTAGAGTACCTTTTTTGTTATCAGCAACATATGCGTTGAACGGGTCGTTTTCCATTTGCTTAACGCCAAGAGAAATACGCTCACGCTCTGCATCTACTGCTAGAACAACTGCAGAGATTTCATCGCCTTTCTTGTAATCACGTACCGCTTCTTCTCCAGGAACGTTCCAAGAGATGTCAGATAGGTGAACTAGACCGTCGATGCCGCCGTCTAGACCGATGAAGATACCGAAGTCAGTGATAGACTTGATCTTACCAGTAACTTTGTCGCCTTTAGCTTGCGCTTCAGCGAATGACTGCCATGGGTTAGCTTTACACTGTTTAAGACCTAGAGAGATACGACGACGCTCTTCGTCGATATCAAGAACCATAACCTCAACTTCGTCGCCAACATTAACAACTTTAGATGGGTGGATGTTCTTGTTAGTCCAATCCATTTCAGAAACGTGTACTAGACCTTCAACGCCTTCTTCGATTTCAACGAAGCAGCCGTAGTCAGTTAGATTTGTTACACGGCCAGATAGTTTATGACCTTCTGGGTAACGCTTAGCGATAGCTACCCATGGATCTTCGCCAAGTTGCTTAAGACCTAGTGATACGCGAGTACGATCACGATCAAACTTAAGAACTTTAACTAGGATTTCGTCACCAACGTTAACGATTTCTGATGGGTGTTTAACGCGTTTCCAAGCCATATCTGTGATATGTAGAAGACCATCAACACCACCAAGGTCAACGAATGCGCCGTAGTCAGTAAGGTTCTTAACGATACCTTTAACTTCAGTGCCTTCTTGTAGAGTTTCAAGAAGTTCGTCACGTTCAACGCTGCTTTCTGATTCGATAACAGCACGACGAGAAACAACAACGTTGTTACGTTTCTGGTCTAGTTTGATAACTTTGAACTCTAGCTCTTTGTTTTCTAGGTGAGTAGTGTCACGGATAGGACGCACGTCAACAAGAGAGCCTGGAAGGAAAGCACGGATACCGTTTAGTTCAACAGTGAAGCCACCTTTAACTTTACCATTGATAATACCAATAACAGTTTCAGCTTCTTCGTAAGCTTTCTCAAGAACGATCCAAGCTTCATGACGCTTAGCTTTCTCACGAGAAAGTTGAGTTTCACCGAAACCATCTTCAACAGCGTCTAGAGCAACGTCTACTTCAGAACCAACTTCAACTTCAAGTTCGCCAGCAGCGTTCTTGAACTGTTCAGCAGGGATAGCAGACTCAGACTTAAGACCAGCGTCAACAAGAACGAAACCATTCTCGATAGCGACTACAGTACCTTTAACGATTGTACCTTGTTGAAATTGTGTTTCGTTTAAAAACTCTTCAAAGAGTTGAGCAAAAGATTCAGTCATTTATTTAATCTTCAATAATTAAACTTCCATGGGTATCCTACCGCATGGGGTTATTAAATTCGCCAGTCATCATCCTTGCGACCGACGCTCTTACCTAGCAGAACTACTCTGCCAGCTTAGATTCTACGTATTGTAATGCTTCTTCTACAACTTCGTCGATAGACATTGAGGTTGAGTCAAGCAATAGCGCATCCTCTGCAGGGCGTAATGGGGCCACTGGGCGGTTACGATCTCGGTCGTCACGCTCTTGGATCTCGCTTAAAAGGGCGTCAAATTTAACATCTAGCCCTTTGAGTTGCAACTGCTTAAAGCGACGTTGGGCTCGCTCTTGCGCACTGGCATCGAGGAATATTTTCACTTCTGCTTGAGGAAACACAACGGTGCCCATATCACGTCCATCAGCAACCAGCCCCTGCCCTTTCGCAAAGGCTCGTTGGCGACGTAATAATGCCTCACGAACTCTAGGCAATGCCGCTACTTTTGATGCCGCCATTCCTGTCTCTTCTTTGCGCAATTCTTTCGATACGTCCTCACCTTCAAGAATCACTCTAACCAAGTCGCCTTCTGCGATAAATTGGACATCTAAATGTGTCGCCAGAGGAACAAGCGCTTCTTCCGACTCCGTATCCACACCGTGGTGAATCGCCGCCAATGCAAGAACGCGGTAAATAGCTCCAGAATCGAGCAAATGAAAGCCTAATTTCTTAGCCAACAACATACAAAGAGTGCCTTTACCTGCACCACTTGGTCCATCTACGGTAATTACCGGAGTGTGAGAGGACATGATTTACTCCACTTAGTTTTTATGCGGCTTGCTTGCTCGCTTTTGTCGGCGACAAATTATAGTGCTTATCCGTTACAGGCGCTAGGAAGGAATGGTGATATGACTGAAATTTCACAGTGATACAAGCGTCGCTTTTAGGGGGCGACGCTTTTGATAGAGACTTTTATAAAATGATACGCTCAGCGTTTTGCCTGACAGTAGCGGCACCAATGCCTTTCACCAAGCTCAGATCTTCTTTGGTTTTAAAATCGCCATTTTGTTGACGATATTCAACAATCGCTTGTGCTTTTTTAAGTCCAATACCTTTTAACAAAGTAGCAATTTCCTCAGCGGAAGCCTGATTTATATTAACCGTAATTTCAATGCCTTGGTGCGTTTCTACCACCTTTTCTTCTGCTAATGTCGGTGAAAGAGGCAATACGATACTTAGAAGTAACAACCCGAGTTTTGTTTTCAATTTCATATGAACATTTCCTTGTTTATTAATGGGTACCAATATTAATTGAGCTTGGAAATGAGAGGGAATCAAAAAGGTAGAAATTGAAATGGGCTGCATAAGCAGCCCATTTTGAGTTTCATATCAATTACATTACTAGCCTTTATTGGCTCACAACATAATATTCAATGTCTGTATTTTTACGCAAAGTTGTAAGTATCGCAGCCAAATCACGTTGGCTACCGATGCGCTCTAACTGAGCCGTAATTTGATCGTTGTACTGAGGTGTGACTTTAGCCTCAACCTTATGTAGTTCAACAAGAACAATATCACCGTTCATTGCTTTCGCTTGACCGTAAACCACACTATCTGTAGCGGGTTTAGGGAGAGAAAACACCGTACTCGCCAATGGAGAGCTACGATCAATCATTTCCAACTCAGCAAATTTTAACCCACGCTGTTCCAATAAGGATTGGTCACCTTGCTTTAGGGTATCAATCAATTTTGTGGCTAACTCAATCGCTTGTTGTTCGCCTTTGACTTTAGAAAGCTGAGTAACCACTTGCTCTTTCACTTCAGCCAAAGGAAGAACTATTTGTTCCCGAGCATCATCAACACGAACAACGATAACATGTTCTGGGGCAACTTCTAATACCTCAGAATTGAGCCTATCTTCTTTTACCTCTGGGCTTAGAATAGCTTGAAGAACAGCTGGATTTTTAAGAATTTCAGGCGCATCTTGCTGAGAAATAAAATCGGTTTTCTGAATCTTAGCTGAGATAGCGTTTGCTGCTTCATCCAGAGAGTCAGGTGATTCAAATGCCACTTTTTCTAGCTTAGTCTGCAACTCATAAAACTGATCTGCGGCCTTTTGGTCTACCATTTCAGCTTTGATTTCAGAGGCAACCTGTGCGTAGGGCTGTGCGATAGGGGCTTTAACATCATCAAGACGGATAATGTGATAGCCAAATTCAGATTTGACCAACCCTGTGATATCCCCTATCTGTTCGATAGCAAAGGCTGCTTGTTCAAAAGCTGGGTCCATCACATCATGTTCAATCCAACCTAGCGAACCACCCTCTTCTGCGCTTCCTACGTCTTCTGATTTTTCTTTCGCTAAAGTCGCGAAATCAGCGCCAGCATTCAGTTCATCGAGAATCGCCTGCGCTTTAGTTTTATCATCACCTTGAACCAAAATATGGCTTACTTTACGCTGTGCTTGAGTGGAGTATTTGTCTAAATGCTCTTGGTAGTACTGCTCGGCCTGTTCATCAGACACTACAATTTGGTTTTTCAATTGTTGGGCAGAAAGCTCGATATAAGCCACTTTAACCTGCTCTGGACGGGTATAGCGCTCTGCATTTTGTTGATAATATTGAGTAATTTCTTCATCACTCAACTCAACATTTTTAGCAAAGTCGCTGAGTGACAATGTGAGCGCACGGATATCACGGGTTTGAGAGATCAGTTCACTTTGCTGATTAACCTCACTCTGCAACGTAAATTCACTACCTTGGATAGCACTAAGTAACTGGTTACGGATAAGATCACGACGTAGATATTCTGCAAAGCTTTCAGCAGAGAAACCTGCACGGCGAAGAGCCGCTTGATAGATTTCTTGGTCAAACTTACCGCCAGTCTGGAATTGGGGCATGTCTAAAATCATTTTACGAACCTGATCATCGCTTACTCGTAAACCTAGTGATTGTGCATGCTGCTCCAACAATAAATCGTTAACCATACGATCAAGCACTGACTTACGAAATGACTCGACATACTGAGGATCAGCGAGCAAGTTAGCAAAATAATCCCCTAATTGGGATTGCATGCGATTGCGCTCGTTCTGGTACGCTTGTTCAAATTCACCACGGCCAATCTCACTATTGCCAACTTTAGCCGCAGCATTACTGCCACCGCTGACCAAGTAGCTACCGACACCTGCGAATACGAATGATAAGATAATCATTCCTAGAATAATTTTCACCGCGATGCTGTTCACGCCTTCGCGTAATCGATCCATCATAATCTAACTGCTCTCCGGATAAGAAGCTTCACACTTCAGCCTAAAAATTGAATAGCGCGATAATATCAGAAAAAGAAATGCGCATCAGTAGGATGCGCATAATTTCAAAAGGTTCGAATTAATTTTGCGCTTAAGCCGCAAAAAATAACGATTTTGATTAGTTGCAAGCGTCTTTAAGCGCTTTGCCTGCTTTGAAAGCAGGTACTTTTGCTTCTGCGATTTGGATCTCTTCACCCGTTTTAGGGTTACGACCCGTGCGCGCTGCACGAGTGCGAACGCTAAATGTACCAAAGCCAACAAGCGCTACTTGATCGCCAGATTGAAGAGTGCCACTAACGGCTTCGATGAATGCATCAAGAGCACGGCCTGCCGATGCTTTAGAGATGTCAGCGTTTTCTGCGATTTTTTCTACTAATTGTGTTTTATTCACTGTGATTCCCCTTTGCGTCACCCATTATTATTTTTTAACGGTGACTTTTCGTTCCATTAAGTTCCCAAACTAGCTTGAAGCCTTATTACATCTGGGCTGCAAGCTATAGGGGCTTACGTTAGCGCCCAAAAAAAACGCTGACAAGCCTTTTTAAGCCTATCAGCGTGATCTTTTACTTATTTTTGCTGCACATCACTATTTTTTAGCTTCAAATTCAACCCCAGAAGGGTCTCGTTCAAGTGCGATCTTCAAAACTTCATCAATCCATTGAACGGGAATGACTTTTAGATCAGCAATCACATTTGCAGGGATCTCTTCCAAATCACGCTCATTCTCTTTTGGGATCAATACGGTGGTGATACCACCACGATGTGCTGCGAGCAGTTTTTCTTTCAAACCACCGATAGGTAATACTTCACCACGCAACGTTATCTCACCCGTCATCGCGACTTCCGCTTTCACAGGATTACCCGTCAAGCTAGAGACAAGCGCCGTACACATAGCAATACCCGCGCTTGGGCCATCTTTTGGTGTTGCGCCTTCTGGCACGTGAACGTGAATGTCACGCTTTTCATAGAAATCAGCGTTAATCCCTAATTTCTCGGCGCGTGCGCGAACCACCGTCATCGCAGCTTGAATGGATTCTTGCATCACCTCGCCCAGAGAACCAGTTTGCGTCAACTTGCCTTTGCCAGGCATTGATTCGGTTTCAATAGTCAGCAAATCACCGCCTACTTCTGTCCATGCTAAACCCGTAACTTGGCCAATTTGGTTACTATCGTCGGCTTTGCCAAAATCACAACGTTGCACACCTAGAAACTCTTTTAAATTCTCTTGGTTGGCTACCACGGTTTTTATGTCTTTATTCAACAAGATTTTCTTCACCGCTTTACGGCAAATTTTTGAAATCTCTCGCTCTAAGCTTCGTACGCCCGCCTCACGTGTGTAATAACGGATAATACCAATGATGGCTGAATCTTCGATAACAATTTCATGAGGCTTCAAACCATTCCGCTCAACTTGCTTAGTCACTAGATGGCGTTTAGCAATATTCAGCTTTTCGTCTTCTGTATATCCGGAAAGGCGGATAACTTCCATACGGTCAAGCAGCGGACCTGGGATGTTCATTGAGTTTGATGTCGCAACAAACATGACATCAGACAAGTCATAGTCAACTTCTAAATAGTGATCGTTAAAGGTGCTATTTTGTTCAGGGTCAAGCACCTCCAACAATGCGGAAGATGGGTCACCACGCATATCTGAAGACATTTTGTCGATTTCATCAAGCAGGAACAGTGGGTTTTTCACGCCAACTTTCGCCATTTTTTGAATCAACTTACCCGGTAGAGAACCGATGTAAGTACGGCGGTGACCACGAATTTCTGCTTCATCACGCACTCCACCTAACGCCATACGGGTATATTGTCGACCTGTTGCCGCCGCTATCGAGCGGCCAAGAGACGTTTTACCAACGCCCGGGGGACCAACAAGACACAAAATTGGCCCTTTCAGCTTGTTGATACGACTTTGTACCGCGAGATATTCTAAAATACGCTCTTTGACACGATCTAAACCGTAGTGATCGGCATTTAAAATCTCTTCAGCTTTTGCCAAATCTTTCTTAACTTTTGAACGTTTTGCCCAAGGAACATTGACCATCCAATCAATATAGCTACGCACAACGGTTGCTTCTGCAGACATTGGAGACATCATCTTTAATTTCTGCAGCTCTTGTTCCGTTTTTTGGCGCGCTTCCTGCGGCATTTTGGAATCGTCAATCTTCTTCTTCAGCATTTCAAATTCATCAGGTGCGTCATCCATCTCACCTAATTCTTTCTGAATCGCTTTCATCTGCTCGTTGAGGTAATACTCACGCTGAGATTTTTCCATCTGCTTTTTAACGCGACCACGAATGCGTTTTTCAACCTGTAATAGATCGATCTCCGCTTCCATTTGTCCCATTAAAAATTCCAAACGTTCACTGACATCAACGATTTCGAGAACTTTTTGTTTTTCAATCAATTTCAATGGCATGTGAGCGGCGATGGTATCAGCCAAACGCGCTGCTTCATCAATCCCATTTAACGACGTTAATACTTCAGGCGGGATTTTCTTATTGAGTTTGATAAAACCATCAAATTGGTTGATTGCGCTGCGAACGACGACTTCCTGCTCTTTATCATCCAACTCAGGAGTGACAAGATACTGCGCTTCTGCGGAGAAAAATTCACGCTCGATGAAGCGATCAATTTTCGCTCGCTGTTGGCCTTCAACCAACACTTTCACGGTACCGTCAGGTAATTTCAGAAGTTGTAAAATCGTTGCAACTGTCCCGACTTCAAAAAGATCTTCAATTTTCGGTTCGTCGGTTTCCGCTTGCTTTTGTGCCACAAGTAACACTTGCTTGTTGTTATCCATCGCCGCTTCAAGGCATTGGATGGATTTTTCTCTGCCAACAAACAAAGGAATGACCATGTGAGGATAAACCACCACGTCACGTAGAGGTAGTACGGGGATCTCGATACGCTCGGAACGTTCCAAGTTCATATTATTCTCTCTTCCGCTTCAACTGATTACCGAGTATATGGGGGCTAACTCACTGGATTCAATAACAGAATAAAAAAAAGGAGGTATTTGCTACCTCCTTTAAATATTTCTGATTGAGATTTACTCTGCGCCAGCCGCTTGGCTCTCATTTCCGCTGTAAATTAGTAGCGGTTGTGATTCACCATTAATAACTGATTCATCGATAACCACTTTGCTGACATCGTTTACCGATGGCAGTTCATACATGGTTTCGAGTAGTACACCTTCCAATATTGAGCGTAAACCACGTGCGCCCGTTTTGCGGTTCATTGCTTTTTTTGCAATGGCGCGCAATGCGTCTTCACGAAACTCTAGGTCAACGTTCTCTAACTCAAACAAGGCTGCGTACTGTTTCGTCAGCGCGTTTTTCGGCTCACACAGGATTTGAATCAGTGCTTCTTCATCCAGCTCTGTCAAGGTAGCCGTTACGGGAAGACGACCGATAAATTCAGGGATCAACCCATATTTTACCAAATCTTCAGGCTCTACTTGATTGAACAACTCACCGATAGTTTTGGTTTCATCTTTAGAGCGAACTTCCGCACCAAAGCCAATACCTGAACCTGTCGCAACACGTTGTTCAATCACTTTATCTAGGCCCGCAAATGCACCACCACAGATAAAGAGGATTTTGGATGTGTCTACCTGTAAAAACTCTTGTTGTGGATGCTTACGGCCACCTTGCGGCGGAACCGAAGCGATAGTGCCTTCCACCAATTTCAACAGCGCTTGCTGAACCCCTTCACCTGAGACATCTCGGGTAATTGAAGGATTTTCTGCTTTACGAGAAATCTTATCAATTTCATCGATGTAGACGATACCACGTTCCGCTTTTGCAACGTCATAATCACATTTTTGCAGCAGCTTTTGGATGATGTTTTCAACATCTTCGCCGACATAACCTGCTTCAGTTAATGTGGTGGCGTCTGCCATTGTGAAAGGTACGTCTAGGAAACGAGCTAATGTTTCTGCAAGCAGTGTTTTACCACTACCTGTTGGGCCAATAAGAAGAATATTACTCTTACCTAACTCAACCCCATCGCTCGTTTTATCACCGTTTCGTAAACGCTTGTAGTGATTATATACGGCCACTGCGAGCACTTTTTTTGCATGTTCCTGGCCAATCACATAGTCATCAAGATGTTCACGGATCTTATGCGGCGTAGGTAACGCCTCAGATTCCTTTTTTGGCAGAACATCCTTAATCTCTTCACGAATGATGTCGTTACATAAATCAACGCATTCATCACAGATGTAAACAGAAGGACCGGCGATCAGCTTGCGAACTTCGTGCTGGCTTTTGCCACAGAAAGAGCAATACAACAGTTTACTACTACCGCTCTCTTTGCTTTTGTCTGTCATTCGCTAACCTCTTAGCCTTTACTTTTAATCGTCTGAGTGTAACTCAAATTACGCCAAAATGCGTTAAACAATTCTGAGAACTGTTATTCGCCGCGGTGACGCAAGACTGCATCGACTAAACCGTATTCCAC
Organism: Vibrio sp. 3-2(1); assembly: GCF_963887575.1. Taxonomy (NCBI): domain Bacteria; kingdom Pseudomonadati; phylum Pseudomonadota; class Gammaproteobacteria; order Vibrionales; family Vibrionaceae; genus Vibrio; species Vibrio sp. 3-2(1). The sequence continues at coordinate 145,357 of NZ_CAWPGB010000033.1, read as the reverse complement.
AGCTTGGTCAGCAGACATAAAGTTATCACGGTCGGTATCACGCTCGATAACTTCAAGCGGTTGGCCTGTATGCTCAGCAAGCAATTTGTTGAGTTTTTGCTTGATGGTAAGGATCTCTTGAGCATGGATCTGGATATCCGAAGCTTGGCCTTGGAAACCACCTAACGGCTGATGAATCATCACGCGTGAGTTAGGCAACACATAACGTTTCCCCGGAGCGCCACCAGCCAATAGGAATGCTCCCATTGAACAAGCTTGGCCCATACAAACAGTGCTAACATTCGGCTTGATGAACTGCATGGTGTCATAAATTGACATACCAGCAGTCACACTACCTCCTGGCGAGTTGATGTAGAGGAAAATATCTTTATCAGGGTTTTCCGATTCTAAAAACAACAGCTGCGCTACAACAAGGTTAGCCATGTGATCTTCAACTTGACCCGTTAAGAAAATCACTCGTTCTTTGAGTAGGCGAGAATAAATATCGTATGAGCGCTCACCGCGGGAAGTCTGCTCAACCACCATGGGTACTAGCGCGTCAAAAATTGGCGACATTGCGTTTTTTTCTTGGTAGCTCATATTGTTATGTCCCTAAAATAAATGGCCCGAATGATGGGTATCACACGGACCATTGTTAGCAGAATAGTTAACCTGTAGTCAACCACCTACGCTACATATTGCTTATTAAGCAGGTTGCTGGTTCATTAGCTCATTGAAGCTAACAGCCTTTTCAGAAACCTGTGCTTTAGCAATGATCGCGTCGATTGCTTGCTCTTCTAGAGCAAGGTTACGCATGTTGTTCATCATTTGCTGATTTTGAGAATAGTATGCCATTACTTCAGCTGGATCTTCGTACGCTGTTGCCATCTCTTCGATCAATGCTTTCACTTTATCTTCGTCAGCTTTTAGCTCTTCAGACTTGATCACTTCACCAAGAAGTAGGCCAACCACTACGCGACGTTTTGCTTGTTCTTCGAACAATTCACGTGGTAGTTGAGCGGCCGCTTCTGGGTTACCGCCAAAGCGTTGTGCAGCTTGTTGACGCAGTACGTCGATCTCTTGATCGATCAGTGCAGAAGGAACATTGATATCGTTCTCTTTTACTAGACCTTCAATCGCTTGCTCTTTAATGCGGTTTTTTACTGCTTGCTTAAGTTCACGTTCCATATTCTTGCGAACTTCAGCTTTCAGCGCTTCAACGCCACCTTCAGCGACACCGAATTTGGCAACGAACTCGTCGTTTAACTCTGGTAATTCACGCACTTCAACTTTGTTGATTTTAATTGCGAATTTCGCCGCTTTACCTTTTAGATTTTCCGCGTGGTAATCTTCAGGGAAGTTAACGTCGATTTCAAATTCCATACCTTTGGTTTTGCCAACGATACCGTCTTCAAAACCAGGGATCATGCGACCTGCACCCATTTCTAGAGGGAAGTTTTCAGCTTTACCGCCTTCAAACTCAACGCCATCAATAGAACCAACGAAATCGATCGTCGCGCGCGAACCCGCTTCCGCAGCTGCGTCTACTTCTTTCCACGTTGCTTGTTGCTTGCGTAACGTTTCTAGCATCTCAGCAACGTCTTCTTCCTTCACTTCAACCGCTGGTTTTTCAACAGTGATGTTTTCTAGACCTTTTAACTCAACTTCTGGATATACTTCAAAAGTTGCATTGAAAACAAGGTCTTGGCCTTCTTCGATAGAAACTGGTGCGAATGTTGGTGCACCTGCTGGGTTGATTTTCTCTTTTACGATAGCTTCAATGAAGTGGCGTTGCATCACTTCGCCCATGACGTCTTGACGTACCGCTTTACCGTACATTTGCGCAACCATTTTCAAAGGCACTTTGCCTTTGCGGAAACCATCGAAACGACGATTCTTAGCGATATTGCGTAGCTCTTTTGTAACTGCATCTTCGATGTTAGCAGCAGGAACAGTAATATTCAGACGGCGCTCTAGGCCTTCTAGCGTTTCAACAGTAACTTGCATTATTTATAAACCTCAAAACTGGCCCAGTATTTCTGAGCAATATGAGCCGCAACTTAGGCGATGCCTTGTGCTTGGCTGCATCCTTGTGTTGTGCTCTATCCGAACACTTATATTAAAACCAGCATCAACATTGGCCAAAAGACCCAATATTGGACTAATAAGCGATATCTTTAGAGACTCTAATGCATCACAAAAGGTATCTCTGATTAGTCTCAGGACAGAAAATTTAGACGCGACATTCTACCGACCAGAATCAGTGCTGTCGAGCCAATCACCGCAGAGAGATGATTCCGTACCCTAAATTGCTTTCTAAGTGCTAAAAATTCCACCAACGTGAAAAAGCACAGTTTTGAAATGGGGACAATAAAGGCTTTTTCAAGGGAATCGAGGCTTTTTTTACCCCAAAAGCGTAAAAAGAGATCTTGCTCCTGTTTTGCACCCCACAATTGCGCTCTTTTTAAACATCACCCAAAGGAAAACCAGTAGAATTATGAGTCAATGCTGGGAGCATTATCACTTGCAAAAATGAATATCTCTCGCAAAAGAACTGCCCTTGTCGCGCCGCTGAACATGGAGAAAGGATGCTACATATTCGCCGAGTAAACCTTATTTTTGTAACGTTATTCCTTTTGTCTACCGCGGCTGGGGCGCATTTTGTTTGGCGGCACAACTACCAAAGTTTATTGATTGAACATCAAGCTCAGCTAGAGCGATTCTCTAGCCACATCACCACAAAACTTGATAAATATGCACATATCCCAAGATTGCTAGCCAAAGATAAAGAACTCATTGACGCTTTACACAGCCCCAGCAATAGCGCCCAAATTGAAATCACTAATCGCTATTTAGAACAGGTCAATGAAGTGATTCAAGCCGCTGACACCTACCTCATCGACCAATATGGCGACACGATCGCAGCAAGTAACTGGCACCTCACTCACTCATTTATTGGCCGAAACTTCGCTTGGCGGCCTTACTTTAAAACGGCCATAACTGGGCAAGAGAGCCAATATTTTGCGTTAGGATCAACATCGGGGCAACGAGGATATTACTACTCCTACCCTATCGTTTATGCCGCAGATGTCATTGGCGTAGTGGTAGTGAAGATGGACCTTTCCGCGATTGAGGAAAACTGGCAGAGCAAACAAAGCTATTTTGTCGCCACCGACAGCAACAACATTATTTTCATGTCCAGCCAACCGGAGTGGCTGTTTAAAAGTGTTGCCATGCTGAGCGAGAGCGATCGAATTGCGGTTCAAAATAGCCGCCAATATCTTGATACCTCCATTCGCTCACTCGGATTGATCGGCGATTTCAGCGCATCCGTTGCCGAATGGGAAAATCCTTATCAAACTTGGATTAAAGGCGATTTCATCGTTTCAACCAAACCGCTGCCCAGTATCGGGCTAAACATTCGGGTTTTATCGCCCAAAATAAACATTTTCTGGGATAGCTTTGGATTTACTCTGATCAACAGCATGCTGTTTGCCATCGTCTACTTAGGGCTATTACTGGTTCATCACCGCCAACTTAAACAGCGCCAAATCGAACAGTTACAGTCTGAAGCAAAACAAAAATTAGAGTTTCTGGTGATGGAGCGAACCTCTGCACTGCACGCGGAAATTGCGGAGCGAAGTAAAACAGAGAGCATGTTACGCCAAACTCAAGATGAATTGATTCAAGCAGCGAAACTGGCTGTGCTTGGGCAAATGTCCGCCAGTATTAGTCACGAGCTGAATAATCCACTGGCCGCTATCCGCAGTTTTGCCGACAATGGGCGGCGTTTTTTAGCCAATGGTAAGCCGGAACGGACCGATGACAACTTGACTCGCATTTCAGCGCTCACCGAACGCATGGCTAAAATCAGTGAACAGCTCAAATCGTTTGCGCGAAAAAGTAACACCGATGAGAAAGTGAACGCGCAATTATTACCGATTATTTTGTCGACAAAAGAGTTGATGCAACCGCAATTTAAATCGAATTTGATTCAGTTTGAAATGGAATTACCCGCGATGGATCTTTGGGTGCGTGTCAATCCAATCCAACTAGAACAAGTCTTGATTAACTTGCTAACCAACGCGATGCAGGCCCTTGAGGAACAACATCAAAAATGTGTTCGTTTGAGCACTCAGTGCAAGGCCTCTCAAGTGTTGATCCATATTGATGATAACGGCCCGGGAATTACACAAGAAAAAATAGCCCATCTTTTCGAACCGTTTTTCACCACGAAAAAAAATGGCTTAGGCTTAGGCTTGTCGATTTCACAGCAGATAATACAAAGCATGGACGGTGAGTTAACGATGGCCAGTTCACCGCAGTGTGGGGCGCGATTTTCAGTCTCTCTACCGATCGTTACGCCAAGCTCGTGATTTACAGACAAAGTATGGTTTAAAGATAAAAAGCAGTTAAGGACAACCAATGTGTGATGTATTTTTTATCGATGATGAGGCGGATATCCGTATCGCCATTGCGCAAAGTTTCGAGCTCGCCGACCTCACAGCGCGGTTATTTTCCAGTACGGAAGAAGCCTTACTGGCGGCCAAAGCCGACGGGCTGCCTCTTGTGGTGGTGAGCGATATTTGCTTACCTGGCCTCAGTGGCCAGAGCTTACTCAACTCGATTCATCATCAAGATGCTGAGGTCCCTGTTATTTTGATCACAGGACATGGCGATATTTCGATGGCCGTACAAGCGATGCACGATGGCGCATACGATTTTATCGAAAAACCTTTTGCTACTGAACGCTTGATAGAAACCATCCACCGCGCGATAGAAAAACGCCACTTAACGTTAGAAAATCAGCAGCTAAAACGCAGCTTAAAAGCGAGCCAAACTCTTGGACCACGCATTATCGGTAATACTGGCAACATCCAAGCGTTAAGGGACACCATCACTCATGTCGCCGACACTCAGGCTGATATTCTACTGTTTGGCGAAACTGGTACAGGAAAAGAGCTGGTTGCTCGATCGTTACATGAGCAGAGTTCTCGCCGCGAGCTCAATTTCGTCGCACTGAACTGCGGCGCAGTGCCTGAAAATTTGATAGAAAGTGAACTTTACGGCCATGAAAAAGGCGCCTTTACTGGCGCTGAAACCAAACGCATTGGTAAATTTGAACACGCACAAGGCGGCACCTTATTTCTGGACGAGATTGAATCAATGCCGATGCAGGCACAAATTCGTTTATTACGCGTATTGCAAGAAAGAGTCATTGAACGAGTTGGGTCCAATACCTTGATTCCTCTGGATATTCGAGTCATCGCCGCAACAAAAGTCGATTTAAAGCAAGCAGCTCAAGCAGGAACCTTTCGTCAAGATCTCTACTATCGCTTAAACATTGTCACATTAGATATTCCACCACTTCGCCAACGTAAAGAGGATATTCCTGCCCTTTTCCATCACTTTTTGTTAGTGGCCGCGGCTCGTTACGGTAAAGCGGCAACCGCACTCTCTCAACCTGAAATGCAGCGCTTAATCAGCCATGACTGGCCGGGAAACGTGCGCGAACTACGCAACGCCGCAGAGCGCTATGTGCTATTGGGGAAACTGGCTCAGTTAGGCGACAGCGAGCCATCACAAAAGTTACCCACCCATTTAGTCGAACAAGTGGCCGAATTTGAAAAATCAGTGATTGAACAAGCATTGATTGAGTGTGGTGGGCGTATCAATGAAACAATGGAAAGGCTCAACGTACCGCGTAAAACGTTGTACGACAAAATGCAGCGTTACGGATTAGACAAAGAGCTCTATAAAATATAGAGCTCTAATAACATGCCGCAGCCATAGAAATTTCAGGTCAGCATTTTGGTTACTTAGTGATGATTTCCGGCCCCATTAAGGTGGTTGGTAACCAAGTGGAAATCCAAGGCACGTAGGTCACAATCATCAAAAATAGGAACATAATCGCCACCCACGGTAGCGCCGCTTTCACCACATTCATCATCGACATTTTGGCAACCCCTGCGGTGACAAACAAGTTTAACCCGACGGGCGGTGTGATCATCCCTATTTCCATGTTCACCACCATCATGATCCCAAGGTGAATGGGGTCAATACCGAGTGCGATGGCGATGGGGAAGACCAATGGAGCAACAATGATCAGCAGCCCTGATGGCTCCATAAACTGACCACCAAGTAGCAGTAATATGTTGACTACAATCAAAAATGTTATAGGCCCGAGACCGGCGGAAAGCATCGATTCAGCAATAATTTGCGGAATGCGCTCTTCGGTCAGAACATGTTTCAATATCAATGCATTGGCGATGATAAACAGCAGCATGATGGTCAGTTTACCAGCGTCAAACAAAGTCGCTTGCGTATCTTTATGGAAAAAGGCTTGCACGATTTTGACCAAGGCAGGTTTGGTATTTTCTTTGTCGGCGAACGGCCCCATATCTTTGTAAACAAAATTGGCAATCAAGAAAGCGTATACCGCTGCCACCGCAGCCGCTTCGGTTGGCGTAAAGATACCACCGTAAATCCCGCCGAGAATGATCACCACCAGCAACAAACCCCAGCTGGCATCTTTGGCGGCGAAGATCGCTTCTTTCCAACCCACAAAAGGTTGTTTCGGCAGGTTTTTAATTCGTGCAAAAATGTAGATAGCAACAATCAGCATCAAACCCGCTAATAAACCTGGGATCACACCGCCTAAAAACATGCGCCCTACCGATACATCAGTGGCAGCGGCGTACACGACCATTACAATCGAAGGTGGGATCAAGATGCCCAGTGTGCCAGCATTACAAATAACCCCAGCGGCAAACTCTTTGCTGTAGCCATTTTTAACCATTCCGGCAATAACAATACTGCCGATCGCCACCACTGTCGCCGGTGAAGAACCTGACAGCGCTGCAAACATCATACAGGCCACTACCGAAGCAATCGCAAGCCCTCCTCGAAACCAACCCACCATAGCGATAGCGAAACGGATAATGCGTTTTGCCACACCTCCGGTTGACATAAAGCTGGAAGCCAAAATAAAAAATGGAATCGCAAGCAAAGTGTAATGGCCTTCAAAAGCATTAAACAAGGTTTGAGCCACTGACGCTAAAGAAGTATCGGAGTGCCAAAGTAGGAACAGAACGCTGGATAATCCGAGCGAGATAGCAATGGGTACACCGACTAACATAAAGCCGATGACCATAACAAACAGCAGTAAAATATCCATGAATTAACGCTCCTTGCGAGAATCAATAGGCGGGGTCGCTTCGCGGTTCGGCTCTAACATGGTCTCGCTCACTTGAGCCATTTCCGCTTTCAGCGCTTCAAGATCTTCCTCGGCTTCATGGCCAGAAATCATTCTGTCTAACTTACCGCTGAGAATTTGATAGGCGATTTGTAAAAAGCGAAAAGTGAGTAATCCCATTCCGATAGGCAATGCCATGTATGGAATAAAGCGCGGCATTTTTTCATAGCGCTCCCCTTCATTGAGCCAATCGGAGAGAAATTGCAGCATTTCCGGCATAGGAATATCGTCGGTTTCATACCAAGCACGCTCAGTCGCAAACGGATACCAGTAATTCCACGAACCGATGAGCAGTAAAATAGAAAAGGTTAAACAACAAGCCACCGCGACCAGTGCAGACACTTTTCGCATGGTTGCAGGCACCATGTTAATGACCACATCAACTCCGATGTGAAAGTGTTTCTTTACCCCATAGGACGCACCAACCAGTACCATCCATGCAAACATGAACACGGTTAATTCCAATGCCCATAAAATGTTGCCGTTAAAAACATAGCGATAAACAACGTTAACGAACGTTAATAAGGTCATCGAGCCCAAGAAGAATGCAATCAGCATTTCTTCAATCGCATCGGTAAATCGGCCGACTTTAGAGAAAAAAGAGTGTTCCATGTGATACATCGCTCTCATAGTAATTATCGGAATTGACTCAAGGTCACCGCACGGCTTCAGGTTAGTTATCAATGAGACGAGCAATAAACGCGTTGAGTCCAACCCCACCACGCAAGGTGGGGTTGGAGGCTGATTATTTGTTTGAAGCCAGCGCTGCCTCAATCAAATCTGAACCGATGTCTTTTTCAAATTTCTGCCACACAGGCTTCAGCGTTGTAACCCATTGCTGGCGCTGTTCAGGTGTGAGAGTGCGGATCACGCCTCCGGCTTCCAACACGTATTGTCTATTTTGGAGCTCGACTTTATTTGATTCCGCATTACGTGCTTCAGTGACTTCTTTTAAAATGGTCGCGAACTGGTCACGCACGTCGGCTGGTAGGCTGTCCCACCACTTGGTTGACGTCACCACTAGGTAGTCCAAAATGCCGTGATCGGTTTCGGTAATGCCATCTTGCACTTCAAAGAATTTCTTACCGTAAATGTTGGACCATGTATTTTCTTGACCATCAATAACTTTAGTTTGCAAACCGCCATACACTTCTGCAAAAGACATTTTTTGCGGGTTTGCACCAAGCTGCTCAAACTGAGCCACCAGTACATCAGATGCTTGCACGCGGAACTTTAATCCTTTTGCATCCGCTGGAACGAGTAGAGGTTTATTGGCTGACATCTGTTTCATACCGTTATGCCAAAACTCCAACCCTTTCACACCACGACGTTTCATTGAATTCTTTAGTTTTTCACCGTCAGCCGAGCTTTGGAAACGGTCAACTGCGTCCACATCCTCAAATAGGAATGGCAGGTCAAAAATACGGAATTTTTTGGTGAATTTTTCAAATTTTGATAATGAAGGCGCCGCTAGCTGCACATCGCCGTTGAGCATGGCTTCCAATACTTTGTCGTCATCGTATAAGGTTGAATTAGGGAAAACTTGTAGGCAAGCCTTACCATTCATCTCCTTATTAACACGCTCTTCAAGCAGCGAAGCCGCAATGCCTTTAGGGTGCTTATCTGTATTCGTGACGTGGCTAAACTTAATGACGATTTCGCCGGGGTCGCAATTTGCGGCCGCATTAAAACTGGTTACAGCAAGAATGGAAGCGGTCAGCAAAGTCAGTGGCTTTAACATTATTATTCTCCTTGATTGAATATATCAGCCCCATCAATGGGTGCTGGTTGTTTTCTATAAGGCAATTAACAAGCCAACATGACACATTCCATTAACAAGCCAGTAACCATAAGGTGTCACCAGCTATTCAGTTAACAACAACCCATAGAATCTTATGATAGAAAGCAAAAATGGGTAGAAAATGACCCAAGGAATATGAATTTTGGGTGGGAAATGACACCCAGCTAAATCCATCAAAGGGCGGCGATGAGAATGACAAAAAAATGTGAAACAGGAAGGAAGCGCACCCTCCGCCCAAACAGCAAGCCTAGTTTGGGCACTCCCCCCGAGCTCTTTATCGGAGAGCGCGCTAATTGGTTAGAACCGACAGATTATGTTAGTAGCACACTGAAAGTGGTGTGCTACAAAAAAGAAGAGGGTGAGCAGGCAGGCTAAAAAACCTACCCACTCTGGGGGTTAGGGCTACATCGCAGCTTTCACCGCTTTCGCTAGTTTTTGTGCTGCTTGTTTTGGATCCGCTTTTGGATCATTGAAGAAGTTCGTTACGACATCAAAAATCGCGCCTTGGGCATAGCTGGTTGTCGACATACCATGGGCAATACTGGGCACAAGGTTGTTGGACTTAGCCGTCGCTTTAAAGGCCGCCATTGAGTCCAACGCGCACTGGTCAAATTTTGACATATTCATATCTGTGCGTACCGGGATCGAGCCTTTGTTGAGGTTAAATACCTCTTGGAATTTAGGATCTAGGATCGTGGCGGCTAGCGCTTTTTGCGCCTGCTTATTGTCTGCATCAGTTAGCTCAAAAAAGACAAAACTATCGACATTATGGATAAATTGATCGGCCGTACCTGGCGCGGCCACGCACAGGTAATCTTTACCCGCAACTTTGCCCGCTGCGGTAAACTCCCCTTTTGCCCAGTCGCCCATGATCTGCATCGCCGCTTCACCATTTATCACCATTGAAGTCGCAACGTTCCAATCACGGCCTGGAGAGTTAACATCAATGTAGTCATGAACTTTTTTAAACTGGCTGAACACGTCAACCATTTTGTCGCCCGCGAGCACAGCCATATCAAGCTCAACAAATGCTTTCACGTAATCTTGTGAGCCAAGAACGCTCAACGCCACCGTTTCAAAAACCGTCGCGTCTTGCCAAGGTTGACCACCGTGCGCCAGTGGCACATAACCCGCGGCTTTGATCTTATCGCCCGCAACAAAAAACTCGTCTAACGTAGTTGGCACTTTAGCACCCACTTTAGCCAGTACCGCAGGGTTAACCCACAACCAGTTGACGCGATGCACGTTAACTGGCACGGCCACATACTGGCCATTCCACTTCATGACATTGGTGATCATCGGTGGTACGACTTCATCCCAACCACCCTGTTTGGCTACGTCATTAAGGTTCGTGAGAAAACCAAGCCCCGCCCATTCTTGAATATCGTGTCCTTTAATTTGAGCCGCCGACGGTGGGTTACCCGACACCGCGCGCGTTTTCAATACCGTCATGGCACTTTCACCACCACCACCTGCGACAGCGAAATCTTTCCAACTATGGCCTTGCTGCTCCAACATTTCGGTGAGCACAGCTATCGACTTGGCTTCACCACCGGAAGTCCACCAATGGAGTACTTCCACTTCACCAGCGTGAGTCGAAGGGATGAAAGAGACAGAGAGGAAAGATAAAGCAAGCAGAGTGTTATGAAATTTCATCATCATCTTCCTTGGTTTTGATTCGGCAAACCTGATTCGCAAACTTTTATTAACCATTAAAGTGCTGATCGTTTACCTACTAGTCTAATCAAAGAAAATTTTTTTCGTTGAAACAAACCGTAATTTTAACGTAACGAAAGCGTTACACTACACCGCTAAGGTAGGTGGGATAAAGACTTGTGCTTCCAGACCACCATGAGCTGGATTGCGTAAAATGAGATCTCCGCCGTGTCCATGTAAAATACTTCGGCATATTCCAAGGCCAAGACCGTGGCCTTGGTCATCATCGGCAAGGCGAAAATAGGGCTCAAAGACCGCTTCTAATTTATCTATCGGGATCCCCGGGCCTTGGTCTTGAATGGTGATAACCACCCACTCTGGATTTTCTTCCAACTTCACCCACACTTGCTGACCATACTTCACGCCATTGCCAATCAAGTTTGTCAATACTCGTTGAATAGCTAGAGGCTTAGCGATTATCGGTTCAAGCTGTGTAGGCGAAAAATGGACCACTTGGCGAGTTAAGTTGTACCCTTCAGCAATCATCTGAATCATCTCATTGAGATCAATACTGCTGTTATTTTCGTGTAAATCGGTATCTCGCACGCACTGCAATGCCCCTTTAACCATCATCTCTAGCTCATCGAGATCGCGGTTAAATTTTTCGCGCTTAACATCGCTTTCGAGCAATTCAGCCCTTAGGCGTAAGCGGGTGATGGGTGTTTTTAAATCATGAGAGATGGCAGAAAACAGATGCTCTCTATCGGCCACGTAACGTCGAATTCGTTGCTGCATACGATTGAATGCGCGGGTCGCCGTGATCAATTCTGTCGCCCCCTCTTCACGCAAGGGACGCTGGGCAATATCCATACTCATCTCATTCGCCGCTTTGGCTAAATTTCTCAGTGGCCGAACTTGGCGGCGCATAAGCAAGTAGGTCAACGCTAACAAAATAGTGGTGGAAAAAAAGAGAAATAAGATCTGCTCTTTTCTTAATAGAGTGTCATCCAGTTTCACGTATGGGGCGGGAAGTAGCGCCGCCACGTAAACCCATTCATGGCTTGATAGTTCGATTTGTACCACCAGCACTGGCGGGTTTAGCGGTTCAAGTGTGAGTGTATGGTAGGCCCACGACTTAGGTAAGTCGCTGAGAAAAATATCGTTTTTTAGTAACCGCAAATGTTCTGGTTTGGTAAATTCAACTTGAATACTCTCAACGTTATTGAGCTTTTGTTGCAACACTTCCCTCACTGCATCGACTGAAGCTCGCTTGAGCGGCGTATCGATAATCGGCTCCACAGTCAATGGCTCTTTATTGAATGAGACAAAAAAACGGGTTCCCCCCATATTGCGAATTTGATCCAGCACGATATGCCGATATTTGACGGGCAGTGATTGAAAAAAGGTCACGGTGGAAGCAAACATACCTGCCATGCTAGAAGAAACGGAACTGATCCCTTCCAACTCTTTTTGTTTAGATTGGCTGTACCAAATCGCCGTTGCAATGCCCTGCGCTATCACCACCGCCAACAAAGTCAGCAGCAGTGTTCGTGAGACAAGAGAGTTGGGTTTTAAGCGTGAAAAGAGACGTCTTAGCGTCATTTTTAATGGCCGTAACTGACCGGAACGGCCAGAATATAGCCGTTGCCACGCATAGTTTTAATGTAGTGAGGATATTTTGCACTATCACCCAATCGCTGACGTAAACGGCTAAGTTGCACGTCGATACCTCGCTCAAAAGGGAGCGCTTCACGTCCACGAGTAGCAAATGAGATGGTATCGCGATCAAGCACTTCCTTAGGCCGGGTTAAAAACAGCATCAGTAGTGCAAAATCACTGCCCGACAAGTCATGCTCATCGGCACGCTCTAGATGTGTAATTCGGTGTGACAAGGTATCGAGCTGCCAATCACCAAACGTAATTTGTTTGGGCAACGCATCGGTTGTTTTTTCATCATTGACTTGTACCCGGCGCAGCAAAGCCTTGATGCGCGCCATTAACTGACGCGGGTTAAAAGGTTTCGCCACATAATCATCCGCGCCAATTTCTAAACCAATGATTTGGTCAGTTTCATCAGAAACCGCGGTCAACATAATGATAGGAACGTTCGAATGACGACGGATTTTTTGGCATAAAGTAAAACCATCGTCTCCGGGCATCATCACATCCAACAAAATAAGATCGGGATAACTGTTGCGTTCCAAATAGGCTAATAGCTCGATGCCATCCGCGGTGGTGACGATATCAAAACCAGACTTCGTCAAGTACTCATCTAATAATTGCCGAATCTCTTCGTCATCATCCACGACTAGAATGCGCGTTCTTGCCTGCATGTCCACTATCCATATTTTCAACTGATCGGCCTAGTGTAGCTATAGGTCATTTTTTTGATTATTGATATTTATGTAAAGTTTGAATTCTGTCTAGATAGAGATCACAAAATGCGTTACTTATGAGGAACAACTGATTTCCATTTTTTTCCCCCATTCAGGAGGAAGCTGGGCAAAATGACTCTTTTCTGGCTGCTCAGCATAAGGGTTGGCTAACAATTGTGCTAATTGGTGCACTTGTTGGTAATCACCCTGTTCTGCTTTATCGATCGCTTGTTGAGCCAAATAATTACGCAAAATATATTTCGGATTCACTTTTCTCATCTCTGCGCAGCGCTGCTCAATCGAAATCGCGTTCCCCGAACTGTCGATTTCTCGCTCACAACGAGCCAGATACTGTTCAAGCCAAGACTGAGCGGCAGCGCGGTCAATGAAGAGATTCAATACAGGTTGCTTTCCTTCTCGATCAAAGTTGGATAGTTGCCGGAAAAAGCGAGTGTAATCGGTGTGATTTTTGGTTAATAACTCAAACATTTGCTCAAACAACACCGAATCACCGGGCAGAGAGGTCAACAACCCCAATTTACGACGCATTTGCTGGCTAAAATAACGGCCGAGCTGCGCTTCAAACTGAGCGAGTGCCTCTTCCAGATCGCTTCTTTCCACTAACGGTGACAATGCATGCGCTAAAGCGGACAGGTTCCACAACGCCACACGCGGCTGCTGATCAAACGCGTAGCGGCCTTGATAATCGGAGTGATTGCCAATATAAGTCGGTTCATAATCGTCGAGAAAAGCAAAAGGACCGTAGTCAAAGGTTTGACCGAGGATAGACATGTTGTCGGTATTCATCACACCATGGGCAAATCCAACCGCTTGCCAATCGGCAATCATCTTAGCAGTACGCTCAACAATGTGACTAAACATGGCCGCATAAGGTTTTTCTTGTGTAAGGCAATCAGGGTAATGCCACTCAATCACTTTATCAGCCAGTTGCTTTTGCTCTGCTAATTGGTTGGTATAGAAAAAATGTTCAAAATGGCCAAAGCGAATATGGCTCTGCGCTACACGTACCAGCAGCGCACCTCGCTCTTGTTTTTCTCGATAAACGGGCGTATCACTGCTCATCATCGCCAACGCTCTTGTGGTCGCAATCCCAAGACCCGCCATCGCCTCACTACACAAGTATTCGCGAATAGTGGAGCGCAGTACGGCGCGGCCATCCCCCATACGCGAATAAGGCGTAAGCCCTGCACCTTTCAAATGCAGATCATACACTTCACCCGTTTTACTCTCGATTTCGGCCAACAGTAACCCACGGCCATCACCTAAATCAGGGTTATAAATACCAAATTGATGGCCCGCGTATTTCATCGCTAATGGCTTAAATTGCGTGGGAATAACTTGGCCAGACAGGCTGTGCAGTAGCTCATCATTAGGTTGTGTTGGTAAAGACAAATCGCCAGCCAGTGAGGCATTCCAAGCAACCCAACGCACATTGTCTAAAGGCGCTGGGTTCACTTGAGAATAAAAAACCGAGGGTAATTCACCATAGCGAGTGTGCAGTGTTACTTGATCCCAAATCGACATGCGAAGTCCTCATAATATGGTTTTGGTTAGACTTTTGCACGTTAGCAAATACTTGAGCTCTAGACTAGGGTATTATTAGGCAAAGTTGTCACCTATTACAGGTCACATTCAAGGTGAAGTCGATGTTATCCATTTTTGATATTTTTAAAATTGGTGTGGGCCCTTCTAGCTCACACACCAATGGGCCAATGATTGCGGGCTATCAATTTAGCCAAATCATTGCTGATTTAACGCAAGTGGCAAGAGTGCAGATTGACCTTTACGGTTCATTATCACTTACAGGACGTGGCCACCACACTGATCGCGCCGTGATATTAGGTCTGCTGGGCAATAAGCCTGACACCATCAAAATCACCAGCGCCAATCAAGCGCTAGCGCATGCTATTGAACACGGTGAGCTTAATTTAGCGGGAAAAAAGCTCATTCCATTCCAGCTAAAAACTGACCTCCTCTTCCAAAATACTAATCTTCCCTTACATGAAAATGGTATGACGATTACCGCTTTTGGAGCGCAAGGAGAAACGTTAGCCTTTGAAACTTACTACTCGGTGGGAGGCGGTTTTGTTGCTACCGCCAAAGAGTTGGAACACGGTAGTGCAAATGCACCCGTGGAGGTCGAATTTCCTTTTACTTCTGCTGATGAATTACTCTTTAAAGCCGAAAAACATGGCTTAAGTTTAGGCAGTCTCGTTTTGCGCAATGAAATAGCATTTCATGACCTTGAAACGATTAACCACAAAGCCGATCAAATCTGGAAAGTGATGTCGCTCTGCATGCAGCGCGGCTTTGAAACGGAAGGCATTCTCGAAGGTGGGTTGCATGTCACGCGCCGCGCACCAGCACTGCTCAAAAAGCTGGAAGCTAACGCGGCGATTGAAAGTGACCCAATGGAGATCATGGACTGGATTAACCTGTTTGCTTTCGCGGTCAGTGAAGAAAATGCAGCGGGAGGGCAAGTGGTCACCTCACCAACCAATGGCGCGGCAGGAGTGATACCCGCCGTATTAATGTATTACCACCGCTTTATCCGAGAGCTTGACACTAAGCAGTTGAAAGATTTCCTCGCCGTGGCTGGCGCTATTGGTATTTTATACAAAACCAATGCTTCTATTTCGGGGGCCGAAGTAGGCTGTCAAGGGGAGATTGGAGTCTCTTCCTCAATGGCGGCGGCAGGGTTGACCGCGCTAAGAGGTGGCAGCAACGAACAAATTTGCATGGCGGCTGAAATTGCCATGGAGCATTCATTGGGTATGACATGCGACCCAATGGGTGGCTTAGTTCAAGTCCCTTGCATCGAACGCAATGCAATGGGAGCCGTGAAAGCGATTAACGCTTCACGCATGGCCCTAAAACGGACCAGCAAATGCTTAATTTCTCTAGATAAAGTGATTGAGACCATGTACCAGACGGGGAAAGATATGAATCGGAAATATCGTGAAACCTCGTTAGGCGGCTTAGCGTTAATCCACCTATCACCACCTTGTGAATAGTAATACCGTTCCATCCTCATCAAGCCCTGTGTGAATACAGGGCTTGTTTAAGCGGTAAATTCAGGAATGCGTAACTCTTGGTTCTGAGTAATCGCTTCTCGCTGCACAATCCACTGAAAGCTGAGCGACAACACACAAATCTCAACCGCACAAACCACTAACCAGACGAGTGACAATAGTAATGTCAATGGCAGAAAATGCAGATTAAACAAAGGCTGTAGTAGTGCGTTGATAAGCATGGGGATCACACCTATCAGCACAAATAGTGCTTTGGCATGAGGCTTTGACATTTGCCACGCGACACTCAAACCTCTAGGTTGATGATCTAGTGCTGTTGCTGGCAAAACTAATGACCAGCGGGAGATAAACCAGCCAATAGGCAGCATTGCGGCATAGGTACAAAGCTGGATTAACCACATTGGCATAGTCACTATATTTGCCAGCGAGCCAATGATAAACATGGGTATGATTAAAATGGCAAACAGCATAGCGCCTAAAGCAGCCCACCATCCAATAAAGCGCAATTCACGCGAACTTAAATAAAAAATCGTGCTCAAACGGCAAGATTTTTCACCCAGCAGAACCAAACGATGCAAGCGCACTGTCGCCATCGCCGCCGTTATCGTATAAAGCACATAAACAATCACATTCGTTAATGTGAACAACCGTTGTGGATCATCAAAGTCAACAACACCAATCGTGAAATAGAGATTCACCACCAAAAAAGGTGAAGATTGCAGCATGAGAGTCAGCCAATTTTTTTGGACTAATTTTAACGCACTCACCACAGTATACTGAATCGGTAGCTGCTGATATTCCATGAATCTATTCCCTGACAAATAAGTAAGGTTAATATATCGAAAATAGATCCCACTTGTTCTAAAAGCTCTGTGATGCCAATCCAACTCCCTGCACTCATTGATAACAATCTTATTGGTATCTCAGAATAGCGACTCGGCAACGAGGCGCTATTCTGAATAAAGAGACAAGCGCTGACACTGAGGTATCTCACCGCATTTGAAGAGTTCATGCTAGAATGCGCCGAATTTGCGATGAGTTGCACTCAAAGTATTAGGGCGTAGCGCCTTACGATGAGAAAGCCATCGCTTGCTAACTGTTTTGACTTTTTAACTCTGAGAGCCCGCATGCCATTTTCCAACCTAGGATTGAGCGATCCAATCTTAAAAGCCGTTCACGAACTCGGCTATTCTGCCCCAACACCGATTCAAGAACAGGCAATCCCAGCCATTTTGACGGGTAAAAATGTCATTGCGGCAGCGCAAACCGGCACGGGTAAAACCGCTAGCTTTGTACTGCCCATTTTGCAGATGCTTAGTCAAGGAACAACTCAGCGCGCCAAACGTGTTCGCGCATTAATTTTAGCGCCCACGCGCGAACTGGCTCTGCAAGTGGAAGAGAACGTCACTCAATACGCAAAGTATCTGCCCTTAACCTGCCTTGCGATGTACGGCGGTGTCGATTCGCAAAAACAAAAACAACGCTTGATTGAAGGGGTGGATATTTTGATCGCCACGCCGGGGCGCTTGCTTGATATGTATGGCCAACGCGCCGTTCATTTTGATGAGCTTGAAGTGTTGGTGATGGATGAAGCTGACCGCATGCTCGACATGGGTTTCATTGAAGACATCAATAAAATTGTTGATCGCCTGCCACTAAACCGTCAGAACTTGCTGTTTTCGGCGACCCTTTCTCGCCCAGTGCGCGAGTTGGCCAAATCAGCCATTAATGATCCGATTGAAATTGATGTCGCTGGTTACAACCGCACGCCAAATCAAATTGAGCAGTGGATTATCACTGTCGATAAAGATCAAAAATCTGCACTACTGAGCCATTTGATTACTGAAAACCAATGGCAACAGGCGATGATTTTCATCGAAACCAAACACGGTGCGGCAAAGCTGGCGAGCCAACTGGAAAAGCGGGGCATTGCGGCAGAGGCGTTTCACAGTGGCCGTAGCCAAGAAGTTCGTGAAAAATTATTAGCCGATTTCAAAGCAGGTAAACTGCAATTTTTGATTGCAACGGGCGTTGCCGCGCGCGGTATTGATATTGACAACTTAGAAAGAGTGGTGAATTACGACTTGCCTTATCCTGCGGAGAACTACATTCACCGTATTGGACGAACAGGTCGTGCTGGTGCAACCGGCGAAGCAATTTCTCTCGTATCACGCGATGATTTTAAAAACTTGTGCATGATTGAAAGCCGCTTAGGACATTTGCTTGTGCGTAAAGAAATTGAAGGTTTCACACCGAAAAAAGACGTGCCTATTTCCATTTTAAATTACCACTTGAAAAAACGTGATAACGAGCACTCAAGTGCACCGCGTCGTAGCCCTCGCCCTAAACAAGAAAAACGCTCATAAGCATAATGCTTCTTTACAAATCCCACCGCCCGGTGGGATTTTGTTGACTAAACCATTCCCGCATCACACTTTTACGCCTTCTTTCTCTCTACGCCCCAAAATCACTACCCAAGGATGATTCTGTCTTCATCAACTTCTATTAGCCTGCAACTCATCTCCTATTTCTCGCATCCCATCATCGCTTAGGTTGACACGTTATGGCTTACAACAAATACACTATCTATCAAGTTTTCACGCGCTTATTCGGTAATACAAACTGTTGCTACACACCTTGGGCAACGAAAGAACAAAATGGCGTCGGTAAATTAAGTGACTTCACTGACGATGTACTCAATGCAATTCATCAACTTGGGATCACTCATATTTGGTATACCGGTGTTTTACATCACGCACTGGTGGGTGATTACCGTGCATGGGGAATAGAGAATGATCACCCAAGTGTTGTCAAAGGTAGAGCGGGCTCGCCTTACGCCATTAAAGACTACTATTCGATAAACCCTGATTTAGCCGACGACCCAGCTCAGCGTAATCACGAATTTGAAGCCTTGATTAAGCGTACACACCAAGCGGGCATGAAAGTCATCATCGACATTGTCCCTAACCACGTGGCGCGCCAATATCAAGGGCTCAATAACCCTGTCGGAGTCAATGATTTTGGTGAAAATGATGATACCAGTGTGCAATACGCCAGGGACAATAACTTCTATTACCTACCCGACACCTCCTTTAAACTGCCAGATATTCCCACCTCATTGCTACCGTTGGGCGGTGAATGCCACCCAGATTTAGCCACCCCGTTTTACGAACACCCCGCAAAATGGACAGGCAATGGATCTCGTTTGGCCAAGCCGAACATCGATGATTGGTATGAAACCGTCAAAATAAACTACGGCATCAAACCGGATGGAAGCAAAGATTTTACCGAACTTCCGCAGCAATACCGTTTTCTATCTCACCTTGAACACGCCGTTTTCTGGCAAGACAAAAGTGTCCCGGATTCATGGCGTAAATTTCGAGATATCGCTCTTTATTGGATCGATAAAGGCGTGGATGGCTTTCGTTATGATATGGCCGAAATGGTACCGATTGAATTTTGGAGCTATCTCAACTCGGCAATTAAACTACACAACCCCGATGCTTTTTTAATGGCAGAGGTGTATCAGCCAAATTTATACCGCGATTACATCCAGATCGGGAAAATGGACTATCTGTACGACAAAGTCGACCTTTACGATAGTCTCAAAGCTATCATGCAAGGACACGGCTCTACCAAAGAGATTGGTCGTATTGAATATCAACTGCGCGACATTGAGCATCACATGCTGCATTTCTTAGAAAACCATGACGAGCAGAGAATTGCCTCACCTGAATTTGCAGGGGAAGCACATAAAGCACGCCCAGCCATGTTGATTTCAGCCTGTTTATCCAGCTCACCAACCTTGCTTTATTTTGGGCAAGAAGTGGGCGAACCTGGAGCGGAACATGCCGGCTTTGGCCAGCCTTCTCGCACCTCTATTTTTGACTATATCGGTGTTCCACAACACCAAAAATGGATGAATAACGGCGCATTTGATGGTGGCCAATTAAACGAGAGCGAGAAGCAGCTGCGCCATTTCTACTCAACATTACTGAATTTAGTCAAACAGAGCCCCGCACTGACCGGTGAATATCATGATCTGTACGCCGCCAATGTTGAACACTTCTCCGACCAACAAGATGGCTTATTTGCCTTTGCTCGCTCTAACCCGTCACAAAAGCTGATCATCGCAGCGAACTTCAGTGCCACAAGTGGCAAAACCGTAAAACTGCATTTACCTAAAGCATTGACCACTTATTGGCAGTTAACCTGTGGTGAGCACACTCTATTCGACCCGCTAAATCAACAAACGCTGACGCTCTTCGTCAACGAACAAGAGAGCTATGTGATGATCGACTTCACCCCACTTTCGACCCATTTCATGGTTCTCAATAATATTTAAACCTCAAAGAGAGTCATTGGTCTTCTTTCAATACAGCAAGCCAGCATCTTCATCGTGCTGGCTTGTTTTGCTAAAGGCTATAAGGTTAAGGCTTGCTTTAAGTGACTTTCATTAACACGGGCTCTTGATCAGATTCCCGCTCATGCTGATTGGGCAAAATGCCTAAAGTATGTAAAAAGGTTTTGAGCATGATGGCGTAAATGAACATCATAGGAAGGCCTGCGACCACACAAAGCGACTTAATGGTTTCAATCCCTCCCCCAGCCAAAAATACACTTAAACTGATCAGCCCAATCGCACAGGCCCAAAGCAATTTTACTCGGTTATCGGGATCACCATTCAAAGCCAATTCATTGGTGGTGAGCATCGCCGTCGCAACACTCGCACTGGACATAGTGGTCAGCATCAATAAAAACTGAATGAGCAGAAATAGCCCAAGCACCCCATTTCCCCCAGGCAAGGTTTTTATCAATGAAACCACTGCGTAGGTTAAGCCACCTTCTGCCATCCAGCCCTGAACGGGTAGACCGCCCAGCATTTGAGCCCACACCGCATAGCCACCAAAAATGGAGATAAAAAATGCGCAGCCCAAAGCGCCCATAGAGATGGTGTACAAAACCACTTCACGAATCGTTCGTCCACGAGAAATTCGCGTGATGAATAGGCCCATCATAATCAAGTACGCGTAATACCAAAACCAATAGTACTGAGTCCAGCCTTGTGCAAAACCACTTTGCTGAACAGGGTCTGTCCACAATGACATTCTAAAGAAATTATCCAACATCACGCCCAGTGAGTCAGTGAAACTATTAAGAATGAAAGAAGGTTGAGTCGCCAATAATACAAACAGGGCAAACAACACCGCCATGCTGACTGTCCAGTTAGAAATCATGTTGATGCCTTGATTAAAACCAACCCCCATCACAACCACTAACGCAGCCACAAAAAGCACAATAATTGTGCCTTGTAAGCCAAGACTATTCTCAATCTGTAACAGCTCTGCCACACCGGCGCTAACCAAGGTCACAGTTAAGGCTAGCGAGCTAGCAAACGCGGCCAACGTACCAAAAATCGACAATAGATCGATACTTTTTGCCACCAAAGGATGGTCACCCACTACCGAAGAACACAAACTGGAAACTTTTAACGTGCGTTTTTTTTGTACATAAAATGCGTAAGCAAACGGAATCGCTGGAAAGCAGTAAATCGCCCAGCCTGTAATGCCCCAATGAAAAATAGAGTAAGTAACGGCCCATGCCGCAGCAGGATAACTATTAGGCTCAGCAAATAACGGCGGTGATTGTAAGTAATACATCGGTTCACCTATCGCCCAGTAAATGAGTGACGCCCCGACGCCAGCGGTAAAAATCATCCCGCCGTAAGAAAAATTACTGTATTCGGTTTTTTCTTCACCTAAACGAATGCGGCCGTATTTCGAACACGCCAGCCACAGTAAAAAAACCACTAACGCCAAACTTGTCATCTGTACTAACCAGCCAAACCAGTGGCTCACCCAGCCCATAGCTTGCGCCGCCATCGCTTGAGAGGTGGCTGGATAAAGCGCAGATACCGTTAACAAAACAAGCACTAACGCAATCGCAGGAAAAGCCAATCCATAATTAAGATTTTTCAAAACTGCGCCTCCATTCATAAAGTGCTTGAATATGGCGAGGGGTGATGCCGCAACATCCGCCGATCACGGTTGCACCGAGGGCATACCACTGCTTGGCAAATGCGAGATAATCTTCTGCACTAAACTCACGCATGGCTTGTACGGTTTCGTTAGCGGCGTGATCCGATTTAATCGGCGTAAAACTGTTTGCATAAACGCCGATTTCAATCTTTTGCGCTCGGCCTTCCAACACCATTTTCGCCTGTTGAATGGCATCAGCCATCACCTCGGGTATTGAGCAGTTAAAGAAAATACCCGCCCCACCCGCAGAATAGATTTGTTCTGTGGCTTCAGACACTGACTGCCCAGAACGCAATTGTGCGATATTAGAGTCATCTTTCAGAGTCAGTGCGTAATAGCAAGGCTTGGTTGATGAGGCAAACACCGATTGGATCATGCTCAACTCTTCTAAACTGGCAATCGTCTCCGCTAACCAGACGTCCACATAAGGATCTTGTGCTTGATACAAAGTGAGTGAAATCGCTCGCGCGACTTCGGCTTGAAAGAGATCAGGCCGATAGCTTCCCATAGCCGGTGGCATAGAACCCGCCACTAAAATCGGACGTTCTGACTGTTGTGCTACTTCCGCAGCAATCTGCGCGGCTAAGTTCGCTAACCTTGCACCATCGGTTTGATATAGTGACTCGCCCAAGTGAAAAGGGACACACGCATAGCTATTCACCGTGATGATGTCGGCACCGCTATCAATAAATCCTTGGTGAGCTAAACGAACATGTTGTGGAGATTCAATCAGCGCTTGCGCGCTCCAAAGTGGCTGAGAAAAAGGAGCGCCAATTCTTTTTAATTCACGCCCCATGCCACCATCAAGAAGGGTTAATTTGCTCATAATATCGTATCCATAATGCTTTATTGGTCAGTGCCATTGAAGCATACTGTGAGCAAGATCATAGTGAATAACATTGAAGTGCAATATGAATTTCATTCAAGTAAGTGACTTGATTTATCTATTCTTTTTCGCAAGGTCACTATCTGTTGTTCATGCTGTCATTCGTGCTGTCATTCTTAGAAAACATGGGGCTTGGTCATTTCACAACAAATACTCAACGCATCATAAACAACTCTTCATGGAACTGAGTTTCAACGTCTACATGGTAAGGCTTCAACGCCTGTTTTAAAGTCCGTGAAAACGCAACAGGGCCACAAAAGAAAAACTCAAAACCACTTAAATCACCACACTGGCGAGCAATAGTCTCGGCAGACAAATGCGGCGCAATGCTTGAATCAATCACTGTGAGGGAGACACCTGCACGCAATGCTTTCTGCTTAAGCTCATCACACAGGGCTTGCTCTGCATGATGGCAGCAGAAGAACAGATAAGTAGCCGGATGCGCTTTTACCGTGTGTAAATAATCTAACCCAGCCATAAATGGAGCGATGCCGACACCTCCACCAATCCAGACTTGTGGCCTATCACTATAAAACTCAAATCGTCCATATGGACCTTCGACCTCAATCGGCTCACCCACGGTAATTCTCTTATAAAGGCCTGTGGTAAAATCGCCGAGCTCTTTGATCAAAAATCGCAGCTCATTAGCCTCATTGTACGAAGCAATAGTAAACGGATGCGGCTCTTCGCCAACAAAACTCAAATAGGCAAACTGCCCTGCTTTATGCCCGGGCCAAGGTTTCTCCATCTTAATTCTTAAATCTAACGTTTGGCTCGCTGCGCAGTAGTGGCATGCGCTAATCTTCGCTGAATAACGTGCATTTCGGCCCACAAATCCAAACAAACTGTAGATTGCTGCCGCGGAGCCAAGCGCAATAAACATCAACACTAACCAATAAATCGGCCAGCCCCAATACGCCTTTTTCAACAATAATACCGAATGCCCAGCCAGCAAAAGGTACACCACCGCCATCAAACGGTGCGATAAGCGAAACGGTTTGTATTTAATGGTTAGCCACAGTGATACACCCACCAGCAGCAATAATGAGTAGAACCCCCATTCGCCAATAGCTAACCCAATCGGGCGCATCTCTTTTACCCAAAGCGCAAAACCCGACAAGTTCCCCTGTGGGCCCGAGCCATTGAGCCGATTAGGTTTAGTCAGGAGATCAAGTGCGATCATCCATTTCGGTATCTGGTAACAAAGCCAGTGAAATAAACCAAGCAACGTGGCCGAAATGCCCAGCCATTTGTGTATCCGATAGCCTTTATCGATTCCTTGTGTCCACTGCTCAACAAGGGGCAAACGAAGCGCCAGCACCATAGCCAATGACATCGCCACAATGGCCAAAATGCCTGACCACTGGATAAAAGCCGATCGCCACTTGAAGAGGTTTTCAGACACCAAAAGCGTTGGCTCGGCTTGCATCCATAATACCGAGACAACCACCATCACAATCAATACCGTTTTGCTTACTCTGCTCATCACAATAACCACTTAAATAGAAAGGTTATCTAAGAGTAACAAGCACAACGTAAAGTAGATGAAGTAACAAGTAAATCTGTGTAAAGACGACAATCCAAGCTCTTTAAGCGCTATGTCCTTTTTATTGAACGCAGAAAAATCTGACCAATCAAACAACGCTGATCTTCCGCACGATAATCTTAGGGAGGGTCACTGAATTCTGTTAGAATGCGGCCCCTTCAACTAGCGTGTTAAGAGATGATCATTCGTGATGCCACGTTGTTTGAATAAAAAACCAACGAAAACCATACACCCCTGCTGGCCTCGGTTAGTGAACTACTTAGGAACTCGTTATGATGACTGAAGAAGAAAGAATTGAATTACAAAGAAATAACCCATTACACGGTCTTAAGTTAGAAACATTACTGCAAGAACTAGTGGATTTTTACGGTTGGGATATTCTCGATACGGCAATGCGTTTTAACTGCTTCCATACCAACCCATCGGTTGCCAGCAGCGTGAAATATCTCAATAAAACCGATTGGGCGAGAGAGAAAGTAGAAAACTTCTACCTATATCGCTTTAAACGTATGCCACGCGCTTCAGCTGAAGAATATGATCTGCCACCGCGCGCGCGCACTTTCCCACATGGCCTCAAACCTAAAGAGCCAATGGAGCTGACGGTTGATTCCATTTTAAACTCACAGGCTAAAGCGGCTTCTGCCCATAAAGAGCGTTCCGCACGTAACCGTTCGTTTCGTCGTTAAAGAACGATAAGTCAGTGATCGGCTCACGACACAACAAATCGGTTGAGCACAAAATGAATGTTGGTGTAAGAGAACCTTGCACCAACATTTTCCATCACAACATTTCAGCGTGAACCTTAATTATAAATAGGTTGCCATAAGCAGACTTTCTGCTGCTTACGTTGGTCATACAGCCATGTATATTGGCAATGATTATCGTAACTATATCGCCCAGTCTGAACCTTATATGGCCCAAAACTCACACCTTGTAAAGATTGAAAACGCCCTTGATAAAGCAATGAGAAGTGCAAGTGAGGACCGGTGGACGATCCACCTTCACACAAAGCAATGGAGCGCTGGTTAGCATAAACACCCAACTTACTGTCTTTCGTCACCCACTGATTATTCGCGACTTGGATTCCGTCCATATGGTAATAGTTCGTCGCCCAACCGTTTGGATGCGTCACGCGCAGTTGGCACCGAGACATCACCGACACGTAGCCATCATGCGCGGCCGTTACACTGTAAGTTGGCGCGCCCCAAGCTGGCCAATCGTAAGAAACGTCGATCGAAGAAAGCGGAAAGCCTGAACCACTGTGCGCATGCGTACCGTTAGGTATCCACTGATACCCTTTGCGCCATGGCCACTGCATAAACCCCTCACTAGGCGAAGCAATGAGGTTCCCCATACGCATAGGAGCTGGTGTGTTTTGTGGTTCGCTGAAAGCACCAAACCAAAGCTCATATTGCGATTTCCATAATGCCCAATCATCCACCCGATTCAATTGCTGCATGACCGCTAACGTCGCAGCATTGTATTGAAGAGCCGATGAACTTTCTTGATAGTGATAGAAACGCTGAGACAGTTGATTCGCAATATCTTTGATCTGCCGCTGTCTATCGTCCAAGCTTTGCTCCGAAGCACTCTCTTGTTCTAATAACGCTAAAGTGGTCAATAACACTCGAGGATCAACCCCCGTTGCCCCAGCCCAATGGCTAACTGACTCGACAAGCTCAAGCCAATTTGGCTGATGGGTACCAATAAAATCTTCAATATTGAAAGGACGTTGATGAGGTCGAAAAACAAACTCATCATCGCTAATCAGAGAAAATGGCAGTTGGCTCTCTGCAAGCTGCGCTTCGTTAAGCCGTGGAGTATCGACATCAGGATACAACTGATGGCTTACCACCATTGGGCTAAAACAGATAAACCATGTCACTAAAGAAGATTTGGTTAGATTCATTACACACCCTCCATATGAATTAAATTTCACATAGAGTGTGGCACAAAATATTCGTGGGATAGCTAAGAAGGTGCGTTTTGCGAAGCCAGTGGGAGCAAGATGTAATAAGATGAAAGCGATGAAATTATCAACACTCTGCACAAAAGTATCATCGGAGTAAAAAACCGAACGGATGAACATGAAAAACAAAAGCCCCGACAACTTTTTGAGTTATCGGGGCTTTCTTGAATAAATGGCACGCCCTGTAGGATTCGAACCTACGACCACATCCTTAGAAGGGACGTGCTCTATCCAGCTGAGCTAAGGGCGCGCTACAGGGACAGGATTATACGAGTTGAACTCCGTAAATCAATCGCTTTCTCTAACATTCTGTTTCAAATGCCTAAAAAACTGCCATTCGCTAACCATGTGACGAAAAACAGAACAAAGCAAACGTTTGCTTATAGATGTTACTTTAAATATCTGCGACAATGCGCCCAAAAATATTTGCGACCAATGTGTAAGGAAAGCCATGACTGCTCAAAATATTGATGGGACACTCATCTCCCAGACGGTTCGATCTGAAGTAGCGGCGCGGGTAAAAGCTCGCACTCAAGTGGGTCTTCGAGCTCCGGGGCTAGCGGTGGTGCTGGTGGGAGAAGATCCTGCGTCACAAGTGTATGTCGGCAGCAAACGTCGTGCTTGTGAAGAAGTAGGTTTTGTTTCTAAATCCTATGATCTTCCGGCCACTGCAGGTGAAGAGGAGCTACTGGCGTTAATCGATAAGCTCAATGCCGACCCTGAAATTGACGGCATTTTAGTGCAACTGCCCTTACCTGCTGGGATTGACACAACCCATGTGCTTGAACGCATTGTTCCTGAAAAAGATGTCGATGGTTTTCACCCTTACAATGTGGGCCGTTTAGCCCAACGCATTCCTAAACTGCGCTCTTGCACGCCCAAAGGGATCATCACTTTGCTTGAGCGCTATAACGTTCAACTGCGTGGTAAGCATGCGGTGATTGTGGGCGCATCCAATATTGTCGGCCGACCAATGACGTTAGAGTTGCTACTGGCTGGTTGCACCACAACCACATGCCACCGCTTCACTAAAGATTTAGAGCACCATGTTCGCCAAGCTGATTTATTGGTGGTAGCCGTTGGTAAACCCAATTTTATTCCCGGCGCATGGATTAAAGAAGGTGCCGTAGTGATTGATGTGGGCATCAACCGCTTGGAGTCAGGCAAACTGATTGGCGATGTCGAGTACGATGTAGCGCGCACCAAAGCAAGCTTGATCACCCCCGTTCCGGGTGGTGTCGGGCCAATGACGGTGGCCAGTTTGATTGAAAACACCCTGTTGGCGTGCGAGCAATTTCACCCCAATAACTGATCTTGTTATTGATTATTGCTAGTGGTTATTGATAGCTATGATCAGCGAGCCAAAAAGAACCCCAGCATTGCGCTGGGGTTCTTGCGTTATAAACCAACTTAGCCTTTATTGGGCATTATTCATTTGCGTCAGTTTGTTGCCTATTGGCGTAGAGAAATTGTAGCCGTCGTGTTCGTCCCAGTTAATAGACCATGTCATCACACCACCGTAGTTAGGGTAGTTGAAACTCGGTTTCACCGTCGCGCAAGAGGTTCCCTTGGTTAAGCAGTCCAACGCATCAAGAATGTTTTGCGTGGGCGCTTGCCCAGAGTTGGCAGAGCTCGGGCCAGAAGGCAAACCGATTGCAACTTGATCGTCACGCAGTGGTTCAAAGCGTGAACCATCGGCCAAATCAAACCCTTCTAACAGCATTTTTGATTGGGCGACCATCATATCCACCGAACCTTCAGGAGCTGCACCCGGTAGATAAGGGTTTGGTAACCCACCGTTGTTATAAAGCTGAACATGAAGTAGATCGAGCGTGTCACGAACCTCATTGATGATAGGAATATACGCTCCCCAAATGCCGCTATAAGCCACCATTCCTCCTTGAACATAAGGATGTTCTGGTGCCATGGTCAGGTACATATCACCGCCGATGTTGGCTTCAATTTGCTTTAATGCTCGGCCTAGGCGCGCTTGAATTTGCGAGCCATGCATTAAGTTAGAACCACTTTCTAAATCAACATCCAAGCCATCAAAACCCCACTCTTTGATCAACGCCGTCAAACTATCAACAAAGTGCGCTTCATCACTGTCAGTATTGAGAGTAATGTTGCCTTCAGCGCCACCAAGTGACAAAACAAAAACTTTGCCTTTGGCTTGCAAGGCCGCCATATCTTGCTTGAACTGGGTAGCATCTAAGGCGGGACAGCTACTATGCGCATCGCCTGAGAAAAGATTGAAATGCACGGTTCCATTACTGTTGCGGTCATTATCGGCAAATGCAATATCGATCACATCCCACGCATCAGACATATCAGCGAGACGCATTGGGCAGCCAGCAGCATTGACAAAATTATGCCAGTAACCGATCAATTTGTGCTTTTTCTGTGTCTGTTCAACCACCTTCACGGCAGCTGCGTCTGACAATACACTACTACCTGCATCATAAGCTTGCGCAGCCACTGTGTATTCGCCGATAGCCGTAGGTGTCCAAGTGTAGGCATAAGGCGCACTGGTATCAGTTGCGACCACCGCTCCATTCACTAAGAAATCGACTTTAGAAACAGCACCAGTGAGTGACGTCGCATTGGCAGCAATATTGACTGGTTTACCCAAACCGACGGTTTGCCCTGACGTTGGCGATGTTAACGACACCACTAACGCTTGATCGCTCACTGAAACGTTAATCTGACTTTCAGCGCTATTATTGTCATTATCGGTTGCGATGGCTTTGAGTGTGGTACTTCCGACCTTGCTCGCAACCCACTCAACCGAATAAGGCGCTTGGTTTACTACGCCAAGGCTCGTGCCATCAGCAAGAAATTCCACTTGTACTACACTGCCATCGACATCATTAGCTTGTGCACTGAGCAGGATGGTAGAACCAGCCAGAATCACTTCATTGTCAACAGGGCTTGTCAATGAAACGGTAGGTGGCGTGGCGCACGCGCCCATTCCTGTCCACGCTTCTTGCCAATAACTTCCTTTGCCCGGCTCATAGGCCCACGCTGAGCTGGAAGAGCACCAACCTGCGATATCACAACGGAACTTTTGATTATTGTTTTGCACCAGTTCGCCTGCAGCGTAACTGCTACCCGCCACATAGGTTGCTAAACCTGCACAACCACCACTTGAGCCTCCAGATACAACTAAGGCGACCTCTTGGCTATGAGTCGTTTGGTTACCATTATCCGTCGCTTTGGCTTTAAAGGTGTGAGAGCCTGAGACAGCAGTCCAATCGTGGACATAAGGTTCTGAAGTATCTGAAGCGATGAGTTGTCCATCCACATAAAAATCAACTTGCGTGACGGTTCCATCCGAATCGGTGGCATTAGCGCTTAGCGTCAATGAGTCACCAGCCGCTAGCTGCTCAGCACCTGTTGGGCTGGTTAAGGAGATGGACGGAGGCACTAAACCACCAACAGGCGTAACCGAGATGGTTGACGCGGTTGACGTAGTCGCACCCTGATTATCAGTGGCAATTGCAGTCACTTGGGTTGCGCCTAAAGCGGCAGTCCAATCGGTTTGGAAAGGCGCTTGTGTGATGACGGCGATCGATACGCCATCAATCAAAAATTCAACCTGTGCCACGCTACCATCGCTATCAGACGCCGTGGCTTGCAGCGTGATTAAGCTGCCTTGTGGGATTTGTGCATTATTGGCAGGAGAAACGAGATTTAGCGTGGGTGGAACATTGCCACCACCGCTGTCACACTGCCCGAGTGATAGCCAAAATGCCCAGGGGCCGTTATTGCTTGCAGGATCATTTCCCTGCGTCCAATAGTTAGCTTGATAGGCTGCGTTAGATTGCGTCACTTTATCGCCGGACGTATAAATGGCGGCCGTATCCCAAGAGCCCAAGCCATCACAGTTATAGGCTTGAGCTTGGTAGCTTATCCCTAACGTTGTAATAATGGCGGCTCTGAGTAGATAAGAACTCATTGTTCTCTCCTTTGCTTATGAATAATTAACCCGTTCCCAAGTAACTTGACGTGGTGGCCTGCAATACGCGAGATAAAGACAAGGCAACATCAAGTAGGCAGGGTATATAACTAATAAGCTAGAGGACGAGAATTGCACTCTAAATAACTGATAATTTTAATTATCTCAACTCAAAATCACGGCATGATTTCAACATCAACACCGCTTGCAAATCTTTTTCGGCGGACTTCACGAACTCACCTAATCACACGTCGTTGAGAAATTGATATGGTCAATATTATTTTGGTGAGGTGGATGGATAAAAATGCCGGCTCTGTTAGCCGGCATCGAAAATACAAAATGTATGGTGGGTTTTCGTAACCAATAGAAACGCTACGTTTATAGCGACAAAATAACCCCAGCAAGCGCAGCACTCATCAAGTTAGCCAGCACGCCAGCGCTGATCGCTCGAAAACCATATTGAGAGATGAAGCTGCGACGCTCTGGCACCAAACTGCCCAAACCACCGATCAATACTGCCATGGTCGAAATATTGGCAAAGCCGCACAGAGCAAAAGTTACAATCGCTTGAGAATGTTCACTGAGCGAATCTTTTACGTCCATCAATTGGATAAAAGCGACAAACTCGTTCACGACAATTTTATTACCAATAAGTGAGCCTGCTGTCATCGCTTCGCTCCATGGAATGCCCACCAGCCACGCAACTGGAGCAAATAGGTAGCCTAAAATCAACTCAAAGCTAAGGGTTAAGCCAAACAGACCGCCCACCCAGCCCAATAGGCCGTTGAGTAGCGCAATCACACTGATAAAGGCCAGTAACGTTGCCCCAACCGCAACCGCGATACGAAGCCCAGACATTGCACCATCAGCTACGGCTTCAACCACATTAGTTGCTTTTGGTATCTCAACCTCTTCGTTGGCCACCTGCTGACTTTGCGCTTCGGTTTCCGGCACCAAAATTTTCGCCATCAACAAACCGGCTGGAGCTGACATAAATGCCGCCGCAATAAGATAGTTAAGGTTAACGCCCAGTGAGGCATAACCCACTAACGTACCACCCGCAACCGAGGCTAAGCCACACGTCATCACCGCAAAAAATTGCGAATCACTCATGTGCTTTAAATAGGGCTTAACGACTAACGGCGCTTCAATCATGCCGACAAAAATGTTCGCCGTGGCTGACAGTGACTCTGCACGCCCCGTACCCAATAATTTTTGCAAACCACCGCCAATCAAATTAATCACTTTAGGCATCAAACCAATGTGGTACAAACCGGAGATCAAAGCGGAGAAGAAAATGATGATGCCAAGCACATTAATCGCAAACACAAAACCAACGCTACCATTGGCTAAACCGCCAAAGAGAAAGCCAATTCCCTCTTGCCCATAATTGATCAAATTCGATACCGCACCCGTGACACTGTTGAGCACTTCTTTCCCCATAGGGACATACAGAACCAATAGTGCAAAGCCTACTTGCAATAAAAAAGCGAGCGACACGGTTCTAAATTGGATGTTTTTTCTATTGGTAGAAAGTAGCCAAGCCGTAAATAAGATGGCGACGACGCCAAGTAATGAGTTCATTTGCTGTCAATCCAGATAACGGGGATAGGAAAGGCGCGCATTCTATCGTGCGAAAACGAATGCGCAAGTCGCAAATGTTACAGAGGTGTGCTTAAAAATAGCAGCCTTAAGCCTCTTATTTCAAGCTGTTGATTTGTAACAAGCTAAACGATTGCTTAGGCTTATCTTTTCCATATAGAAAAGATGTTTCTGAGTTGGGAAATAATAATTCGTACTCATTACACTTTTGTCAAACGGATGTAAGGCTCTAACTGAGTATCCCAGTAGCAAGGTGTACCGATTAAAGCCTTGATAAATTCAATCACGGCTGAGGTTTTCTTCGGCATATGTTGTCGGCTCGGGTAAACCGCATAAAAAGGCATACTTTGATTTGCGTGCCAATCTGGCAACAACTGGATCAGTTTACCAGTTCGAAATTCATCTCGAATTAAATAAGTCGCCAAGTAAGCAACACCCCACCCTGCCACGGCGGCGTCACGCACGGCTTCGGCTAAATCCACCGAATAGTTACCCGACACATTGATGTTGACCTTTTGCTCTGGATTAGCAAACGACCAACTGGTGTAATCTCGCTCCCAACTGCGGTAGATAAGGCAGTTGTGACCTAACAGATCACCAGGTGTCTGAGGGGGTGAATGGTTTAATAAGTATTCCGGTGACGCCGCCAGCACAAATTGGCAATCGGCGAGACGCTGCGCCACGTACCCTTCCGGCAAATGTTCGTTGTTGGTCACCCACAAATCAAGCCCTTCTTCGAGCATATCGACTCTATAATCGAACAAATGCACTTCCACTTGTAGTTTTGGATAACGCTGACGAAGCGCCTCCAGTGCTGGCAAAATGTGCAAAGAACCAAACGACTGTGAAAGACCAAGCTTAATCAGCCCAGACACCTCATCACGCTGGCTTTCCATTTCAGACTGCGCAGCATCCATCAACCCAACGACCGCAATACAATGGCGATAAAAAGCCTCTCCAGCCTCGGTTGTGGTGAAGCTGCGGGTGGTTCGCTGAACGAGCTTCACCCCGAGCGAGGCTTCCAGTAAGGCCAACTGCTTACTAACATGCGATACTGATACGCCTAAGCTTTTGGCCGCAGCGGTAAAGCCTTGATGTTTGATTAACGCAGCAAATATCACCATTTGCCCTGCACGTTCAACTAGCACACGCTCTCCAGAAATAGCAAAGGGCTCATGATGAGCCCTTTGCGTTCAATTAAGGTTCAAATCAATAGGTAATTCTATCCGCCAAATGGCTCACCGCGAGGGCGAAATAATATGAACGGTTCCACTTCATCAACACATTATAGTTGTTGTATACCAAGTAAACGCGGCCATTTTCATCATCTGGCATGATAAGCCAAGCTTGAACGTTGTCTAAATTAGGCAGTGGTTTACCTTCGTAACGGGTAATACCGAGCTTGTTCCACTCTCTCAATGATTTCCCTTTTTCGGGCTGTCGCCCTTCTAAAGTGCGGTCAAAGCCATGCGGAACTTTAACTTGACGGCCCCAAGTGTATTTATCATCCCATCCCGATTGGCTGAGATAATTGGCCGTCGACGCGAATACATCTTCCTTTGAGCGCCAAATGTCTTTTTTGCCATCGCCATTACCATCGGAAGCGAACGCCAAAAACGAACTCGGCATAAACTGGCATTGTCCCATCGCGCCAGCCCATGAACCTTTCATCTCATCAGCTTGGATATGACCTTGCTGTAGAATTTGCAACGCGGCCATCGTCTCCTTGCGGAAAAATTCTTCTCGACGACCGTCATAAGCCATAGTCGTCAGCGCATCAATAACACTAAAACCACCGGTCAACGCACCAAAATTACTTTCTACGCCCCACAAAGCCACGATAAAGCGCGGCTGTACGCCATATTGCTCGCCAATGCGGCTAAGCTCTGCATAGTGCTTTTCATACAGCGCCTTTGCTTGGTTCACTTTCCATTCTGGAACCGCGCGTGGGATATATTCATCCAGCGTCAGTTTCTTTTCTGGTTGATTGCGATCGGCCGTCACAGCACGTGGCTTGTACTCCACATTTTTAAACGCATCGATTAAAATTTGCTCTGAAATGCCTTCATTTCGTGCTTGCTGCTTCAAGCCTTCGACATAGTGTTCAAAACTAACCTCATTCGCCATCAATGGCGTGGAGAGGCTTAATCCCAATACGACTGACAATAACTTTCTCAAATCGTCCTCCTTGAGCTGAAAACTTAGCTATCTTTTTGCTGAGCCTTTTGCTGCTTATATTGTTCTAATAAATTTTGTGGCGGTGGCGGTAACTGTAGGAAAAAGCCCTCATTTTCTAGAGACTCTTTTACTTTTTCAATGTTCACTTGGGCAAGTGTACGCCCTTCCAGTTTCACTACCATGACTAAAGTAGGTTTACCGAACATCGCCATTAATGTGTCAGGAACCTGTGAAAAGTCATCCTTTTTGGGGATATAGAGATAGGTACCTTCTTTTTTAGAGCTTTTGTAGATAGAGCAAAGCATGACAAACCTTTTATTGTAATAAACTGGCTTTTCGAGCCAATTAAGTTAGAAACGTTAAACTTTTACCAAATTTGAGATTAAAACAAACATTTGACCGCAAGATAACTTGCTGAGCTAAGTCAGGGAATATAACATGACAACCCTAGTTTCAGGCAACGCCCTTTCTAGTGAAGCCATTAGTTATTGAGGTCAATATAAGATGTCGAATACTCCTGACCTAAAAGGTAGCAGTTTTACTTTGTCAGTGTTACACCTTTGCGACAGTGAAGTTGCCAATACCGTTGAGTTTCTCAAGGAAAAAGTCGCCCAAGCTCCTGCTTTTTTTGCCTCTGCACCTGTGGTGATCAATATTGCTAAAGTGATTGGCGATATTGATTTTGCGATACTCAAACAAGGCATCACTGAAGCGGGAATGATCCCGGTCGGTGTGACAGGTTGCCGTGATAAACGCAGCCAAAACTTAGCCTCAGAAGCTGGCTTTGCCGTGATGGCAGCAAGCAAGTCGCCTTCTCAAGCACCCGCTCAAATAGCGCCAACCAAGGTGATTCGCACGCCCATTCGCTCTGGCCAGCAAGTGTATGCCAAAGATAGCGATTTAGTGATCCTCAATCACGTCAGCGCGGGGGCCGAAGTGATCGCCGATGGTTCAATTCACATTCATGGTTCACTGCGCGGAAGGGCCATTGCCGGTGCCAGCGGCCAAACGGAAGCAAAAATTATTTGTCACGATTTACAAGCAGAGCTGGTCTCCATTGCTGGAAATTATTGGCTTAGCGATCAAATTGAAAGTGAGTTTTGGCAGAAGAAAGTGATGCTCAGCATGGTTGATGATTCACTGCATTTTGAAACGCTCACGATTTAAAATTAACAAGGAAAACATAATGGCACGCATTATTGTTGTAACGTCAGGAAAAGGCGGCGTTGGTAAAACAACCTCAAGCGCAGCAATTGCTTCTGGCTTGGCTTTAAAAGGTAAAAAGACAGCGGTCATCGATTTTGATATCGGTCTGCGTAACCTTGACTTAATCATGGGTTGTGAGCGCCGCGTGGTGTACGACTTTGTTAACGTCATCAACGGTGAGGCGACACTTAACCAAGCGATGATCAAAGATAAACGCACCGAAAACCTGTTTATTCTGCCTGCCTCACAAACCCGTGATAAAGATGCACTCACCAAAGAGGGCGTAAAGCGCGTTTTGGATGAACTCGATACGATGGGCTTTGATTTCGTCATTTGCGACTCACCAGCAGGTATTGAGCAAGGCGCGTTGATGGCTTTGTACTTTGCTGATGAAGCGATTGTAACGACGAACCCTGAAGTCTCTTCCGTGCGCGACTCGGACCGCATTTTAGGGATTTTGGATTCCAAATCAATGCGCTCAGAGCAAGGGTTAGAGCCTGTTAAACAGCACCTTTTATTAACCCGTTATAACCCTACTCGCGTGACACAAGGTGAAATGTTGAGCGTGGAAGATGTTGAAGAGATTTTACATATCTCTTTACTTGGCGTGATCCCAGAAAGCCAAGCGGTGCTTAATGCCTCCAACAAAGGTGTTCCGGTTATTTTTGACGATCAATCAGACGCAGGCCAAGCTTATGCTGACGCTGTCGAGCGCTTATTAGGGCAAGAAGTCGAGTTTCGTTTTCTAACGGAGCAGAAAAAGGGCATCTTTAAACGACTTTTCGGGGGTTAATATTATGTCTCTACTTGAGTTTTTCCGACCACAAAAGAAAACGACCTCAGCAAGCCTTGCCAAAGAGCGTTTGCAAATTATCGTCGCCGAACGTCGTAGTGAAAATGACCCTGCACCGACCTATTTGCCTCAATTGAAAGAAGACATTCTCAAGGTGATCGCCAAATACGTCGCGGTTGACCCTTCGATGGTTGAAGTCTCTTTTGAGCACAAAGATGATGATATCTCTGTGCTGGAATTGAACGTGAAACTGCCAGACGAAGAAAAGTAATCCTTATGATAAAAGAGCCTGCAAAATTGCAGGCTCTTTCTCTTTACTAACCAATTTTACTCAACCAATTTGTTGAGCCGTTCACCGAGAATAGGTAAGCGCCAACTCTGCATCACATCCGGCAATTGCGCGGGATCTCTCTCTTTCTTCCACACCCAACTCAATAGCTGGTTGAGCTGTTTTTTAGAGGCTAAAAATTCAGTCGCTAAACCCGTGGTTTGAGACACTGATTTAACTTCATCTTTCAACCGTTTAAACAACTGTTTATAGCCGGGATAGTCCATCAAAGGGTCGATTTTAGGTGGGTATTGATCAGCCGGAGTCTGCTGGCCCGCTTTCACCAATGCAATGATTTTGGCACTGTGACGTTGAATCGATCTCGGATCGGCCCCTTCATCAATCATACGGCTTGCACTCGTCAATCCCAAACGAGCGATAGTCAGCAAATCTGTCTCTTTGACCACAAAATTGAGCGCCAAATCACGGCGTACCGCCTCTTCGTAGCGCCAAGTAGCTAAGGGTTTGAGAATCGCTAATTCTTGCGGTGTTAGTTGCCATGCCCCTTTGATATCCAAATAGGCCAAATCGGGATTAGTCTGTTTAATGCGTTTGACGCTCAATAGTTCAGATTCTTGCTGCGCCGCTTGCCACCAGCCCGCCTGCGTCACTTTATCAAGTAATTTCTCGTAAATCGGCAGCAAATAAAACACATCGGCGGCAGCGTAATCCAACTGCTTTTGCGATAAAGGCCTTGCTAACCAATCAGTACGCGATTCACTTTTATCAATTTCAATCCCTAAGAATTCATTAACCAATGCGGCAAATCCGGTAGACAGTCCATGGCCGAGAAAGGCTGCCATTACTTGTGTATCGACCATTGGAAACGGTGTACAGCCAAATGCATTATGAAACACTTCGAGATCTTCACCACACGCATGCAGCACTTTGAGCACGGAGGTGTCTTGCAGTAGCTCGACAAAAGGGGCCATGTCATCAAAGGCAAGTGGGTCGATTAAAGAGAGGTTTTCACCATCATAAAGCTGGATCAATCCGAGCTGTGGGTAAAAGGTACGCACTCGGACAAACTCGGTATCGAGCATCACCACATCGGCATCTCGCGCGGCAAGGCATACATGTTGTAGGTCGTTAGGCTGGGTAATTATTTGGTAGTTCACTAATGGCTCACTTTGGGCAACCCTACTAGAGGGGACATAAAAATGCCGACGGTTTGAGTCGGCATTCTAGCACTATTTTTTCATACTGACTTGATGCTTAGGCACGTTTTGTTTGTTCAATTGCCGCATCATTTTCTTCACGAAGTACGCGGCGTAAAATTTTACCCACATTACTCTTTGGTAAATCTTCCCTAAACTCAATCAACTTAGGCACTTTATAGCCAGTCAAATGTTTACGGCAATGGGCAATGATTTCATCTTTGGTTAAGCTCGGATCACGCTTAACCACATAAATCTTGACGATTTCACCAGACACTTCATGAGGCTGGCCGATAGCGGCCACTTCTAATACTTTGCCATGTAGTGCAACCACATCTTCAATCTCATTAGGATAGACGTTGAATCCAGAGACTAAAATCATGTCTTTTTTGCGATCGACAATATAGACCATTCCTTGCTCATCAAACTTGACGATATCGCCTGTAGAGAGCCAACCATCGGCATCAATCACTTCTTTCGTCGCTTCCGGTCTTTGCCAATAACCTTGCATCACTTGTGGGCCACGCACTTGCAACTCACCGACTTGATCATACGCCAGCACTTTGCCTTCATCATCAATAATTCGCACTTCGGTTGAAGGAACGGGTAAACCAATGGCTCCCGAATAATCACTTAAATCATAAGGATTACCTGTCACCAGTGGTGCACATTCAGTCAAACCGTAACCTTCAAGCAGGTGGATACCCGTCACTTTTTTCCACTGATCGGCCACCGCGCGCTGTACCGCCATGCCACCACCAACAGAAAGCTTAAGATTTTTGAAATCAAGTTCATGGAAATCTTCGTTGTTGACCAACGCATTAAACAGCGTATTCACCCCCGTAATGGCAGTAAATGGGTACTTTTGCAGCTCTTTGACAAAGCCTGGAATATCGCGTGGATTAGTAATCAATAGGTTACGCCCACCCATTTCGACGAACAGTAAACAGTTTACGGTCAGTGCAAATACGTGATAAAGCGGTAATGCCGTCACAACCAGTTCGCGGCCTTCGGCCAATACTGGGCCATATGCCCCTTTTGCTTGGAGCACATTCGCAATCATGTTGCGGTGGGTCAGAATTGCCCCTTTTGCCACACCGGTTGTACCACCGGTATATTGTAAAAATGCAATGTCGTCGCCAGACATAAAAGGCTTCACATACTGTAAACGGCGACCTTTGTGCAACGCCTTACGCATGGAAATGGCACCTGGTAAGTCATATTTTGGCACCATCCCTTTCACATATTTCACAACGAAATCAACCAACGTCCCTTTTGCTCTAGGTAACATCTGTCCAAGGCTGGTCAATACCACATGTTTTACCGAGGTATTTTCAACAATTTGCTCTAAGGTATTGGCAAAATTCGAGACGATGACGATCGCCTTTGCATCGGCGTCATTCAGTTGATGTTCAAGCTCTCGCGGGGTGTACAACGGGTTAACATTCACCGCAATCAACCCGGCTCGTAATACGCCAAATAACGCGACCGGATACTGCAATAGGTTAGGCATCATTAAGGCGACACGATCACCTTTTTTCAGCTTTAGCTCATTTTGCAAATAGGCGGCAAATGCTCGGCTGCGCTCTTCCAGTTTACGAAAAGTCATGACCGAACCCATATTCATAAAGGCTGGTTGATCGGCATATTTATGAACCGATTGCTCAAACATTTCGACCAAAGAGAGGTACTGATCAGGGTTGATGAATTCAGGTACGTCAGTTGGATAGCGTGAAAGCCAAGGTTTCTCCACGGTAATACTCCTCGTTATTGGCGGCTGCTCTACGGCGATATTTTTATGTGCGCTATTACAGCACAGCCAAAGCGCTTGAGCACGAAACACTCAAACACTTGTTTAAATTTTGTTAACTAAGCCAAAAATTAGTTCAGCGACTTGCGAAGGTTGCTCAAGATGGCAATGATGACCACCAGAAATAGTGAACATCTCTTGCCGATCATCGGCGAAATAGCCTCGAGCGGCTCGTAACTCAGAAAAACCGTGTGTACCGAGAATCACACGTTGTGGGCATTGGATGTGCGCCATTATGTGCTGAGCATGCTCATACGACATGCGATACAAGGAATCGCTGTTTAACTGTGGGTCATGACGCCAATACCACTCGTCATTGCACAGCTCAACCCCTCGAATAACGATGGGTTGGATCAAGGCTGCTTCTAACTGGTTGACTTCGGCTCGGCGAGCAACAGCGTATTCTAAGTTAGGTAACCTACGACGAGGCTTACGCCGGATCCGCTGGCGGCTGAGTACGCCATTGCGCAGCCTGGCCACACTCTCTAGTGGCGATTCAGCCAATGGAGCCATTCCTTCGATTTGAACTAATCCTGCGACTTGCTCAGGAAAGGCGGCACTATAGCAACTTGCGATTAAAGCACCAAGGGAATGCCCTACGATCACTAACCTGTTTGGTGATAAGTTGAGCAAAAATGAGTAAATATCATCAATATAGTCATGAAATGGGTAAAAATGACCGTCGGCTTTATGGCTTGAAAGGCCATGTCCCGGTAAATCGATTGCGCAAAGGTGTAACTGTGGATTAAGGTGACTTAACGCTTTGATAACGGTAAGAAAACTGGATGAATTATCTAACCAACCATGCAAAAAAACGACCGATAAGTCGGCCGTTTGTGCGTTTCCCAACTCTTGAGTCGCAATCATTCCTTGCGCAAGAGAGTACTGTTTTTGTTGCATCGCTATTTCACTTCTTGTACCACGCGCCCTTCACGAGCACCAATGTACATTTGACGACAATATAAGCTGTGGCAAGGGTACATATAAGTACCGAGATCATTCACGACCACTCTTTCTTCAACTCGCCACAAATGTAGCCCTTTTACGGCCATGGTTGGGAAAGTGTATTCAAACTCACCCACTTTGGCTTTTTCTGGAGCAAGGCTGGTTCCCACTAGCGTCACCAAACGATCTTTCGCATAAGCCACTGGGTCAACAAACCCGTCAACATAGCCAACAAAACGCCCTTGCGGTTCGCGGTCGATATCCGGTCGGCCTGATGAGCTAATTGGCAAATTGACTATTTCAATCCGTGTTTTATCCGCCAAATTAGTCACACTGGCGATGACGCCGCCCAGCCGGACTTCATCTTGTTCATTGGTTGGCGTATTGACCCAAGTGGCGTAATCGGTGATCACGGCATCACTACTGGCACGAAGATCATCCGGTAAGCTTGAGCATGCACCAAGCAGCAATGTGGACGATAACAATAGTAGCGTTTTAGAAGTGGAAAAAGATCGCATCATAATGACCTTGTTGGATTAGATGTAGATATCGACTCCAATCAGTTGAGCAAGTTCCTCTTTTTTTGCTTGGTTCATCACGTCCATGTACTCTTCCATCGCCTTTCTTGATCGGCCTTCAGGAAGATCGTATTCCAGATTAGCCCGATGAATCTCTGATGGATCGACATGACGAATTGAATGAGAAACAGCATTCGCCACCTTAGTAGGTTGGCCTACTCCGGTTTTGGCATCGCCTTTCTTTACCCCATTGTTCTTATTTGCGCGATTAGCCCTATTGCTACCGGGCACTATCGCAGGAGGTAAACCGTTAATTGAAACCATACTGTTCCTATTCAATTAGAGCAAGACGAATGCAACGCCTTGCCTTTCACTGATTATTCTCGGCCCGGTAACTTCTTCCAAGCCACGTTATCACGCAGGTAAACAGGGCTCGACTCTTCGACTGTTAGCGTGTTTCCTTTAGCAAACTCATACTGAGCAAGAAACACCATATCCTGTGCATCTGGGTACAAGACTTCCCCCATTTGACACGAGATAGGCAACGTATCTAACTCTTCTTTATAAGCCGCCCAACCCGTTCCAGCGCAGCCCCAAGTGATGCTGTCAGCTTTGATTTGCTCAGCAAGAGTA
The DNA here is from genome assembly GCF_963887575.1 of Vibrio sp. 3-2(1). NCBI lineage: Bacteria > Pseudomonadati > Pseudomonadota > Gammaproteobacteria > Vibrionales > Vibrionaceae > Vibrio > Vibrio sp. 3-2(1). The sequence continues at coordinate 103,671 of NZ_CAWPGB010000033.1, read as the reverse complement.
TTAGGAGCAATGACGCACTCTGCATCTATCTCTTGCCAAGAGCCATCTTCTTGACGTGTATAACGACCCCAGTAAATCTCACTCATTCTGGCGTCAATTGCACACGCCACCTGCTGGTAACCCTGTAAACGATAGCAGCCTTGCGCCATCGCTGCCAGGGTCGAAATACCTATCATAGGTAAATCAGCACCGAATGCTAAACCTTGTGCAATTCCAATGCCAATCCGTACTCCGGTAAAACTGCCCGGACCACGGCCAAAGGCTAGCGCGTCTAGTTCCTGTAAGGTGATGCCCGCTTCTTTGAGGACGGAATCCACCATGGGTAGAATTTTTTTGGTGTGATCGCGAGGGGCAACTTCACTGCGAACGTACAGTTTGCCGTTCATCATTAAAGCAACAGAACAGTTCTCTGTTGCTGTGTCTAAGGCAAGGATCTTTGCGCTCATTACTGTCTCTAATTGTTGTTAATAGTTACGGGTGTCGTGACTGAAATTTGACTTAAGAAATCTTTTACTTTGTCCAAATCCCGCGTACGTGGAATGGGCGGTAAACTGGCAAGAAATAGCCCACCGTAGTCACGGGTGACTAAACGGTTATCACAAATGATCAGTACACCTTTGTCATGTTTATCGCGGATCAAACGCCCGACCCCTTGTTTCAAGGTGATGACGGCATCGGGTAGTTGTACTTGCGCAAATGGATCTCCACCGCGCATTCGGCAATCTTCAATTCGCGCTTTCAACAACGGATCATCCGGTGCGGTAAATGGAAGTTTGTCGATAATAACACAGCTTAATGCGTCACCTCTAACATCTATCCCTTCCCAAAATGCCCCTGTCGCGACCAATAAGGCATTACCTAATTCCATAAATTCGGCCAACGTTTTTTGTTTACTCGTCTCCCCTTGCATCAGCACTGGCACGGTTAACACTTCTCGAAAACGTTCACCTAACTCGCGCATCATGCTGTGGGAAGTACACAAAAAGAAGCAGCGGCCTTGGTTTTGCTCAATCACTGGCGACAAAATACGCACCAATTTATCGGCAAGGCCTGGGCTATTGGGTTCAGGTAAATAGCGTGGCACACACAGCCGTGCCTGCTGCTGATAGTCAAACGGGCTTGGTAATGAAAACTGAGCTTGGGGCTTTAGCCCTAAACGCTGAGTGAAATGGCTAAAATCGTCGTTTACGGCCAAAGTTGCGGAGGTGAAAATCCATGCGCCCTGCTTTTGTTGCACCTGTTCGTGAAATTTATCGGCCACCGAAAGTGGGGTGATGTGTAAACTAAAATGACGCGGCGTGGTGTCATACCAATAGGAATAACCGGTAATAGAGACATCACACACTCGATCAATTCGTCCTTTGATTAAGTTGGCGCGCTCAAATGCGGTATCCAATAACTGGCTGTGACCTAACGCGAGTTTTAACACATCGATAGCAAAATCTAAGCTGTCTCGCAAACGCGCTAATTCTCGCGAAATCGATGGTGAAGCTAACGCCTCACGCCAGTTGCCTCGAAAACTGGGTTCACCCAACACAATGCGTAAATCCATCGCTGACTGCACCAGTTTATCGCCCACTTTCTGCAATTGGCGCATATCTTTTGCTTCAGTGCGATAGCCGATTTCAATATCTTTCGCCAGCTCTTGAACTTGGCGACTGGAGACTGATTGACCAAAATATTGGCTGGCGATATCCGGTAACTGATGCGCTTCGTCGAAGATAAAGACCTCTGCTTCGGGGATCAACTCACCAAACCCGGTTTCTTTGATCGCCAGATCGGCCAGAAAAAGGTGATGGTTGACCACGACAACGTCGGCATCCATCGCCTTTTTGCGCGCTTTAGAGACAAAACAGTCGACGTAACTTGGACACTCTTTGCCAAGGCAATTGTCGTTGGTTGAGGTGATGGTTGGAATGACCGCACTGTCTTCAGGCAACTCTTCACATTCGCCTAAATCACCACTTTTGGTTTCCGATGACCAACGACGCACTTTCACTAATTGAGTCAGCAGCTGTGGATCAGATTGGTTGGTGTGGCTTTCCACCATTTGGCGGCTTAGCCTATCAAGGCACAGATAGTTTGCTCGGCCTTTTAATAGCGCAACATTGCCATAGAAACCGAGCGCATCAATCATCAAGGGTAAATCACGATGAAAAAGCTGCTCTTGTAGGTTTTTAGAACCCGTACTGATAATGACTTTTTTACCACTGAGCAGCGCAGGCACCAGATACGCAAAGGTTTTGCCTGTACCAGTCCCTGCTTCAACCACTAATTGCGATTGTTGGGCAATCGCCTTAGCGACCGCTTCAGCCATGTCAATTTGCGCTTGTCGAGCTTGAAAACCGGCAATGGCCTTGCCTAATGCGCCTTGTGAAGAGAAGGTTTTTGCAATCATCAAAAAGTGGAGGTAAGTGTTCGTTGCGGGGCATTATGTCAGGTTTGATGAGCTGGCGCGAATCCAAGTGCAACCCGCGCCAGTTAGGTGTGTTCTATTTGCGATTGAGGTAACGAGATAACCAAGCTGGTCCTTCGTACCCATTCTCCGTTTGGGTCATTGCTTTTGCCGCCTCGGCGGGTGACGCTCGGTTCTCCCACATGTCTTCCAAAATGATTTCGTCAATTTGATGGTCTCCCATCAATGCACTCACTCTTTCCATATACAGCTTTCGTGCGAGGAGTTCTCTATCCATAAATACCGCCTTAAGACACTCTGTGAGGAAGAAATTTAGTAAAAGCCTAACGGTGAACCCGTTTATATATTGAAACCAACTTAATAATAGATTAATTATAGCCCTTATATTGCGGGGCGCCTCACCGTTCACACGCTCACGAATTAGTTTTTAGAACGAAAAAAATCATGCACGGAAGTAATTAATAATGGAAAGAAAAACACTGCTCACTCATTGTAGTGATGCGCCCGGACTTATCTCTAAAATCACGAACATTTGTTATAAACATCAACTCAATATTATTCATAATAATGAGTATGTTGATAACATCAGTGGTCACTTTTTTATGCGTACTGAATTGGAAGGCTACTTTAACGACACCACCCTTTTAGCCGACCTTGACCAAGCCTTGCCTGCACACGCAAAACGTAAACTGATTGATTCTTCGCGCAAACGCATCGTTATTTTGGTGACTAAAGAAGCACATTGCTTGGGCGATATTTTGATTAAGAATTATGATGGCAGCTTGGATGTCGATATTGCTGCAGTGATTGGCAATTACGATACGCTGCAAAATCTGACCGAAAAGTTTGATATCCCGTATCACCATGTTTCTCATGAAGGGCTAAACCGCGAGGAACATGAGCAGAAATTGTTAGAAGTGCTGGACCAATATCACGCCGACTATTTGGTCCTCGCCAAATACATGCGGGTACTCACTCCTGGTTTTGTCGATAAGTACCATCACAAAATTATTAATATTCACCACAGTTTTTTACCGGCATTCATTGGTGCAAAACCTTACCAGCAAGCATACGAGCGCGGTGTAAAAATCATTGGTGCGACGGCGCACTTTGTCACTAATGATTTAGATGAAGGCCCGATTATTAAGCAAGATGTGATCCCGGTTGATCACACATTCAGCGCGCAAAACATGGCGCAAGCTGGACGGGATGTTGAGAAAAATGTGCTGAGTAAAGCCTTGAACAAAGTTATCAACGATCACGTTTTTGTTTATGGCAACAAAACGGTCATTTTATAGCAAAGCGAAGACTGTTCTTCACGAACATAGGAAAGACAAAAGGCGCGATTTGCGCCTTTTGTTGTTTTACGATTGCTGGCTGATCACTCCAAGTGATAGCACCACCGGCTAGCTTGGACCATAGATTATAACTTAATCGCCAGCTCTACCCCCTGACGAATCGCACGCACAGCATCAAGCTCACCAGCATAATCGGCACCACCAATCACATGCATCTTCTCACCCAATGATGCCCATTTATCTTCAAAAGGACGTACCGATTCTTGCCCGGCACAAATCACAATTTTATCGGCGTCTAACAGCAAAGGATTACCGTCAAGCGTGATATGTAAACCGTCAGCGGCAATTTTTTCATAACCGACACCACCCAGTAGATTCACTCCACGCTTTTCTAAGGTGCGTTTATGGATCCAACCTGTGGTCTTACCGGGGCCTTTACCTACTCGTCCTTTGCGACGCTGCAATAGCCATACCGTTTTCTCACTCATACAATCGGGAAATGGGTACAAACCTCCGGGATAAGCAATCTCTTTATCGATGCCCCAATCATGCAGCCAATCATCAAGCGTATGCTCTGTCGGCTCAGTCAACATAGTGGCGACGTCGACACCAATTCCGCCAGCACCAACAATCGCGACTTTTTCGCCAACGGGTGTTTTTTCACGGATCAGCGTTTGGTAATCCACCACCTTTTCTAGGTTATCAATACCATCAATTTTTACTTTTCTCGGCTCGACACCCGACGCCATCACTACTTCATCGTACGGTTCGAGCATCTCAAAATTGACGTCAGTATCTAAATGCAGATGCACACCGGTTTGATCAATACGATTTGCAAAGTAGCGAATGGTTTCTCGAAACTCTTCTTTGCCGGGAATTTGCATCGCCAAACGGAACTGGCCACCAATGCGATCATTTTTTTCAAACAGATCAACATGATGCCCACGCTCAGCCAAGGTAGTCGCGCAAGCAAGTCCCGCAGGACCTGCGCCAATCACCGCCATTTTTTTCGGCTGAGCCGCAGGGCGAATAACCATTTCCGTTTCATAGCAGGCCCGCGGGTTAACGAGGCAACTGGCCCGTTTGCCTTTAAATACGTTATCTAAACAGGCTTGGTTACAGCCGATACACGTATTGATCAGCGCGGCTTTTCCTTGCTCGGCTTTGGCAACAAATTCTGGATCGGCAAGAAACGGACGCGCCATCGACACCATATCCGCTTGACCCGTTGCTAATATTTTTTCTGCTTCTTCTGGAGTGTTGATACGATTACAGGTCACGACGGGCACAGAGAGATGTGGGCGGATCTTTTCCGTTACCCAAGTAAAAGCAGCACGGGGTACTTGAGTCGCTATCGTTGGAACGCGCGCTTCATGCCAACCGATGCCCGTATTGATAATGGTCACGCCAGCTTGTTCAAGTGCCTTAGCGAGCATTAAAACCTCTTCAAAAGTACTGCCCTCTTCGACTAAATCCAGCATTGAAAGGCGGAAAATGATGATGAACTCTTTACCAACCACTGCGCGAATCGCTTTCACTATCTCAATGGGTAAACGGATACGATTTTCGTAACTACCGCCCCAATCGTCGTAACGCATGTTGGTACGTTTACAGATAAATTGGTTGATCAAATACCCTTCCGAGCCCATCACTTCCACACCATCGTATCCTGCAAGGTGAGCTAATTCAGCACTACTGACAAAGGCATCAATGGTTTTTTTTATCTGACGGGCACTCATTTCACTCGGTGCAAAACGCGCAATAGGTGCTTTAATCGCCGAAGCACTTTGAGCAAAAGGGTGCATTGCGTATCGGCCTGCGTGCAGCAATTGCAAGGCGATTTTTCCACCTTGGCGATGCACTGCCTCAGTTACAACTTGGTGTGCACGCGCATGTTTTGCCTTGCTAAATTCGGCACTGAAAGGGTGAAGTCGACCGCGCAAATTAGGCGAAAACCCGCCCGTCACAATCAGCCCAACCCCACCTTTTGCACGCTCTTCATAAAAAGCGGCCAGCTTATGGAGCCCTTCCTTGTGCTCTTCTAATCCCGTGTGCATTGATCCCATCAATACACGGTTGCGTAACTGAGTAAATCCTAAATCCAAAGGCTCTAACAGATGTGGGTACATGGCGACTTCACTTTTATAATTATGCGTTATGGTCTGACCAGAATATTATTGCCCACAAAAAAAATCAAACAAGTGTTTACATTTTTGTAACACCGATCAATCTTGCGGTTGTTTGGGTATACTAGATCACGTAGGATGTAAGCCATTAATATCTCAAGGTTAATCCCTTGATTCATTTAAACACGCTTGCGAATAGCCGCAGTGGAGAAACAATGAAATCACTATTTCGATTTATCGGTTTGATATTTAAAGGTTTTTGGAAAATCATTACCTTTATTCGTTTAGCCTTAACCAACCTGTTCTTTTTGCTCAGTATTGCACTGATTTATTTCTTGTATGTGCATGCCGATTCTCCCCTGCCTACCATAGAAAAAGAGTCCGCATTAGTAATGAACTTATCAGGACCGATTGTTGAACAGAGTTCTTACATCAATCCGATGGATTCAATGACTGGTTCATTTTTTGGCAAAGACTTGCCCAAAGAAAATGTATTATTTGATGTAGTAGAGACCATTCGCCATGCGAAAGACGATGCGAAAATCACAGGCATTGTGCTCGCTCTCGGAGAAATGCCTGAAACCAACCTCACTAAGCTACGTTACATTGCTAAAGCGTTGAACGAATTTAAAGCCACGGGCAAACCCATCTACGCGGTGGGAGATTTCTATAATCAAAGCCAATATTATTTGGCAAGCTACGCCGATAAAGTCTATTTGGCACCGGATGGCGCAGTGATGCTGAAAGGCTACAGTGCCTATTCAATGTACTACAAAACTTTGCTGGAAAAGCTGGACGTTAATACGCACGTTTTCCGTGTCGGGACTTATAAATCAGCCATTGAGCCATTTATTCGTGACGATATGTCCGACGCGGCGAAAGAGTCCGCCTCTCGCTGGTTAACGCAGTTGTGGGGAGCGTACGTTGATGACGTAGCGACCAACCGTAAGATTGACGGGAAAACGTTAAACCCATCAATGGATGAATTTCTGACGCAATTAAAAGCGACCGAGGGTGATCTCGCTGCTTTATCATTAAAATTAGGGTTAGTGGATGAATTGGCCACTCGCCAACAAATGCGCCTATCGCTCGCCGAAACATTTGGCAGCAATGGAGAAGATAGCTACAACGCCGTAGGTTACTACGAATATCAAGCCACCATTAGGCCACAGTTTAACGCTGATATGGACGATGTGGCCGTGATCGTGGCTAGTGGTACCATCATGGATGGAGATCACCCACGAGGCACAGTCGGTGGTGATACCACCGCCGCATTACTTCGCCAAGCGCGTAACGATGATAAAGTCAAAGCCGTCGTATTGCGTGTGGACAGCCCAGGAGGCAGCGCCTTTGCCTCCGAAGTTATTCGTAATGAAATTCAAGCGTTAAAAGACGCAGGCAAACCGGTTGTCGTCTCAATGTCAAGCCTTGCAGCGTCTGGCGGTTATTGGATTTCAATGAGTGCGGATAAAATTATCGCGCAGCCAACCACGTTAACCGGTTCGATTGGTATTTTTAGTGTCATCACCACATTCGAAAAAGGACTCAATAAATTGGGGGTTTATACCGATGGCGTAGGAACCTCACCTTTTTCTGGTGTCGGTGTCACCACAGGGCTAACAAAAGGCGTGGCCAACGCACTGCAACTGGGCATTAACCATGGTTACCAGCGTTTCATTAGTTTGGTGGGAGAGAACCGTGGCCTTTCATTGGCACAAGTCGATCAGGTCGCGCAAGGCCGCGTATGGACAGGACAAGATGCGATGGATCATGGTTTAGTCGATCAAATGGGTGACTTTGATGATGCCATTAAGCTCGCAGCACAACTGGCAAAATTAGAGACCTACAATATTTATTGGGTAGAAGAACCCCTTTCACCCGCTGAGCAATTCTTGCAAGACATCATGAATCAAGTGCAAGTTCGCTTCGGTTTTGATGTATCAACACTAGTGCCAGCGTCGCTGCAACCTGTAGCAAAACAATGGGTGCAAGATGCCAGCTTGCTCAACCATTTTAATGATCCGAAAGGGCAATATGCGTTCTGCCTAAACTGCCAAGTTCAGTAGCAATATCAATCTGTAATGACTAAAAACCATTGGGGCGCTTTGTGTTGAGCGCCCCTTTTTATATTAAGTGAATACGCTATAATCCCCCGCTCTGTTCCCCTACACGAGTGATTTCTAGCTATGGCAAGAAAACATATCTACATCGCCTACACTGGCGGTACTATCGGCATGCTAAAATCCGACCATGGTTATGTCCCTATTGCGGGCTTCATGGAAAAACAACTCGCAAGTATGCCTGAGTTTCAGCGCCCTGAAATGCCTGAGTTCACCATTCATGAATATGACCCTCTGATTGACTCCTCGGACATGACACCTGAAGATTGGCAACAAATCGCCAACGATATTCGAGATAATTATGATAAATACGATGGCTTTGTGATTTTACATGGTACGGATACCATGGCTTACACGGCATCGGCACTCTCTTTCATGCTGGAAAACTTGGGTAAACCCGTCATTGTGACAGGCTCACAAATTCCGTTGGCCGAATTGCGCTCTGACGGACAAGCGAATTTACTTAATGCGTTGCACATCGCCGCTAATTACCCCATCAATGAAGTGACGTTATTCTTCAATAATCAGTTGATGCGGGGTAACCGCAGTGTCAAATCACACGCCGATGGTTTTAATGCGTTTACCTCGCCGAACCTTCCTCCGCTGTTAGAAGCTGGGATCAATATTCAAATCAGCAGTAACGTTAAAGTTGGCGAACAGCCGCAAGGAGCCTTCCGAGTCCATAACATTACACCACAACCGATCGGTGTGATTACCATGTACCCTGGCATCTCTCACGAAGTGATCCGCAATACCTTATTACAGCCAGTCAACGCGATGATTTTGCTGACTTTTGGTGTGGGAAATGCACCTCAAAATGCGCAACTATTAGCGCATTTAAAAGAAGCCTCAGAACGTGGCGTGATCGTCATGAACTTAACTCAATGCTTAGCAGGTAAAGTCAACATGGGGGGTTACGCGACAGGCTGTGCCCTTGCAGAAGCAGGCGTGATCAGCGGCTACGACATGACACCCGAAGCCGCTTTAGCCAAGCTTCACTATTTACTGAGCCAGAATCTTTCTTATGAAGAAGTGAAGCAGAAAATGCAGGAAGTATTACGTGGTGAAATGAGCTTATAGCTTTAAGCACCCACAATATATTTTCCCTTCATTAACAAAATCCCCAACTCAATGAATTGGGGATTTTTGTATTCTGTACAAGTCAAATAGACTCATTCGTGGTTTGGATTGACTCGAACAATATCGTCTTGTCCGTTTTGAAAGCGCTTTTTAAGCTCATTTTTTGACTTAAAACTGATTTCTCCACCGGCGGCAACTGTCATATGGTCCGCTTCTACATTATGCTTAGATTGATACAACATCACAGCTTGCATGCATGAATCTCGCTGTGTTTGTGAAAGTGGTGTACCTTCGGGCCACTTACCCGTTTCAACAGCGTGCATTAATCGCTTGTAAGCTTCGGGGGTGATGGCGTTAATGAGTTGATCGGCATCCATGGTCTATCCTTAATTAACGAATTCGTCACAAACATAACTTGCCATGATATTGAGTCAAGACAAGCCCAATAAATAAGTGTATTTGATCACAAGCTAATATTATGAATTTGATAAAAGTGCCCATGATTCTCAGCCTATCACTTCTTATAAGTGGCTGCTTTGAGAATAACAGAGATACCGACAAGCTATGTGCAGATAATCCTAATTTGCGCTGTGAAAGGCTCAATATAAATGATGGGCAATGTAGAGTTCCACGCACGGACCTCATCTGGCATCGATTTGAAGTACTTAAAAATCCAAGCGATAGCAACAAGATTAAAGAATACGGATTAGTTCAAGCTTATCGAAAATGTCTCGAGCTCGCTTCACAAATTCAAGCTATTGATCAAACGGAACTGAAACAACGTCGATTTTCAGCACTCGTCAATACAGGGAAAGATTTAGAGCAGATTGAAAAAGAGCTTCAGTCATCCAGCTCCGCGGAAACCTTATACTTTCTCTGGAGTCAGATTGGTGATAAAAGTGCACAAAGAAAATTCTTACAACGTGAAGGTAAACCCGAGCTAGATACAGCAGAAATGCAATACGCTCTCGCTACTTTTTATGTTCAACGGGATCGAGAAAAAGCAATCTATTTGCTCCATCGAACCTTAGAACTCAGCCCAAAAGGCAGTATCAACCTTGATGCTATCAAATCTCTTGCCAGTACCAACCAAATTCTCAAACAGAAAGAAAAAGCTTACATTTGGGCGATGGTAGGAAAAACATTCAATGTGCCGGTTGCTTCAGAGACAGAACTCAAATTGCTGTATGGGTTTGATCAAGAAAAATTTGATGCACTCGACGATATCGCCGAAAAAATCGTTGACGCTATCAAAAATGGACAGTTTAAACCAGAGCTCATTCCTCTCGACTTTGCCAACTAACAAAATGTAATCATAAAACAAAGAGCGGTGATAAGTTCACCGCTTTTTCACTTTTTGTTGAAAATTAACGACACTGAATTGACACAAAATCGTTCACCTGTTGTTTGAGGTCCATCAGGAAAAACATGCCCTAGATGGCTATCACACACCGCACAACGGATCTCAGTTCGAATCATTCCATGCGTTAAATCTTCAAGATAGCGGATTGCAGTATCATTGATCGGTGCATCAAAACTTGGCCAACCACACCCCGAATCATACTTATTGTTGGAGACAAATAACGGGCTGCTGCAACAGGTACACGCGTACACACCTGTGTCACGATTATGTAATAACTTGCCACTAAACGGGGCTTCTGTACCGCGTTGACGGCAAACATAAAACTCATCATCCGTTAGTCTTTCACGCCAGTATTCATCAGGCTTAACATTATTCTCAATCTTCGATTTCACTTACAAAACTTCCCTTCTTCTCAATATTGCACTGGTACTTTTTATGCCAAAAACTTGCATACTCCACTCTTTGTAGCACATACTTTCTCACCATGAAATGGTAGGTATGTGATTTCTAACTGCCTTAGAAGGCTAAAGTATTTTACGCCAACTGAAAGTAAACAGAAGCGGTATAAAGTTTAAAATTTAATCACTTACGATTAATTGTGAAAAAAAGCGTCGCTTTTTTTTGACTTTAAACAAGTTAAGTCCGATTATCTGTTGCAGACATTTACTGGATTCTGTAATTTTACTACCAGTTATCTTTAATCAGAAATTAAGTTGTGGAGCAACTATAATGACTATCAAAGTAGGTATTAACGGTTTTGGCCGTATCGGTCGTTTCGTATTCCGTGCAGCGCAAGAGCGCAACGACATCGAAGTTGTAGGTATTAACGACCTTATCGACGTAGATTATATGGCATACATGTTAAAGTATGACTCAACTCATGGCCGTTTCAACGGTACTGTTGAAGTTGAAGCTGGCAACCTAGTTGTAAACGGCAAAACTGTACGTGTAACAGCTGAGCGTAACCCAGAAGATCTAAAATGGGATGCAATCGGTGTTGACGTGGTTGCTGAAGCAACAGGTCTATTCCTAGACGATGCAACCGCTCGTAAGCACATCATTGCTGGCGCGAAAAAAGTTGTTCTAACTGGTCCTTCAAAAGACGCGACTCCAATGTTCGTAATGGGTGTTAACCACGCTTCTTACGCTGGCCAAGACATCGTTTCTAACGCTTCTTGTACTACAAACTGCCTAGCACCTATCGCTAAAGTTCTTAACGACAAGTGGGGCATCGAGTCTGGTCTTATGACTACTGTTCACGCAACTACAGCGACTCAAAAAACTGTAGATGGTCCTTCTGCGAAAGACTGGCGTGGTGGTCGTGGTGCTTCTCAAAACATCATCCCATCTTCAACTGGCGCAGCTAAAGCGGTTGGCGTTGTAATCCCAGAACTAAACGGCAAACTGACTGGTATGGCTTTCCGCGTACCGACAGCGAACGTTTCTGTAGTTGACCTAACTGTTAACCTACAAAACCCAGCATCTTACGCAGAAATTTGTGCTGAAATGAAGCGCGCTTCTGAAAACGAATTCGCTGGCGTTCTAGGCTACACTGAAGATGCAGTTGTTTCTCAAGACTTCATCGGCGAAATCAACACATCTGTATTCGATGCTAAAGCTGGTATCGCACTAACTGACAAATTCGTTAAAGTTGTATCTTGGTACGACAACGAAATCGGTTACTCAAACAAAGTTCTAGACCTAATCGCTCACGTTTCTAAATAATCGTAGTGTTTAGCGAAGAAATTCGTTGAGAACAAAAAGGCGGCCATTGTGTCGCCTTTTTAGTATCTGTCCCTTTCATTAATGGGACTGCGTTAGACAATCCGAGCCGTTCCTCACTTATTTATCCGGTAGGAATGGTATGAGGTATCGAATTTATGGATCTGCAATCTCTCCCTACCCTGACTTATCTTTCTGACAACGTCACCATCGTTGAGAAAGAGGGCGTTAAAATTGTTCGCGTTATTCATGACAAAGCGACCGCCGGAATTACACTACATGGCGGCCATGTCATCTCATTCACTCCTAAAGGACAAGATGAGCTCATTTGGATGAGTGACACGGCCATTTTTGACGGTAAAGCCGCTCTAAGAGGCGGGATCCCTGTTTGTTGGCCATGGTTTGGCCGTATTGCTGCACCAGCCCATGGTTTCGCACGCACCAGTGAATGGGCATTGATTGAACATAGAGAAAACGAGCAGGGCGTTATTATCGTGCTAGGGCTCGACCATTCGCCCCAAACACTGGCTATTTGGCCATTTCAATTCAAAACCCGTCTTTATGTTGAAATCGGTGACAAGTTAAAAGTCACTTTAGAAACGACCAATACGGATGAGAAAGCATGGACGTTTTCTGCAGCGCTGCACAGCTACCTCAAGGTTGGTAATATTACCCAGACCACTACTACAGGTATGGGCGTTGAATATATAGACAGCTTACAAGATGCAAAAATGTGTCAAGGTGGTTCAACACTCATCCTCACCGATACGATTGATCGCGTCTATACCGCACCTGAAGCACAAATTCAGGTCCAAGATCCTGTTTTGAATCGCACGTTAGTGGTTGAAAACTCTGGGCACAACTCTGCCGTCTTGTGGAATCCGTGGGCTCAAGGCGCTCAATCAATGGTAGATATGCCTGACGATGGTTATCAAACGATGCTGTGTGTTGAATCTACACTGCATGCCCCTTGCTTGTCCGCTGGAAAAACCTTGCAACCAGGTGAAAGCCATCAGCTCGTCACGACGGTTTTTTCCAACTAAGCTTTTTTGGCGAATTTTCCGTCATCATACTCGTGCTGAGGGCAGTGAAATCACGCTGTCCTTTTTATTTCTAGCCGCAGACGCTAAACTGGCACCTTTGTTTTTCAAGCGAGATCTTCATGGCGTATCTGTGCCCCCTTTGCCAGCAACCTCTGTTGCAACAGCAGCAAATATTGAAATGTGAAAATAATCATCAATTTGATATAGCCAAAGAGGGCTACGTCAATTTGATGCCTGCACATCATAAACGCTCAAAAGATCCGGGTGATAATAAAGAGATGATGCAAGCTCGGCGCCGTTTTCTTGAAGGTGGACATTACGATCTGATGCGTCAGACGGTCGCTCAGTTGTGCAGTAAATATCTGCAAGATTCTTCTTATCAGTTTTTAGACATCGGCTGCGGCGAAGGTTACTACACCCAATTTGTCGCTCAAACGCTTGCACAACACTCGACACAATCGGTCACCTATGGGTTAGATATCTCTAAAATCGCCGTCCGTTATGCAGCAAAGCGCTACCCTATGGTCAACTTTGTCGTCGCCTCCAGCCACCGCTTGCCCTTTGACGATGCTTCCCTAGCCGGTATATTACGAATTTATGCGCCCTGTAAAGCGCAAGAGCTTTACCGCTGCATTCAAAACCAAGGAGTGGTGATTACCGTTACACCCGCGGCAAGGCACCTCTATCAGTTAAAAGAAGGGATCTATCCTAATGTTCAACTGCATGATGAAACCGCAGAAGAGATAGCTGGGTTTACATTAGTAGAGCAACAAAAACTGCACTACACCATGGCATTAAGTGGTAACGATGCTTTTGATTTATTACAGATGACGCCGTTTGCATGGCGGGCCAGTGATGAGCTAAGAGCGCAATTAAAGCAAGCTGAGCAATTTAATTGTGAGGCCGATTTTATGATCAGCGTTTATCGCAAAGTTAGTTGATAATAATTCTCATTATATTGCAAATCCACAGTGTCTCCATTATTATGCCAAATTCAAAATGGAGACACTCATGCGCTTAGTTACTTCTCTGGCTCTACTATTACCACTTTTTGGCTGTGCTTCGCACCAGCCGAAGCCCATTGCTCACTTTTATGACTACCAATTATCCACCCCTAGCGGCAAACCATTGAATCTCAATTCGCTGCCGAATGAGATAAAAAATGCCGATATCATTTTAGTCGGTGAGTGGCATACACACCCAGCCATTCATCGCTTCCAAACCGAGCTATTGGCACAACTCAGCCGCGAAAACACCCATGTTGCCTTGTCTATGGAACAATTTTCACGCGATGAGCAAGAGATACTGAACCGCTATCTAGCAGGAGAAATCGGCGAACAATACCTTATTTCTCAGACCAGAGCGTGGCCAAACTACCAAAGTGACTACCGCCCACTGGTTGAATTTGCAAAATCACAGCAGTTGGATGTCATTGCCGCTAATGCGCCTAAACCTTTCGTACGTTGTATCGGCAAAGTAGGGATCAAATACCTTGATAAATTAACGCCAGTAGAGCGGGCTCAGGTTGCACACCAAATTGACACCTCAGCCTCTCCCTACAAAGCGAAATTCATGGAATCAATGCACCACGGTTCAAAAGAGCAAACTGAAAAACAGTATGCAGCTCAGGTCACTTGGGATGAAACGATGGCAGAAAGCATGGTGGATTATTTACAAAACCACCCGACAGCTCAGGTGATGCACATCGCAGGTAAGTTCCACACCGAGCAGGGTTTAGGCACGGCGCATTCTATCCTTCGTCGAAATCCTGATTTAAAGATTGCCATCATCACGCCCGTAGAGGATACCCAGGCGTCGTATCCTGATTTCCAACTCACTGTACTGCCAATTCCCACCGCCTATGTTCAAGCAGAGCATCGCATGCAAGCCTATCAACAGATAAAGAATCGCAACACAGATCTCACTTGCGACTAATTAGCGGCGAATAACGGGCCTGCTTATTCTTTTCATATAAAGTAGGCGCGTTTTTTGCTTGTACATGCTTCATACAAATTGCGAATTTTTTGCACAAGTTTTTCATAAATCTGTCGATACATTAACTGATGGCATTTATAGGAGAGAAGTATGACACCGGTAGGGACAAGCTCAGCGCAACTGCATTCACTCCAGCAAGTTAAAGCTCAAGCAAATTCTACAGCGGCATCCCCCCCCTCTGCCCCGCTCAAAGTGGAGCAGAATACCGTCACTTTGTCTGATGAAGGCAAAGCCTTGCTCGCAGCGCTGCAACAACTCGACAAAGAGAGTAAGTTAGAAAACAAAGAGAAAACTGTGACTGGCAAAGTGGAATCATTTGCTCATGGTGCTTTGGGGTTAGATCATCCAGATAAAAAACCAGAAGAAGATGATAGCTCCTATTCCGCAGGGAAATATTTTTCCGCTGCAGCAACAGTAGGAGGTTTGTTACTGCTTCTCTAATTTTTTAGATTTCTATTGGATATTAATTGCGGTTGGGATGGTTGATGATGTGATCCTCCCAGTCGATAACATCAATCTCATAAACGACTTTGTTGCGAACACTTTCTTGCGCGGCGTGCATCGCCTCTTTGGAGCCGGTAATCAAAGGATGCCATTGCGGCAATGTTTTGCCTTCTGACAGTACACGATAGGCGCACGTATCCGGCAACCAGTTAAATTCATCAATTTTATCACGCGTCAGTTTTAAGCACTCCTCACCAGAATTGAAACGGTTTGGATAATCCTTGCATGAGCAGGTATCGCTGTTTAACCAACTGCAAGCGACATTGGTGTAATAGACCTCATCACTATCTTCATCCATTAACTTGTGTAAGCAGCACTTACCGCATCCATCACAAAGCGATTCCCACTCCGATTCCGTCATTTGTTCTAATTTCTTATTTTGCCAGAATGGTGTGTTCATGAGTCTCTATCTAACTTAACGAATGGGGTGCGTGTTATACCTCCACACCAACCAAAGTTCAAGGATAAAAACGGCTTGTTAATTTAGGAAGCTATTGCTGTACACTTCGGTCACATCTGCTAGGATCGTAACCCTTTTCTTTTACTGGTACTCAATTATGGAATGCAGACTTGGTTGTGGTGCGTGTTGTATCGCCCCTAGTATTTCTTCCTCCATCCCGGGTATGGAGCAAGGAAAGCCAGCAGGTGTACGTTGCATTCAACTTAATGACGCTAATTTGTGCAAGTTATTTGGTAAGCCTGAACGTCCAAAAGTATGCCACGAATTTAAGCCTTGCCCGATGGTCTGTGGCAACACGAACCAAGAAGCTTTGAGCAACATTACCGAACTCGAAAAAATCACTTGATGGCACTGCTTTGTTTGCCTTAATTGATGGCGCCACTCAAAATTGCCCCAGCAGCTAGGGCAATGATTCGAAAGGTGCTACAGCTTTTGTCTGCCAAGCAAAGAATGTGATAGCGTCGTGCCATCAACAAGCTCAAGCTCACCGCCAACAGGCACACCATGAGCAATACGGCTCGCAGAGACTTGATGGGCGCGACATAATTCCGCAATGTAGTGCGCGGTCGCTTCCCCTTCAACGGTTGGGTTAGTGGCAAGAATGACTTCGGCAATGCCACCACGTTGCAAACGGTAATCCAGCGTATCTAAACCAATATCACTCGGGCCGATACCATCTAAAGGTGATAAGTGTCCCATCAGAACAAAATAACGTCCAGAATATTGGCCTGTAGCTTCAATGGCCGCAATATCAGCAGGGCTTTCGACTACACAGAGTTGGCCATTATCCTGCCGCTTAGGGTTGCTACAAATATGACAAGTTTCTTCTTCAGTGAAAGTTCGACATTCACTGCAATGTCCAATTTCTGTCATGGCTTGGCTTAAAGCATCGGCGAGCTGTAAGCCGCCTTTTCTATCGCGCTGTAACAAATGAAAGGCCATACGCTGTGCTGACTTGGGACCCACCCCAGGCAGACAACGTAAGGCCTCCATCAAATGCTCCAGCATATGACTGGTACGCATTAGTAACCTATTTTGTTTGTTAAAAAGGTTGTTTGTTAAAAAGTCGTTCGTTAAAACGGCATCTTCATACCTGGTGGTAATTGCATACCGCCAGTGACAGAAGCCATTTTTTCTTTTTGAGTCTCTTCCACGCGGCGCGCAGCATCATTGAAAGCGGCGGCAATCAGATCTTCTAGCATCTCTTTGTCGTCTTCCATTAAGCTTTCATCAATCTCTACACGGCGTACGCTGTGGCTACCAGTAATGGTCACTTTTACCAGACCAGCACCAGACTCACCAACCACTTCCATATTCGCAATTTCTTCTTGTAGCTTTTGCATGCGCTCTTGCATTTGTTGGGCTTGCTTCATTAGGTTGCCCATACCGCCTTTACCAAACATGTTTATCTCTCTGGTTGAATTGGGTGTTTCACATAAGGTGGGGTCATAACATATAGATTCAACCCCACACTCGCTTAATTGATTAAATCGGCCGCACACTGTCGCGATCAAGTTCCGCATCAAAACGTCGCTTGAAGAACATTACGTGAGGGTCGGCCTCCAAGCTGTTCAATGCTTGCTCTAATTTGAGTTGGTAAAGACGCTCTCTAAGCTCCAATGGAGTCTCACCTTGCTCACCAATTGTCACGCTAAGGTGGCACTCTTCAGCTAATGTCTCATTGAGCGCTTCTAACAACTCGCTTTGTGCTTTATCGGTATTAAGATGGGCCTGACTTGGCCGCAGCACTAGCTCAATTGATGAGCCCGATTTGTGGTAGACAGAATTAAGTGCTAATTGTTCCACTAACTTGGCAATATCGAGCTGGTGGATCAGAGCTGCCCATTCATCTTGTTCTATCGATTCTGCAAGTAACTTTTCTGCCATCTCTGGCGTTTTAATATGTTCTAGCGCTTGCTTAATTTGTGTCGGTGTCAGCTCTGTTTTTTGTTGTTCAACCACCACAGGTTGCAGCGTTGGACGCCACTGATAAGGCTCGTTGTCCAAAGTTGGGACAGCTTCAGGAGCGGATGTTGACAAAGGCGACACTCGAGCTGATTTTCCATGCGAGGCAACACGCTCAAGCACAGATTCAGATTTAGTCGATGCCGCATTAGGCTTTTTTGTCCCGTTGCTCTTTGTTTCATTCACTCCTTTTGCTGGCTGAGCAACCCCTTGGCGCTGTGAACGCAACTGGTGTCGCAGCCCTGCAATCGGTGAGGGACGTGGAGCTGAAGAAGGTGCTGGTGGTTGAGGAACTGGTGCAGGCTCATACGATTCTGGGGCATATTCCATTGCACTGGACATGTCATCATTCATATCCGCATAGCGGTTATCGTAATCTTGAACGATGCCATAATCAGGCTGAGTATCCTCATGCCTTTGTGGCTCATTAACCTGACTATCCGATACGGGAGCCACCGACGTTTGCGTAGGTTCAGTTAGAGGCGTTACCACTGATACAGGTTTTTGTGAAGGAGTGCCGTGGCTTGGCACTGCGACATCTGAACTCACTTCAGTACTGAACGTATTCACCAACGATACCGAAGCAGGACGAAACGCCATCATACGTAGCACAATCATTTCCAGCCCCGTTCGAGCGGTTGGCGAAAGTGCTAAATCTTCACGTCCTTTTAAAGCAATTTGATAATAGAGCTGCACATCTTGTGGGCTCAGTGCTTTGCTAAGCAGTTGCACTTTCTCTGAGTCAGGTTGGGTTTTGTCCAGTGTTGCTGGCAACGCTTGATACATCGCAATACGGTGTAACTGCGCCGAGAGTTGTTGTAGTAATCCATCCCAATCCACACCATTTTGTGCTAAATGTGCAACGCTATCCATCGCCGTTTGAGGCTGTTTACTGCTAATGGCTTGCAGTAAATGGAGTGCTTGATCTGTGTCTAGCGTGCCAAGCATTGGGGCGACTACATCGGCCATCACCTGGTTATTACCTAGTGCAATCGCTTGATCAGTTAAGCTAAGTGCATCACGCATACTGCCATCGGCAGCATGAGCGATCATTCTTAATGCTCTCGCTTCACAAGGGATCTGCTCTGCCGCTAAAACATGCTCAAGCTGATCGTGGATATTTTCAACACTGATCGGCTTAAGATGAAACTGTAAGCAGCGCGATAAAATCGTAACCGGCAGCTTTTGCGGATCTGTCGTAGCGAGCAAGAATTTCACATACTCAGGCGGCTCTTCCAACGTTTTAAGCAAAGCGTTAAAACTGTGGCGCGACAGCATGTGAACTTCATCGATTAAGTACACCTTGAATCGACCGCGAGCAGGCTTGTATTGCACGTTATCAAGTAATTCGCGCGTATCTTCGACTTTGGTTCGTGATGCCGCATCTATTTCTAAAAGATCAACAAAACGGCCTTGGTCAATCTCTCGACAAGTATCACATTGGCCACAAGGTGTGGCCGTAATACCTGTTTCACAGTTTAACCCCTTGGCAAACAAGCGACCAATCGTCGTCTTGCCTACACCACGTGTACCGCTGAATAAATACGCATGGTGCAATCTATTTTGGGCCAACGCATTTTCTAGTGCAGTTAAGACATGTGCTTGTCCCACCACCTCATTAAATTTTGTTGGTCGCCATTTTCGCGCTAAGGCAAGATAACTCATGAGTACGTCCAGTTGATTAGCTTAATGACCTTCAAATTCACAAATACTATAAACGTTCAGGCCCAAACCTTGTAAACGTTTGTCTCCGCCAATTTCAGGCAGGTTGATGACAAAAGCCGCGTGCTCAACTTCACCACCAAGCTGGCGGATCAATTTAGTCGTCGCTTCAATCGTACCACCCGTTGCCAGTAGATCATCCACCACCAGCACTTTATCACCTTGTTTGATCGCATCAACGTGAATTTCTAATGTGTCAGTACCGTATTCCAATTCGTAAGATTGAGCTAACGTTTCGCGTGGTAACTTACCCGGCTTACGTACAGGTACAAACCCCAAACCAAGCTCTAAAGCCAATGGCGCGCCAAATAGGAAACCACGCGCTTCTGTACCCACAACTTTGGTAAAGCCCATGTCTTTATATTTTTCGACTAATAAAGCAATGGTTGCTTGATAGGCTTTTGCATCCTCTAGCAGGCTAGTTACATCACGAAACAAAATGCCAGGTTTTGGGTAGTTAGGGATGCTTTGAATGCTCGATTTGATCAAAGAGATAGTTTCGGTTGTCATAACTTACATTTACTTAGATTGGCTCTTCATTTCTCACGATACATTTACGTATCAGAATGATAGAGCGTGAGCTCTCAGCAACATAGATAAGCCACAATATCTTAGCCGCTGAAAAAACAAACGCCCATTCGAAGAATGGGCACACTTCCCCATAATGCTAGTGATTTTCTTGTTGGTTAGCAACCTGCTCATGAGTGGGAAGTCGAATAAACCAAGTGATCAGGACCACAAGCATAGTAAACAACATAATTTTGAGCCAAAAGTGTGGGACAACCCAGATGGAAAAAATAAAGCTTAGAATAATCCACAAACATCCCCGTTGTTTCACTTGCCGCGAAACAGCGCCATGTTGCTGCCAATTATCCAGTATTGGGCCTAGCGTCTGATGTTGATGCAACCAAGCATGAAAACGAGGGCTACTTCGTAAGAAGCAAGCGCTAGCAAGGAGTATGAAAGGGGTTGTGGGGAGTAGCGGTAAGAATATGCCTATCACGCCTAACAGAAGGCAGAGCCCACCAGCCACCGTAAGAAGAAAATGACGAATATTGATGGTGAACTCCCAACGTACTATCCAACTCAGAAAGTTGAATAACCATTAAACACACGGATCCAAGTCAGTATTGCTGGCAATGTAGGGATCGAAAGTACGGCAATAAAGCCTAAAAAATAAAAAATGTTGTAAGGTTCTTTAAAATTCTGCTCTTCCATCATAACTTCTCTAGTGTTGGATGACTCCGTTCGTTTTGGCACCATAAACAAAGTTAATGTAACGTAAACGAATTGGGTGATTGTTGTTCTAGACGCGAACTATACCTCAAACAAATCACCGCAAACACCGACTAAATATAAGGTTATTAACTGCTGCCACCTTGGTAAATATTGAGTTTGAAACTACTCGAACCTAAGCGATTAGTTGATAGCTGACAAGTTGAGTTGATCGGTAAATCTTTAGTGATAAAGTTTTTTAAACAGTTCTGCCCAAGGCTAACACCCGCAGCAATATGTTGAGTTAAGTAGCCATTTGACCATTGACTGTCGAGCCCAGCTGGCAGGATAGAGAGTGTACCTTCGCTTAAATCCGCAATACCGAATACTGCGTTGATTGGATTAGCACACTCTGAGCATTCAATACCTTTTTCCAGTATGTCGGCAAGGTCTTTCAGATCGGCACTGAAGCTTTTTAAGTTGCGAAGATAATCGTGAAACAGAGCACGAACGAGCAATGTTGAAGCCACACTATTTTCATAATGAGCATCTGAATCGACCAAGTAAAAGGCAAACTGCCCGTTCATCAACCACGCATAGTCAAATACCAGCGGCATCACATCCGCCGATTGTAAAAGACGGTAACTACACTTCCAACTGCCTTGTGAAGTATCCTTTTCTGGTAATAACGCGTGCAGCAAATCTTTCGCAGTACTAGGGTTTTCTCGTAAATACTCCAGATGCCAATGCAACTCTTGCTCTTCTGGAATATCACCACCATCGTCAACCCGGAACCACTGCGTCGAAAAATCGCGCTGATCAGATAAACGACTGAACGTATCTTCGAGCGTACTTTCTATTGCACTGCTTAAATACTGGTGGTTACCAATCGGTTTAGGAAGAAAATCCTTAACACCAAATCGCAGCACTTTTGCAACATCAGCCATTTCATCAGTTGCAGAGACCACAATCAGTGGCAGCGAGGGATACTCAAGGCTCACCTCTTCAACAAACTCAATGCCGTTCAGTACTGGCATTGCTAAGTCACACACAACAAGGTCAGGCTCCGCATCTTTTAACTTGCGCAACCCCTCTAAGCCATTTTCAGCTTCAAGCACTTTATAGCCTTGAGCCGACAAATAACCACTGGTTATTCGCCTAAAAATTGGGTCATCATCAACGAGCATGATCAGTTTTTGCTCGACATGCTGATTGTCTGAAGGTTTTTTCGCCAAGAACTCACTAGCCTGAATGTGAGATTTATACATAATCCTGCCTCACAATGCTTTTAAAAAGCAGTTATTTTATTGTTATAGGATAAATTGATAGGTTACTTTATAAAGTAGTCGCAAAATAAGATTTATACAAATGTTCCACTTTGTAACTCGGTTGCATACTATATATATGGGCTATGTATGGATTGTACGGAATGTTACTTTCGTCAAACAAGTTGATATGACTCAAGATTTGACAAATGATATACGTATAAATTACTCAAATTCGAAAAATAATGTGTCAGGAACAATGAAATTAGATGACCTAAACCTCTTTCGACTGGTTGTCGAAAATGGAAGCTATACCGCAACTTCTCGTAAAACAATGATCCCCGTTGCGACCATTACCCGACGCATTCAAGCATTGGAAGATTCTCTGAATCTTAGATTGTTGAATCGCCATGCTCGAAAACTTTCGCTGACTGAAGCGGGTGAACGTTTTTTTCAAGAGTGCTCACCGTTGCTGCATCGCTTAGCTGCAACAGCAGAAGAGCTCACCGATGAATGTCGTGGCGCTTCAGGCAAACTAAGAATATCGTCACCATCTAATGTCACGAAACGCATGATGATGCCTATCTTCAATGCCTTCATGATGCAGTACCCAGATATCAACATAGAATTGACCACCAGCAATCAGGCCGATCAACTCGACCCAACCGAATGGGATGTCATTTTTAGAGTTGGACCTCAACGAGACTCCAGTTTGATTGCGCGAAAAATTAATGAAGTGAAAGATGTGTTAGTCGCAAGCCCAGGGTATTTAGCGAAACACCCTGCACCAACTCATGCCGAAGAGCTCAGTAATCATTCATTATTGAAGGGATATCCTCTAGTAAAATGGCAGTTGACCAACAATAAAGGGGAATGCGTGGTCAATTGTGATACTGGTCGTTTTCAGGCCAACGCTTTAAACGTAGTGCGCAGCGCTTGCTCTGAGGGGCTGGGTATCACCTTAATGCCAGATGTAATGATTAAAGAATTTATCGAAGAAGGCAGCTTAGTCAGAGTACTGGAAGACTGGGTTTCCAACCCTCGTGATATTTATATGCTGTATAACCACAAGGATCATCTACCTGAAAAAGTCAGGCTATTTATTGATTTTGTGATTGCCTATCACATCCACTAGATTTTAGGCCCAGCATTGCTGGGCCATGAGTTATCGCAGCGGCAGATAGTCAATAAACTCGCTATAGAAACTCAATAAATTTACTCAAATCACGTTCAGGCACTTTCATTGGCGTGCACCCTGCAGTTCCTAGGTATAAGAAACCAACGATTTGATCATCGCCCTTAGCACCTAATGCTTGCCGAACGTGAGAGTGGAACATCCAGCTTCCCGAACGCCAGAAACCTTGAAAACCTTGGGCTACCGCAGCCATTTGCATCGCTTGTACTGCGCATCCCGCAGAGAGATGCTGTTCAATCGCTGGCACCTTTTCATGCTCCGTAACTTTCGCGATCACTGTGATTACCATGGGTGCTCGAAACGGTGCATTTTTCGCTTTTTCTATCTCTGCATCACTGCCGTTATCCGCTCGCACAGCAGACGCCAAAATACCCGACAACTTTTGCAAACCCGCTCCCTGAGCAATCACGAAACGCCAAGGGGTTAAACCGCCATGATCGGGCGCTCGCAAGCCTGCTCTAATAATATTTTCCAAGACCAGACCTTCAGGTGCAGGCGATGTGAGATTGGCGATTGAACGACGGTTAAGCAGCAACTCTAGTGCATCCATTTCGATTCCTTATTGATGATTTTCCATAATCTTATACCAAACTGAGAATAACTCGCATAAAGAGATGACCTCATTGGCTATAAATGAAAAAAAGCGAGGATATTCCCTCGCCTAATTTAAGCAAACATATGGATGAAAACAGCCGAGATGACTACGGATAAAAACGTGCTTCAACCCCAGCTCGAGTCAGTAGCCCATCACAAGGAGCGAATTTATCGCCATACTTCTCAGCATGTTGATTCATCATTTCCACTAATTTCTTGATACCAATTTGGTCTATGTAACGGAATGGGCCGCCCAAAAACGGCGGGAAACCGATACCGAAAATCGCACCAATATCGCCATCTCGCGCACAACGAATTACGCCCTCATCCAAACAACGTACGGCTTCATTCAGCATAAGTAGCACGCAACGCAGCGCGATCTCCTTATCACTCTGCTTGGCATCTGGCGTGATTTTCAGCAATTTATAGATAGATTTGTCGATTTCTTTTTTCTTACCTTTATAGGTATAGAATCCCTTACCACTTTTACGCCCTTTGCGGTTGTCATTGAGCAGCAAATCAAATACGTCTGGTCCTTGAAAACGTGGGCCGAGTTCTTGCACTAGAATTGGCATGATTTTCGAGCCAACATCAATGCCCACTTCGTCCAATAACGTGATAGGGCCGACTGGGAAACCGAAATCGAGTAAAGCCGTATCTATCTTTTCAATCGACTCACCCGCCATCAGGATCTGCGCTGCTTCATTCATGTAAGGTGCAAGGATACGGTTAACATAAAAACCAGCGCAATCTTTGACCACAATCGGCGTTTTGCCCTGTTTTTTCGCCAAGGCCACTACTGTGGCTATCGTCTCTTGCGATGTGGTTTGATGAGGGATTACTTCCACCAGAGGCATTTTTTCAACAGGACTGAAATAGTGCAACCCAATCACATTCTCTGGACGCGCCGCCTTCGCTGCAATTTTCTGGATTGGAAGCGAAGAAGTATTCGTCGCAAAAATGGTGCTGGTTTTGGCATTCGCTTCAACATCAGCCACCATTTGCTGCTTAAGCGTGAGATCTTCAAATACCGCTTCAATGACAACATCGATATGCTGATAGCTGGTAAAATCAATCCCGCCAGACAATTGCGCCATTTTTGTTTGCATCTGCGCTTTGGATAAAATGCGACGCTTGCGCTGTTTATCGAATAATTTGTAGTTGTAATTGAGCGCGTTTAATACCCCATCATTCGAAACATCTTTGATTCGTACGGGAACCTTGGCTTTTGCAACGCTAACATGGCTGATCCCTGCCCCCATTAAACCACCGCCCAATACGCCGATACGTTTCACGGTTTGAGGTTTTGCGTCGCTGCCCGTCTCTTTTTTCATTTCTGTGGTGGCAAAGAAAATCGAGCGCAGTGCTTTGGATTCCGAGCTCATCACCAAATCACCAAATCGCTTCGCTTCAAGCTCTAACCCGGCTTTAAAACCACGATCTAAACCGTGGCGGATCACCTCTAAAATCGCGTCTGCAGCTGGGTAATTACCTCGTGTTTTTTGCTTAGTCTTTTTAGCGGCCTGATCAAAAATTAATTTGCGACCAAGCTGCGTATGAGAAATTAATTTCTCTTTGGCTGACGTATTGGCCTGATGACGTTTTTTCCCAGAATTATCGAGCACATACTTCTTGGCCACATCCAGCAAGATAGTCTCTGCTACGCAAGCATCAATAACACCCAGCTGTTTTGCTTTTTTTGCTCGCAGCTGTTTACCCGTCAAAATCAAATCAAGAGAAGGTAACAAACCAATCAAACGCGGCAACCGCTGCGTTCCACCGGAGCCTGGTAGCAAGCCTAATTGCACTTCGGGCAAACCCAAACGCGTGATATCCGCGTCGCTGCACACCCGGTAGTGACAAGCCAGCGCCAGCTCTAAACCACCACCTAAGCATGGGCCATGAATCGCGGCAACCACTGGGAATGGCAAATCCGATAAGGTTTGAAACATCTCCTGACCTTGCTTGGCCAAGGCTTGTGCTTCGCTGGCCGATTGGCAAGCGTTCAGCATACGGACATCCGCTCCAGCAATGAAATTATCTGGCTTAAGCGAGTGAATCACCATCCCCTTTAGGCTGGTTTTTTGAGCCTCCAAGGTCGCAAAAACCTCTTGCATCTCTTGGGCAAACGCCGCTTGTAGCGTATTCATTTTTTCGCCGGGAACATCAATCGCCAGCCACGCAATATTTTGTTCATCAATTGTTAAATGAAAAGCTCTCTCTGTGCTCATTATTCAACCTCCAAAATCATTGCCGCGCCCAAACCACCCGCTGCACAAGCGGTATTCAGCCCTAAACCACCACCACGTCGTTTTAGTTCACGCAGTGTTTGTGTGATCATGCGCGCACCCGTCGCCGCA
Source organism: Vibrio sp. 3-2(1) (assembly GCF_963887575.1). NCBI lineage: Bacteria > Pseudomonadati > Pseudomonadota > Gammaproteobacteria > Vibrionales > Vibrionaceae > Vibrio > Vibrio sp. 3-2(1). Next base: position 77,228 of record NZ_CAWPGB010000033.1, on the reverse strand, counting down.
AAGGGGTGACCATACGCAATAGAACCACCTAGCACATTAAATTTATCCATATCAATTTCGCCAATCGCTTTTGCTCGACCAAGATGTTCCTGTGCAAACTTATCACTGGCGAACATTTTCATATTAGAGAGGGTTTGCGCGGCAAACGCTTCATGCATGTCAATCAATGTGAGATCGGAAAGCTCAATACCTGCACGTTGTAAGGCTAACGGTGTCGCATAAGACGGCCCCATTAACATATCGTGTTCAACACCAATCGCTGAAAAAGCGTAAGAACGGATATAGCCCATAATCTCCAAACCAAGCTCTTTAGCACGGCCTTCACGCATTAATAGAATAGCGGCAGCGCCATCGGTTAGTGGTGTGCTGTTGGCGGCCGTCACGCTACCATATTGCCTATCAAACGCTGGACGTAACTTGGCATAACCTTCCAGAGTCGAGTCATGACGAATATTGTTATCTTCAGCGATCCACTTTTTATAGGGCTCTGGGAATGCCGTCATGACTTCGCCTTGGATTTTGCCCTCTTTCCAAGCTTGTGAAGCTAGAGAGTGAGAACGATGTGCCAAAGCATCTTGATCCAGTCGGCTTATGTGATGAGATTTTGCCATCTGCTCAGCCGTTTGCCCCATCGAAAGGCCCGTTGAATATTCAGCGACCGCGGGGGGGACTGGCATTAAATCTTTAAAAGATAATGATTTTAAGATGCTGAGTTTCTGAGCAACGGTTTTGGTTTTACTTAAAGCGAGTAAGCTAGCGGCTAATTTTTTAGACACTCCAATCGGCAAAACGGAAGACGAATCGGCACCACCAGCCATACCAATATCAATCGTGCCAGCCATTATGCTTTCAGCCACATTCACCGCCGCCTGAAAACTGGTAGCGCACGCTCGTGTGACGCTGTACGCATCGGTATGGATGCTCATTCCTGTCCCTAAAACGATCTCACGCGCGATGTTTGGTGCCTCAGGCATTTGCACGACTTGTCCAAAGACGAGTTGTTCGATCAATTTAGGATCGAGTTCCGTTCGCGCAAGCAGTTCACTCACCACCATCTTGCCTAAATCGACTGCAGGAACTTGACTAAATTCGGTACTTTGACGCGCAAAAGGGGTACGCAACCCCGCGACGATAGCCACACGCTCACCAGAGCGCGTTTTGACTTCCTGTTTGCCCATTGTTTCTCCTTAGAATAGAGGTCTGACCTGGCACATTGTAACGAGGTTGTTAAAACAATCAAACAAGTGTTTAAATAAACGTGATATTCGCACCGAATCGAAGAAAGTAATGTAGGGAGAGGAGATGGATAACCACTTAATCTTTAAATGAATAATGGAGTTATACCCAAACAACTTGGAGTTGCAGGTAGGCGGCAAGTGAGTGAGTCCCAATGAGCATAGGCAAACTATGTGATTGGGGTGAACGAACGTAGCCAACACCGCTGCTGCTTCAAGTAGGAAGGGTATATAAGCAAAAAAAAACCACACAATAATGTGTGGTCGGAATATATAAAGCAATTAACTTACGCCAATTGAAATAATCAGTTTCCTGATTAGGAGAAAGTAAAGTCAGCCTTCAAAAGGAAGTGTCATCTTGCTCAACATGTTAGTCGCAATGACTAACGAGATGACAAGGTGTACTATAGCCACTTCGTGCTATGAGATTTTGAAGTAGATCAATTTTATATTGATTTATTCCATACTATGAAATTAAAAAGCCGTCGACGCTTGAATTGATGTTACCGAACAACTTGAACGGATCGAAAGCGAACGAATACGCAAAGCGTTCATCGCAAGACGACCATAAAATGGCCTAAACAAAGAAGAAATCACAGAGCAAACGGAGACTCATGTGTCGATAATAACCATGTTTGGAAAGAAAAAGTCCAGCAGCCCGGTCAATAGTAATATTGACAGACAGAGAAAATATGAAACGCTTGTGCGTGCTTATCACCGAGATCTTTTTCGTTATGCCTATTGGCTATGTAAAGATAAAAGCATTGCTGAAGATTTAGTCCAAGAAACCTGCTTGAGGGCTTGGAAATCTCTCGATAGTTTGCTCGACGAGAAAGCGGCCAAATCGTGGCTTATAACTATTCTTCGTCGTGAGAACGCGCGCCGCTTTGAGCGCAAGCAGTTTGAGTTGGTCGATATTGATGACTACAGCGGTGACGTAAAAGTCAACGATGATCCTCATCATCAACAAGAGTGGTTGCAGGCACAGATAATGAAGCTGGATATTGAATACCGCGAACCTCTTTTCCTACAAGTCATTGGGGGTTTTAGTGGTGATGAAATTGGCGAGATCCTCGAACTCAATAAGAACACGGTCATGACTCGTCTGTTTCGAGCTCGTAATCAATTAAAAGAACAATTGGATTCATCAGAAGCGTATAAGGGGCAGCAAAATGGATGAATTAGAATTTCGCCGCCGAGTTATGTCCGATCCAAAACAGCATGACCAAGAGATTATCCAAGCGGCATCCACTAGTGATACTAATCGTCAGTTCCTAGAGGACATATTGAGCTTAGATGCAACGATTGCTACTGCAATGAATGTAGACGTGCCTGACGATCTCGCAGACCGTATTCTATTTAGTCAGACCACAATGGCAAGCAATGTCATCCGCCCTACTTTTGCCAAGCAAGCGATGACATTGGCTGCATCGATTGCTTTTGTGTTTGGTTTATTGGTTGGCCAAATCAATTGGCGAAATGTGCTCATTCCACCGGCGCAGGCAAGCCTAATGGACACCGCCATCAAACACGTCATTGATGAAGAAGGCTTTGTCAACCAACTGGATGAACAAGTGAATTCAACGCAGATCAACGCCAAAATGCTGCCATTCGCTTATCAGTTAAGCAGTAACTTCCCTTACCACGTTTATTACCTAAACCACTGTGGTTTTGGCAAGGCAAACGCTCTGCACATGGTTTTTCAAGGTGAAAGCGGGAAAGTGACGCTCTTTTTCACAGGCATTGCCAGTGAACAAGCCGTGAACTTTAATGAGCAAGGCATGGCAGGAATCATCGAACCCGTCGGTGATGCTAGCCTGATCCTTGTCGGTGAAAATGGCGAAGATGTCACGAACATCGCTAAAAAACTAATGCCTATGCTAAAACCTTCCCATTAAAACCATTCCTGGCCTGTATATAATGCAGGCCAGGTTCCCTAGACAAAAGTAGAGCTTAAACTCTATAAATAAGCATTTTCCGCCTTTTTCCTGCCAAATAGACATCATTTCTGCAATTTTATCATTCAATTAGACAATGGTCGGATTTCTATCTTCTATACTTGCCTCTAGTATCAGCCACCAATTGAGCATTTGCTCAAAAACAACGTCCATTAGAGGCGATGAAATCAAAAAGGAAAAGCACCATGAACAAGACGCGTCTGTTTAAAAAATCGTTACTTGCCGTAACGGTAGCTCTCGCTTCACAACAAGCACTGGCAGCGGGCTTTCAGCTCAATGCACAATCTGCGACTGGCCTAGGTCGTGCATTTGCTGGTGATGCTGTTATTGCCGATAACGCATCGGTGATGGCTCGTAACCCTGCCGCAATGGCGTTGTTTGATGAAACCTCACTCTCTTTGGGCTTTGTATCGATCACATCGAAAATAAAAGTTAAAGATGCAAAATATTCAGCGATTACAGCACCTGGCTCATCTTTTGATTCAAATTATGATGATGCGGGTGACACTTCTATTGCACCGAATATTCACTTAATTGTGCCAGTCAATGATCAATTTGCATGGGGTATTAATGCCTATTCAAACTTCGGTACAAAAACTGAGTTTGATAGCTCCTTTGTTGGCGCTGAATACGGCGGCTTAACTGATGTGAAAAGTGCAAACTTTGGTTTATCAGGTTCTTACCGTTTAAATGAACAATGGAGTCTAGGTTTAGGTTTAGATTTGATTTATGGTCAAGGAAAACTCGAACGAAGAACAAGTCAATACCTAGGTAGCTCTACAGCGTTAGAAGCTGATGCCGATGGTTGGGCATTAGGCTTTAACTTAGGCACTGTTTATGAGCTGGATGAACATAACCGCTTTGGTTTTTCTTACCGTTATAGCCCAGACTTAGAAGCTGATGGAGATGTCAATTATTCTCGTTCAGGAAAAGGTAAAGTTGATGACACTCTCATTATGCCACTTCCTGATATGGCTGAATTCTCAGGCTTCCACCGCTTAAATGAACAGTTTGCCGTGCATTATAGCGTTCAATGGATTGGCTGGGCTGAGTTTGACAAGCTAGAAGCTAAAACAAGCGGGGTATTGAACGAGTATAAATGGCAAAATGGTATGCATTACTCGATTGGTGGTACTTACTACTTAAACCAAGATTGGACACTGCGTGCTGGCTACATGTATGACACCAGTGCTCAAGATCAAAAAACATCCGTTTCAGTTCCTGATTCAGATCGTAACTGGCTGTCGGCTGGCTTTACTTACCATTTAGACCAACACTCAAACATTGATTTTGGTTTCACGTATTTAATGGGCAAAGACGTTCAGGTTAACGAATCCACACCTCACCCAACATTACCAGTAGAGCTGTCTTCTATTTCAGCAACGACCCACGCAGATGCAATCCTAGTCGGCTTACAATATAGCCGCAGCTTCTAAGCGCAACGTTTATTAGCATAGCGTCAATAAAGGGCTGGTTTTCCAGCCCTTTTTAATGCTTGTAATATCATCTCCTCGCCTAATTCAGCTAACAACTGTACCTTTTTGGCCTTAAACCACACTACAAGTGTTCGCCAAAAATCAGAAACACTTTTGCAACAAGCAGAGTATTACGCTTATAATTAAATCTTTAATAGATTTTAATTTCAAAAACAACAAATTCACTGCTTTATATTTTTAAAGCATTAGCTCTAACCTTAAAATCCCCACACCGAATTCAAATATTTCAGCGAACATTATAATGAAATCAAATAAAACTCTTCTTTCACTTGCAGTGGCATGTGGACTATTCAGCGTATCAAACGCATCTCAAGCCGCCGGTTTCCAATTGGCAGAATACTCTGCAACAGGCCTTGGGCGTGCTTACGCCGGTGAAGCGGCTATGGCTGATAACGCCAGTGCACAATGGCGTAACCCTGCCATGCTGACTTATTTGAAAGGTACGCAAATTTCTGTTGGTGCAATTTACGTTAACCCGAATGTTGATGTGAATGGCACCGTGAGCCACTCATTACTTGGCACAACGCAAGCAAGCGCAAAAGACTTCGCTCATGATGCGGTTATTCCTAATTTTTACTTATCTCATCAGTTGAATGAACAACTAGTGCTGGGCTTTGCGCTAGGAACAAACTATGGGATGGAAACCGAACTGGGTAATGATTTTGCTGCCTCACACTTTGGCAATCAAGCAAGCGTTATTACTAAAGAAGCGAATCTCAATGTCGCTTATCAAGTAACCACTGAATTTAGTATTGGTGGTGGCGTACGCTATGTGATCGGAGAAGGCCATTTTGGTGCCACCGCTCCAGCAAAAAATGCACTGACTCTTCCGCAAGGTACAACCCTAAAATATATGGAAGGCGAAGATAACTCTTGGGGATGGCAAGTCGGTACAGCTTGGCAGATCAATGAAACAAACCGTATTGGCGCAAGCTATAAATCCGAAGTGATGATGGATTTTGATGGGCACGCTAAAGGCATTACTTACGGTGCTTACAAACCTGGGATGATGTCTGTTGCCTTGCCCGCCACAGCAGAGCTTGCTAGTTACCATCAATTAAATGAGAAACTGGCACTGCATGCCAGCGTGAACTGGACAGATTGGAGCTCATTCAAGGAACTGACTGCCGTATTCCCAGAGAAATCAGATCTGATCAAATCAGAAAACTGGGAAGATAACTACCGCTTTGCCTTAGGTGCGACTTACCAATACGACGCTAAAATCGCTCTGCGTACAGGTATTGCGTATGACACATCAGCAGTGGACGATAAAAACCGCACAGCAACAATCCCAGAGACTGACCGAACTTGGCTTAGTATCGGTGCAAGTTACGTTGCCACACCACAGCTAACACTTGACGCTGGCTTTACCTATATTTTTGCAAAAGATGCCACCATCAACGAACCGAGAGATGCCTCTGATGCCACTTCAGCACAAATTGGTGGTGCATTTAATGGTGAAGTAACGGGCAATGTTTGGCTTATCGGTGTACAAGCCAATTACCGCTTCTAATATCCAGTCAAATATTCAAGGCCAGAGCATTGCTCTGGCTTTTTTATTCCTTGTAATTTCGATGGTTTTTGCTGCCGAGTAGTTGAGCTATGATAGCGGCAACGCTATTAATGAACAGGATTGAGCATGTCGACTGAAGAAATTAAAAATGAACGCCATAAAGCGAGACAACAGAAAGTAAAAGAGCAAGTCGATGCACGAATTGCCGCGGCTCAGCAAGAGAAAGGGTTGTTATTGATCATTACCGGCAATGGTAAAGGGAAATCCACCTCAGGTTTTGGCACCATTGCGCGCGCTGTCGGCCACGGTTTGAAATGTTCGGTAGCTCAGTTCATTAAAGGAACCTGGGAAAACGGTGAACGTAATCTGCTTGAAAAACTGGGCGTCGAATTTCAAGTCATGGCGACGGGCTTTACTTGGGAAACACAAAACAAAGAAGCCGATACCGCAGCGGCGCAAGGGGTTTGGCAAGAATGCAAACGCATGCTTAAAGATGAGTCGATTGATGTGGTGTTGTTTGATGAGCTGACCTACATGGTGAGCTATGGCTATATCGAATTAGACGAAGTGATTGAAGCCTTAACAACACGGCCAACAATGCAGTCGGTGGTGATCACGGGCCGAGGAGCACACCGCAGCTTGATTGAAATCGCCGATACGGTGTCGGAAGTCAAAAATGTGAAACACGCCTTTGAGTCGGGCATCAAAGCACGAAAAGGCATCGACTGGTGATAAAAAAGCCTCCTCTAAATCGAGGAGGCTTGATCAATCATAATCAAATCAACCCAGTAAATTACTTAAAAAGACTTTTTAATAAGCCATCAACCGCTTTCTTGGTTTTCTCGTCTTTTATCTCAACGCCGAGCTTTTCCAAGCCACGGTCAATCTCTTTTTCCGCTTTTTGTCTTAACACATCATCAAAAACCAATTTGAATTTAGGATCGCTCCATTGCCCTGAGATGTTGATAGGAATCGTGACGTCTCGCAACTCATCAATGTCTTTGCCACCTTGCCCCTCTAGCGTTCCCACCACAGAAGTGCTCACCAAAAAATCAACCGTTTGTTGCAGATAATTCGCTTTACCCTCACCACGAATACGCAACAGTGGTGATTGCATGGCGAGGTTATTGGTGGTGACTTCCCCTTTGTTCAATTTCAGCGTAGCGGTCATGGCGCTAAAATCGGTTTTCTTCACTGGGTCGTCATCAACTTTGTTACCTTTAATTTTGGCGTAATTGCTACGGATAAGGTGAGCAACGTTAATACCATTGACTGCACCATCGGCAAAGTTGATGTTCACGGTTCCGACAAGGTTTTGTTGAATGCCCGTTGGCGTCAAACTGCGCCCTTTTACGTCCACATCGATGTTACCCGTGCCTTGTAACATCTCATTATTGAGTACATCTTTTAATAGCGGCAGCACCTGTACTCCCTTAACGCTTTTTTTAGCGCTATAAGTGGCAGGTACTTTGGTTGCATCCAGTTGAGCGGTCGCCTGAATAGTACCTTGGTAAAGGTTGGCACTGAATGAGGTTAAATTCACGATTCCACGATCGACGCTAAAGCTGGTTTGCACATTCTGTAATCGAGCATTATTAGCTTTGAACTTGTCTATGGTGACCTTGCCTTGCACATCCAACGTTTTTAATGCACTGAGATCCGGTTCCACTTCAGCGCTCACCGTAGCAGGCGCTGCTGACGTTGAGCCTGACGATGCCTTACTTTCACTCACGGCACTGCTTGCCGTTGCTGGATTCGCAAGCCCTAAAAATTCATCCAAATCGATATTTGGGCTATGCATATTGAAGCGGATTTTAGGGATCTCAGCCAACGTCACTTTGACATCACCATCAAATTCTAATGCATTTGCGGTTAATTTACTGAGTAGGACATCCAGTTGGTTTTTAGAGAGATCAAAACGAATGTTCGAAGTTAAACCGATCTGCATGGGGCTTTGTGGCAAACTGGTTCCTTCTAGATTAGTATCCAGCACCAACGTATCAATCTTCACCAAGCTCATGGCTTTATCGAGAGTCAGTTGCGCACTCCCCTTCACATCAAGTTTTAAATCCGCTACCTTTCCTTTCACGCTGAATGACAGCGCATTCTTCTTATCAAACTCGAACGTGGCTAATTCAATCTTCGCAGAATCAATCTGGTTTGATGGATCACTAAAGCTCGCATCAAGCACAACGTTCTTCAGCGCATAATCCTTGAAACCAGCGGCTAATTTGAATTCAGCTCGCCCTTCTGCGGCAAAGTTTTGTTGGTTATTTTTACCTTTGGCGGCAAAAGTTGCTGACGTCCATTTGTCCACCGCAAACTCTGAAAGATTGACCGCCACGTCATACAGCTTGGTATGTGTACCGGCTTTGCGGTCTTGTATTTCCAGTAATGCGTTTTCGACGCTAACGCCCGCTAAGTTAATCGTCCACTCTTGAACAGGGTTGCTCGCATTGACGCTGCTTGTCTCTTCTTGTGCTGGTTTTGTTTCGTTTACGGCGGAAGAGGCGGCTGGTTGAGGCGCGGCTTGAGTTAAGCTATCTAAGTTTGAACGGCCATCTTTAAGGGTTTCAAGATGGAACTCAGCACCATTTAGGCGGATATTGCCAATTTCCAGTTGCTTATCCAGCAATGGCATCACCGAAATTTCAATGCCAACTTGATCGACTTTAAACAGGTTTGGAGCGCTGAAACCTTGTGGGTTTCTGAGTTCAGTTTGGCCCAGCTCAAAGCCAAGCGAAGGGAAGAAACTCCAACTGATATCTCCTTCAATGACTAAGTCCAACCCCGTTTTCTGTTTGGCTTGTTCTACAATCAAGGGCTTAAATTGGTTAGGATTGACCAACAGGACAAGTGCGAGCGCGGCAGCGATTAACGCACCGATAATAATGGCAATGAAAAGAAACAGTTTTTTCATCAGCTTTTTCCTTGCTTAATTAGAAAAAGAAAGTGGCACCTAAAGTGCCACTTGTCTGCTTAAAAATAAAGACCACAAAAGTTAAGATTTCAACAATTTCGCGATGTGGGCTTTTAATACATCAATGGCGATACGGTTTTTACCGCCACGAGGAACGATAATGTCCGCGTACTGTTTTGACGGTTCGATAAACTGCATAAACATAGGGCGAACCGTTTTTTGGTATTGCTTCAATACCGAATCCATGGTGCGGCCACGCTCTTCTACATCACGCTTCACTCGGCGTAATAAACAGATATCAAGCGGAGTGTCCATAAATACGGTCGCATGCATTAAGTCACGTAAACGTGGGTCTGTCAGCAGTAAAATACCTTCTAAAATAATCACTTTCTTGGGTGTTAATAGCGTTGTATTCGCGGTGCGAGTATGCTCAGTGTAGCTGTACTCTGGCACTTCAACCGCTTCGCCACGGGTTAATTGTTCTAAATGTTGGCAAAGTAGATCATGGTCAAGTGCATTCGGGTGGTCGTAGTTTGTCTTAACGCGCTCTTCCATACTGAGATGGCTTTGGTCGTTGTAATAGCAATCTTCCGTAATCACACCAATTTGGTGGTCGCCTACTTTGGCACGAAGTTCGTTATAAATCGTGCTCGCAATCAGGCTTTTTCCAGAAGCTGAAGCGCCAGCAATACCTACGATGACGCATTGATTATTCTCAGACATTATTTTTGCACCCGGTGATGGTTTGGTGATGAAAATAGATAAACTGCCCGATTATAGGGACTTCAACCACCTGATACCAGTCTCGATTTAGACTTTGGAAGAGGTTTGAATAACAAACTACCAAGCAAACGTTTTCGTCGTATTTCAGAAGAGATCACCACAGTGCTACTTTCATAGCACTGTGGACCAACACTAGTCTACCAATGTAAAACTGATTGCATCTGGCTTAGGCTTTCCTTGCCAATATAGGCTTGAACAGACTCGTTCCGCCAGTTGAAGATAACGCTGTGTATGCTCACTTTCTGGTTGAGCAACCACGGTAGGACGACCTTGGTCGATGTCTTCACGCAGGGCAATGTGCAGAGGAATTTGTGCAAGCAGCGCCAACCCATATTCACAGGCCAGTTTCTGCGCGCCACCGACACCAAAGATATGCTCTTTCTCTCCACAATGACTGCAGATGTGATAGCTCATATTTTCAATAAGCCCGATAACCGGAACGTCGACTTTTTCGAACATGGCCGCCCCTTTGCGCGCATCCGCTAGCGCCAGATCTTGCGGAGTGGTGACGATCACCGCGCCCGTTACCGGAATTTGTTGTGACAAGGTGAGTTGAATATCACCAGTCCCCGGTGGCATGTCGATGACCAGATAATCCACATCTGGCCACTCGGTTTCATTGAGCAGTTGCGCCAGTGCTTTCGATGCCATCGGCCCGCGCCAAATCGCCGCTTCAGATTTATCAACCAGATAGCCAATCGAATGACTGAAAATGCCAAATGCCTCAACTGGCTGCATCCACTTATTATCACGCACATCTGGCTTTGCTTCTTGCTTGCCAAGCATCATCGGCACTGAAGGGCCATAAATATCCGCATCCAACAAGCCAACTTTCGCCCCAGATTGAGCAATGGCTAGAGCAAGATTGGCGGCGGTGGTTGATTTGCCGACGCCCCCTTTGGCTGAAGTCACCGCAATAATATTTTTAACACCATTAACACTATGAGCGACCGTCGTCGCTAGCGCTTTCGGCGCAATGATTATCTCAACACTGAATGGAGCAAGCGCATCGGTTTGCTGCTTGGAGACGACCCATTCGGAAAGCTCATCCAGCAGATTTTTAGCGGCAAATGGAATATGAACCGTCAAACGTCCCGCTGTTGTAACCGAAACCCAATGAGGTTGGTTTGCCCACCCCGCAATAAGATGAGGGTGTTCAAATTGGTTTAACCAATCGCAAAAATCTTGTTTAGATGTGAACGGCTGCATAGCTTCTCCTTTTTGCTCATGCTATCACTCTCTATTGTCAGACTGAACCCCAAAAAAGTTGCGGGATTCCTTAGGCTCACGCCTTGGAGTCGCTCGCTGCATAAGGTAGTATTGGTCTCTATTTTTCATACCTATCAAAAAAGCGAATATTAAGTATGGCGACTGACCCAAGAAACGTTTCTTCAAGGAAACTGCTGGTAACTTGTGCCCTTCCGTACGCTAACGGTTCGATCCACCTTGGTCATATGCTTGAGCATATCCAAGCTGACATTTGGGTTCGTTACCAACGCCTACGCGGCAACACTGTAAACTTCATCTGTGCAGACGATGCTCACGGCACGCCAATTATGCTTAAAGCACAACAGATGGGTATTACACCTGAAGAGATGATCGCCGCAGTAAGTGAAGAGCACCAAAAAGATTTTGCAGGTTTTGATATCAGCTTTGACAATTATCACAGCACTCACAGCGAAGAGAACCGCGAGCTGGCTTCTCACATTTATCTTGAGCTGAAAAAAAATGGCTTCATTTCAAGCCGCACCATTTCTCAGCTGTTTGACCCAGAAAAAGAGATGTTCTTGCCTGATCGCTTCGTGAAAGGCACTTGCCCAAAATGCAAGTCAGAAGATCAATACGGTGATAACTGCGATGCGTGTGGCGAAACCTATAGCCCAACAGAGCTTATCAACCCGAAATCGGCCGTTTCTGGCGCGACGCCAGTAATGAAGGATTCCGAGCATTTCTTCTTTGACCTTCCTCAATTTGAAAGCATGCTCAAAGAGTGGACTCGCTCTGGCTCGCTACAAACAGAAACCGCCAATAAAATGCAAGAGTGGTTCGAAGGCGGCCTGCAACAGTGGGATATTTCACGTGATGCGCCATACTTTGGCTTTGAAATCCCTGGCGAAAAGAACAAATTCTTCTACGTGTGGTTAGACGCACCTATCGGCTACATGGGTTCATTTAAAAACCTATGTAACAAACGCGATGACTTAGACTTTGACGAATACTGGAATAAAGACAGTAAAACCGAACTGTACCATTTCATCGGTAAGGATATTGTTTACTTCCACAGCCTATTCTGGCCAGCGATGCTTGATGGCAGTGGTTTCCGTAAGCCTAATAACGTCTTCGTGCACGGTTATGTCACAGTCAATGGCGCGAAGATGTCGAAGTCTAAAGGAACGTTTGTCAAAGCAAGCACTTACTTAAACCACCTAGACCCAGAATGCTTACGCTACTACTACGCCGCAAAACTCAATAGCCGTATCGACGATCTTGATTTGAACCTTGAGGATTTCACCCAACGTGTGAACGCCGATGTGGTCAATAAAATCGTCAACCTGGCATCGCGTAATGCAGGCTTCATCACCAAACGTTTTGAAAATCAGTTATCTGCAACCTTTGCCGAACCAGAGCTGTACGCAGAATTTGCCGCAGCAGCGGATCGCATTGCTGATCTTTACGAAAGCCGTGAATTTAACCGTGCCATTCGTGAAATCACCGCATTGGCGGACAAAGCGAACCAATACGTGGATGAAAAAGCGCCTTGGGTTGTGGCTAAACAAGAAGATCAAGAGCAAGAGCTACAAGACATTTGCTCAGTGGGCATCAACCTATTCCGCGTGTTAATGACTTACTTAAAACCTGTGATGCCAGCACTAGCGGCGCGCACCGAAGCATTCTTAAACCAAGAACTCACTTGGGAAGGTGTACAAACACCATTAACAAGCCATACGCTCACGCCATTCAAAGCGCTGTTTAATCGCATTGATCCGAAACACGTTGAAGCGATGATTGAAGCGTCTAAAGAAGAAGCGGCAGCAGAAAAAGCTGCGATTGAGAGCGCGCAACCAACCACAGTTGAAACTGAGCTAAGTAAAGACCCTATTGCAGCTGAAATCGAATTTGATGATTTTGCTAAAGTGGACTTACGCGTCGCTAAGATCATCGCTTGCGAAGCGGTGCCAAAAGCAGATAAATTGCTTAAATTCCAATTAGATATTGGTGGCGAAACTCGCCAAGTGTTTTCAGGTATTAAAGCCGCTTATTCACCCGAAGAGTTAGTAGGCAAGTACACTGTCATGGTAGCGAACCTCAAACCGCGTAAAATGAAGTTTGGTATGTCAGAAGGCATGATCTTAGCCGCAGGCCCTGGTGGCAGCGAGCTATGGATTCTTGAGCCACATGAAGGTGCTCAAGCTGGCATGCGCATCCTGTAATACATCAATCTTCACGATAGCATCCCCAACACGCTCTGTGTTGGGGATTTTTTATCACCATACTGCTCAAAATCGATCCAGCTCACACTTTTAGTTCAAAATGCACCAATAAGATGCATCACTTCAACGCGAAAATACATAAGCAATTGAATTTAAACAAATAAAAAACTGGCATTAACCCTGCTAACTCTAGATTGGTATAACATTAACAAGGAGTTGGTTATGTTTGTTTTTATCTCAATGCTTATCTCTATCGGTATATTGTGGCTGATGTTTTATCTGGCAAAACAGCGTGAATCCACATTACAACGTAAATATCAACTGCTGATCGACCTTCGCCAGCTACTGTTTTTATGCCGTCAGCACCGTAACATTACCCATCAAACACTAGCCTCTGGTCAAAGACGCGACACTGAGTTGAATGAATTGCAAGATACGCTATACGAAAAAAGTAATCACTTAATTGCTATCGCACACTTTGATAACAAACCAATGTACCGTGTGCTACAAATTAAGCTTAAAGCACTCATGAAGGAGTGGCCAGAGCGCTCTGTGGCTCGTAACCAAATGATGCATGGTAAAATAATTCGTCACTGTATGTTCTTAATGGATGAGGTGATACTGGCTTGGTTGGTGGAATCCAACCGCGAAGATCTCAGCGATGAATACCATATTAATTGGCAACAGGTCATTGATGCGATGGACGCGCTAACTCAGTTACGCATCAGCATTGATGAAATGGATACTCAAGATGGCCGCATACGCTTGCAGCATTATAGTGAGGTTGTCAGGCGTAGGATGAATCAACTCGCCTTAATCAGCCCTTTAACGGTAGCTTCGCCAAGCTGCTCAGCCGCGCTACATAGCCTGAGCGAACTGCATGATCATCCTGCCTTTCAAATAGAAGCTGGCGCGATGTACCAAATCACTTCGGATATTTCACTCAGCATCTCTCACGTTTACGACCAGATGCTCAGCGACTTAACCGAGAGCTTGTACATTCCATTGCCTAAATTGGCGATTGCTTAGTGAGTAATTGTTTAGCTGGTGATTATTTAGAAAGTAAAAAGGCCACTTTATTCAAAAGTGGCCTAATCACTCACCGTGTACATAGATACATCAGTGTAAATTCAGAACTCAATTACAGCATTTTACGCGCCGCTTCGACAACCACTTTGATTGAACGAGCTTCGGTCTCTTTGAGTGTCGCGTGATCTGGGATCTCTTTTTGAGTACGGTTGATGATCACACCCGCCACACAACCTGCTTTCAAACCTGAGCTCGCACACATGGTTAGCAAAGTGGCGGATTCCATCTCAAAGTTCAATACGCCCATGTCTTGCCACTCTTTCATCGAGCCTTGGAAACGACGCACAACACGACCAGTGAAAGTGTCATAACGCTCTTGGCCTGGGTAGAAAGTATCACTTGATGCGGTAACGCCCATGTGCACGGTTGCACCACTTTCAACTACAGCCGCTTTCATTGCAGTGGCGACATCGAAATCAGCCACAGCAGGGAATTCCATTGGCGCAAAGTGCAAACTTGCACCGTCAAGGCGAACCGAACCTGTGCTGACAATCATATCACCCACATTGACATGAGGTTGGATTGCACCAGTAGTACCTACGCGTAAGAAAGTACGCACGCCAAGTTGAGCAAGCTCTTCAACCGCAATAGACGTAGAAGGACCACCGATACCAGTAGAACAAACAACGACTGGCTTACCGTCTAACTCTGCGCGGTACACAGTGTATTCACGGTGGCTAGCAAGAAAGACTGGATTTTCCATCTCTTCAGCGATTTTTTGTACGCGAGCTGGATCCCCAGGGATAATGGCCAAAGTAGCACCATTCAGATCGGCTTCGGTAACACCTAGATGGAAAACGGCTTGAGACATAAGTGACTCCTTATTGCGGCTTGTTCAGCTCATAGATATACATCGGGTATGCAGCTACTCTAGCGGACCACGCGCCAACAAAGAGTGATCAAATTCACAATGAATGACGCAATGTAACGAACACATTCTCATAAAAACGGTTTGCATCACAAAAAACAGCAAGATTGATGAAATAACACCCAACCCTAAAAGATGATTTCCAACACTGCATAACAAAATACAAGCGCAATATCGACGCATTTCACACTATTACCACAATAGGGTGCAAACCCAACAGGCATGAGAGATAACGACCCGCCATGCCTTGCTGAGCTTTTTAGTTTTTAGTTTTTAGTTTTTAGTTTTTAGTCTCGGACTATTTTTTAAATTTCAATAGACGCAACGCATTGAGCGTCACTAACGCGGTAGCTCCACTATCGGCCAGCACCGCTACCCATAAGCCCGTAATACCGAGTAAACTCGTGACTAAAAAGATACTTTTTAAGCCTAGCGCTAGCGTGACATTCTGGCGAATATTGGCGAGGGTTGCTTGTGATAGCTCGATCATGGTGGCGAGCTCGACCAATCGATTATGAGTAATTGCCGCATCGGCCGTTTCCAACGCAACATCGGTACCACCCCCCATCGCAATACCAATGCTGGCTGCTTTCATTGCTGGTGCATCATTAATGCCATCCCCGACCATCGCCACTTGTTTTTGTTGCGCCAACTGTTGAATGTATTCCACTTTATCTTGCGGTAATAAACTGGCTTTGAAATCTATCCCTAATTGAGCACTCATCGTCGCAGCGCTTCTAGGGTTATCGCCAGTGAGCATAATAGTGTCGATCCCCAAACGGCGCAGTGCTTCAATGGCGGCTTTGGCATCTTCACGCAAGGTATCTTGCCATGCGATTAAACCGACAATGTTCTCTTGCTCAAAAACCACCACCACTGTTTTGCCTTGCATCTCTAGCGCTTCCACTTGCGCGCTAAATGCATCAGAAAACGGAACATTCGCTTTGCTTGGCGCTAATACGCGCAGTGATTTCCCCTCCACAACCCCCGAAACCCCACTGCCAACTAACGCTCGCTTCTCTATCGCTTCTGGAATGGGCAAAGCCATCGCTTGCACTTTTTTCACTAAAGAGGTTGCCAGAGGATGGCTCGAGCCCATTTCAACCGCTGCGACATAGCGCAACAATTGCTCTTCATCCCAGCCATTGAGCGCAACCACATCCGTAACTTCCGGTTTACCTTTGGTCAAAGTACCCGTTTTATCAAAAGCAATACTCTCTATTTTCCCAAGTTGTTCGAGCGCCGCGCCCCCTTTGATCAGTGCACCACGACGCGCCGCTGCGGCAAGGCCAGAAGTAATGGCCGCCGGAGTTGAGATAACCAACGCACATGGACAAGCAATCAGCAGTAAGGCTAAGCCACGGTAAACCCATGTTTCCCATGGCTGCGCAAACAGTGTCGGCGGTATCACAACCACGGCTAATGAAACCAACATCATTAATGGGGTATACCAGCGACTAAATTTATCAAGAAAACGTTCTAACGGCGCTTTGCGAGATTCCGCTTCTTCAATCAGATGTAAAATACGGTCAATCGCGTTTTCACCCTGTTTGGAGGTGATGGTGAAACGCACCACCTGATCCGCGACCACTGCACCCGCCATGATACTGTCACCTTGATAGCGTTCGACAGGCAGTGATTCGCCCGTTAACGCGCTCTCATCAAAGCTGGCCGACGCTTCGTGCAATTGACCATCCGCAGGTAGCCGAGAGCCGGGAGAAACTTCCACTACATCCCCCGGTTTTAGCTCATGTGCCGCCACCGTGATGCGTTCTCCTGCCACAATTTTTGTTGCCGTTTCAGGCACCAGTGCCATTAAAGCTTGTACACCGCTACGCGCTTTAGAAGCGGCAAAAGCTTCTAGCCGCTCTCCGATGAGGAAGAGTAATAGCACCATCGCTGCTTCAACCGTTTCACCAAGATAGAGCGCTCCGAGCGCCGCAACGCTCATTAAGGTTTCAATCGCAAAAGGTGTGCCTGAGCGTGCCAGTTGAATCGCTTTTTTACCGATAGGATACAAACCGGCAAGGCAGGTCAAAATGAACATCCCATCGCTGATTTGAGGGAAATAAGGCTGCACAATAGCGGCGAGTACCACGGCGCCAGCAATGGAGAGGATCTGCGCGTTCTGTTTTATGACTGACTTCCAATCGCTACGAATGGGGGCAGAAACTGGATTAGCCGCATCAATGCGGTGAGCCGTAAAACCCGCGTTACGAACCGCTTGCTCTATTTCAAGCGCTGCCTCTTCGGTATTAAACTTGACCACCAATTTTTCAGTGGCAAACAGCACTTTGGCGTCGATCACATTACCCACTTTTTTAAGCGCCGTTTCAACCTTACGTGCGCAAGATGGGCAATCCATCCCTTCAATTTTCCAGCTTTGGTTAAACTGTGTTTTAACGGATGTGAGCTGCGCGGGTTCATCATCAGGATCATTGCTTGCGCACTCTCGTGACCCGCAGCACCCCTCTTCATTTGAATCAACGCCCGCAGCCCTAATCGCGGTAATTTTAAGACTAGAGCATGACACCGCCTGCGGGTTTGCCATGCTATTTTTTGTAGTACTGCAAGCTTCATGTTTTGTACACATAGGATTCTCCTTCTCTGATGCACAAAGCTTAAACCTTAGAGTCAACTCCAAGGTCAAGCGCATTTTTATCAAACCTGCACTTAACGCACATTCACCTTGATTAGATGGGAAAGAGGTGCACTGCACCTCTAGAATTTTATTTATTACTGCTGATATACCCAAACAACTTGGAGTTGCAGGTAGGCGGCAAGTGAGTGAGTCCCCATGAGCATAGGCAAACTATGTGATTGGGGTGAACGAACGTAGCCAACACTGCTGCAGCTTCAAGTAGGAAGGGTATAGTTTGCTATGTTGGTTTTTTAAAACAATGCGTTAAGTTTTTCCCTAATGCTCTCAGTACATCTCTGCGCGTAATAATGCCAACCAATTTACCTTGATCGATCACGGGATAAACTTTCGGTTTTCCTACTTTCATCATGTCAGCAAGCTCAATAATAGAGGTGTCTGATGAAACGGACAGCACTTCAGGGTGCATGCAGTCACGGACTAAATGGGTGTCTTCACAGAAATAACTCACCTTCACCAATTTATCGAGCAAATCCTGCTCTGATAGAAAGCCAATCACTTGTTCTTGGTCGTTAATAACAGGACCACCAAGATGCTCCGAACGCATCACTTTTTCTAAAGCCGCAGTCATTGGCATGTCCGGTTTGAAGGTGATGGCTTGTAATGTCATATAGTCTTTAACTATTAGCGATTGCATATCTGTCTCCTTGGTTGCAACGGTATGCTGCCTTAAGTTAAGTGTTGACTAATTTCACCGTTTTGCTAAATGGAAAAAATCGATTTTGCTCATCGGCACAAACTATCGATATTACAAATAGTTAATTTTTATCAAGGGTAAATGGCAAAATCTTTTATCAAAACGTCTCATTTTTGAATCAAACAACACGTTAAGAACACGATGTCTCGCAAGATTTTACAGTTAATATCATTTATATCTTAAACATTGACCGTTGTATTAATAAGGACTGGGCATGGTGAATTCGCCACTGTTTTCCGAGATTATAGAAAACCCAGCACTGATGCGCAGCTTGTTGGAGTCATTACCCGAACCCACTTTTCTGATTAACCGCGATGGCGTATATGTGGAGGCCTTAGGAGGCACGGATCGCAGCCGACACCACGACCCAAGGGTTCTCATTGGCCTCACTCTATACCAGGTATTACCCGAAAAAAAAGCCGCTTGGTTTCATCAAATTATCCAAGAAGTCATTGATAACGGACAAATGCGAGAGTTTGAATACGATCTCGACCTAAGGGTGATAGCTCAATTTAAAGGCAGCTCTGGCCCTATCGATATTCAGTTTTTTAACGCATTGGTCATCCCGCTGAAAAATACTGAGTACGTGCTATGGATTGTGAGAAATATTACCGCTTATAAGCGCACGTTAGAGCGGCTTTCTATACACCAACTTGAGTTAGAAAAACTGACCAATGTGGATCATTTAACTCAGGTCTATAACCGTTATGCGATGGACTCATTGCTGCCCAAAGCGTTAGATAAGATCAAGCGTGAGCAAAGTAGTGCTGCAATTTTCATGATCGACTTAGATTGTTTCAAAGAATATAACGACCACTATGGCCATGTGAATGGCGATACTGTGCTGCGCAAGATAGCGAGCACTCTGCAGCATTGGAAACGTAAAGATGACCTCTGCTTTCGCTATGGAGGAGATGAATTTCTACTATTTATTGCGGATATTGATATTAAACAGTGCGAGCAAAAAGCATTGCAACTACTTAATCAAGTGAGAGAGCTGCAAATTCCTCACCGCTATTCTCGTGTGTCGTCTTATGTATCGATTACTATCGGCATTCAATATTGCGAACAGATACCGACTGGCATAACGCCAGAACAGTTTGTATCAACGGCCGATAAAGCGCTGTTTCACGCGAAGAATCAACAGCGCGGAACTATTCATATACTACACAAGGCTTAGTCGATGGTGTGATGATTAGCCCAACGTTGCGCGGCTTGGGCATCTGAATCTCGAGACTCCACCCAGCGTGTTTGTTCGGTGGTGCGCTCTTTCTTCCAAAACGGTGCTTTGGCTTTAAGGTAATCCATAACGAATTCGCACGCCTCAAAAGCCGCACCACGATGTGAGCTCGACACGCCTACAAACACGATTTGATCGCCAATATCTAAATCACCGATTCGGTGGATCACACGGATTTTTTGCACCGGCCAACGTGCCTGAGCCTGATCACAAATATCACTCAAAGCTTTTTCTGTCATTCCCGGATAGTGCTCAAGCGTTAAGCCAATAACATTATCACCTAAATTCATATCACGAACTTTGCCAATAAAGGTAACCACAGCGCCAGCGGAAGTACCTTGCGACAAATCACGGTATTCTGCGTCTACCGAGAAATCTGATATTTGAACGGAAATACGGCTATCCATCACTAGCCTCCGGTTACTGGAGGAAAAAAAGCCACTTCATCACCATCACTTAACGGGTAATCAAAGGCAACGATGGTTTGATTGACTGCCACCAGCAGTTTTCCCGGTTGCAAGGCTAAATCCCATTTCCCAGGCTGCGAGGCTAAGTGGCTACGCAGCGCTGCAACCGTAGCAAACTGTGCCTTGAGTTGAATGCTGTCTTGGCCGATCAACTCACGAGTTTGAGCAAAAAAGAGGACATTAATCATGCGTGACCTTTTGTTGTGGCTGAGCGCTAAAGTAACCCGATTTCCCGCCGCTTTTTTCAAGTAAGCGCACTTGTTCAATCACGATATCTTTTTGTACTGCTTTACACATGTCGTAAATGGTTAACGCCGCCACCGATGCCGCAGTTAAGGCTTCCATTTCAACCCCTGTTTTACCGGTTAATTTACACAATGATTCAATTCGAACTTTGCTTTGTGCTTCGATGGCTTCAAGCTGCACTTCTACTTTAGTAAGCAGCAATGGGTGGCACAGTGGGATTAAATCCCACGTTTTCTTCGCCGCTTGAATGCCCGCAATTCTTGCGGTGGCAAACACATCACCTTTGTGGTGTTGCCCAGAAAGGATCAGTTGCAGCGTTTGTGGTGACATCTTCACAAAGGCTTCCGCACGTGCTTCACGTACGGTTTCAGCCTTGGCAGAGACATCGACCATATTGGCTTCGCCTGAGGCATTAATATGAGTAAATTCGCTCATTGAAACCCCGTTAAACCGAAAGATGTGGCATAAAGTTGCATGGGCGATGGCTGGCATCTAACTGCTGTTTGATGATTTTCGTCCAACCGGTTTTGCACGCTCCTGTTGAACCTGGCATGGCAAAAATAACCGTATGGTTGGCAAAACCTGCAATGGCGCGAGACTGAATAGTTGAAGTGCCAATTTCATCGTAAGAGACCAATCGGAACAGCTCGCCAAAACCTTCAACTTCTTTATCAAACAAGGGCTTTAATGCCTCTGGTGTGCTGTCGCGTGAGGTAAAACCCGTTCCACCCGTGATCAGCACGGCTTGCACGTTTTCATCCGCGATCCACTGAGACACAATCGCGCGAATTTTATACTGATCATCAATAACAATCTGCTTATCGGCCAGAATGTGTCCCGCTTGTTGAAGTTGCTCAGCTAAGTAACCGCCTGAAGTATCGTTTTCTTCAGTACGAGTATCGGAAACCGTCAGTACGGCAATATGTGCTGGTTGAAATGCGCTTTCTGCGTGACCCATGTGTTCACCTACTGTTCAAATGTGTATCAACATCACCCGCTAAACAATAGCCAGTGACAAAAAGAATTTAGCCGCCAATGGAGGCGAGATTAGGCGTCATACCCGTATTGCCATCTTGTAAAAAATGGCTGACCGACTTGGTCTGTAATTGCGCTTGAATTCGCTCAATTAAGGCTTGCTGTTGATTATCTTGGGCGAGCAGATCGCGTAATTCAACGCCTTGCTCACCGAAAAGGCACAGGTGTAACTTCCCCTTTGCCGAAACACGTAAGCGGTTGCAGCTATGGCAAAAGTTTTTCTCATACGGCATGATAAGACCGATTTCACCTTGGTAATCGGCATGAACAAATACTTGCGCTGGCCCATCATTGTGAGCTCGGGTTTTCAGCACCCAACCATTGGCAATCAGTTGATTACGAATGGCAACACCTGAAATATGGTGACGCTCAAACAGCGAGTCCATTTCACCAGTTTGCATTAGTTCAATAAAACGAAGTTGAATAGGGCGATGTTTAATCCAATCTAAAAAAGCAGGTAACTGCTGATGATTAAGGTCTTTTAGCAGCACAACGTTGACTTTAACTTGCTGGTAACCGACTTCAAAAGCGCGATCAATCCCCGCCATCACTTGCGTAAATTTGTTTTCACCCGTGATTTGGTGGAACATTCTTGGATCAAGACTATCGACACTGACATTGATATGCGTTAACCCGGCCGATTGCCAACCTTCTACTTGTTTGGCCATACGGTAACCGTTGGTGGTGGTCGCCACTTTCTCTATACCAGCGGTATTCGCCACACAAGCAATAATGTCGTTAAAGTCTTTACGCAAAGTGGGCTCCCCCCCTGTGATGCGTACTTTCGACGTACCACAGTCGGCAAAGGCTCGCACGACGCGTTGTATTTCAGGAAGGGTTAAAAAAGACGAGTTTTTCTGCCCCGAAGGTTGATAACCATCAGGCAGGCAATATGTGCATTTAAAGTTACAGACATCTGTAACAGATAAACGTAAATAATAAAATTTACGTTGGAATCTATCTTCGAACTGTTGCGCCACGGAACACCTTTCCAAATACGGGAGGCATAATCATTTCCAATTATGCCCTTGTGGTATTAGACCACTGGCTTAACCACCCTATCTCACAAAAATGAGACTTAGCCAGTTAAGCTCGGAGCTATGGCAGCCGTTGAGGTAGTATAATTAACTATCTCTACAGCAGCTGATAAGTAAAATACTTAATATTAGTAAGTGATTCTACCCTTATCGTAAAAAAAAAGAGTCCATTACCCAATTTACCTCCTAATGAGTATGGGTTGTGAACAAGCTGATTTAAATTGTAGTTAATTATTAAAAAATAAGAAGAACAGATGACTCTATACACTTCAAAGAAAGTCGTCGCCATTGGCGGAGGACATGGGCTTGGACGCATGCTAGCGGCGTTAAAAGATTTTGGCTCCAATGCGACAGGGATTGTAACCACCACAGATAACGGCGGTTCCACTGGGCGCATTCGCCACTGCCAAGGTGGCATTGCATGGGGCGATACACGTAACTGTATCAACCAGTTGATCACTGAGCCTTCCATCAGTTCGATGATGTTTGAATATCGCTTTAAAGGTGCGGGAGAACTCAATGGCCATAACCTCGGTAATTTGATGCTAACTGCATTAGATAACCTATCTGTGCGCCCTTTAGACGCGATCAACTTGATCCGCAACATGCTCAAAGTCGATGTTAATATTTTACCTATGTCAGAGCATCCTTCTGATCTTAGTGCACTTTCTATGGATGGTCATTGGGTCACGGGTGAAACGAACGTGGACGAGATGACGGAAGATTTAAGGCGCTTAGATTTATCACCTGAAGTGCCAGCAACCAAAGAAGCCATACTCGCCATCAGTGCAGCAGACTGCATCATCCTTGGCCCGGGAAGCTTTCTCACCAGTGTGATGCCACCACTACTGCTGCCCGAAATTGGCAATGCCATTGAGCAAAACGTAAAAGCAAAGCTGATTTTTGTTGAGAACTTGTCTCCCGAGCAAGGACCTGCTGGTCGCATGTCGCTACGGCAGAAATTGGAATGGTGTGAGCGCGCCTGCCACGCACGAAAAATCGATGTGGTGATCGGCGATACACCACATCCGGAGCTGGCTGAACACTGGCATTGTGTCACTACAGAGCTAGCATCATCCAATCGTGACTGGCGGCACGACCGAGTTAAACTTCAAAAAGCAATTGAGAATCAACTCACAAGCTAATCCATCAAGTGGCAGTTAATCCACCAAGTGGCAATAGCAACGATGCGTCTCTTCGATAAGAGCGCGCATCGCCGCCACTTCTTCAGCCTCATCAAAAATGCAGTTTGCCTTTCCTTTGCTATCGATATCCACTGCTTTAGCGCACAATCTATCCGCACCAAAGCTGGCGGCACTGCTTTTTAGAGCATGGCTGATGTCTTTTAAATATTCGATTTTATCCGGCAGATTTTGATCAGCTAGCTTCTGTGTATAGGCGCTCAGCTCGCTGAGAAAAATATCGAGCAATATTGGCACATTCTCTTCTCCAATTTCTTGGGCCAAATGCGCAATTTTGTTTTTATTGATCAGTTCCATATCTCTATGAGTTCTCTCTACTGTTCCACGCTTGAAGCTTGCGGTAGATCGTTGAAGGGCTAACGTCTAAATAACTGGCTGCTTTAGGAATATTACCATCACACGCTTCTATCGCTTGTTCGATGGCTTGTTTTTCCGTCATCCATAAAGGAAAAATATCGTGCACGGTTATATTTTCCTTGCGCGTATCCGTCGTTAGGTTTGCTAATCGGATCTTGTTATCCACGACTTGATTTAGCGGTGGCGGTAACATGCTCAGTTCGATCTCGTTACCGTGGTTCAATACCACCACATTCCGCAACACGTTTTGCAGTTGACGCACATTACCCGGCCATTCATAGCGCGTAAAACGCTCCACAACCTCTGGCGCTAAGCGGACAAAACCTTTGCCTTCTTCTTTAGACATAAAGCCGAGCAAAGAGTAAGCAATTTCAATAACGTCATCGCCTCGCTCGCGTAGCGGTGGTAAATGCAATGGGATCACATAAAGACGATAGTACAAATCTTCACGAAAACGACCCTCTTGTACCTCTTTCCATGGATCGCGGTTGGTAGCGCAGACAAAACGAACATCGACACTTTTCATCTTCGATGAGCCCACTTTCTGGAATGTGCCCGTTTGGATAAAGCGCAACAGCTTGGTCTGCAAATCCAAATCCATTTCACACAGTTCATCCAAAAACAGTGTGCCGCCATCAGCCAACTCGGCTGCGCCTTGGCGGTCGGTCGCTGCGCCAGTAAATGCGCCTTTCACGTGGCCAAAGAGTTCACTCTCTATCAAGTCTTTAGGAATGGCGGCGCAGTTAATCGCAATGAAGGGTTTATCGCCACGTTTACTGGCCGCATGAATCGCTTCTGCGCACACCTCTTTACCCGTGCCACTTTCGCCAGTAATAAAAATACTGGCTTTACTGGAGGCCGCTGAGTCAATGGTTCGATAGACTGATTGCATGGTTTGACTGCTGCCGATAAAACCTTGGTAGTTCTGATTACCCGGGTTACCAGCCTCATTTTTTAGTTTGCTAGCTTTACGTATGGCGTTGTTAACCGTGACGCGCAAGCGGTCTGCTTCACAAGGTTTGATCAAGAAATCTTGGGCACCGTGACGCATCGCTTCCACTGCGGTATCAATCGAACCATGAGCGGTCATGAATATCACTGGCACATTGGGGTAGTGACTTTTCACAGCATGTAAAACGTCCATGCCCGTCATATCGGGTAATCGAAGATCCAGCAATATGAGGTCCGGCTCTCGGTGAGCTAAACTCTCTATCGCATCACGACCTGTACCAACAATATTGATATCGATTTCAAGGGGGGTGAGGTATGAACGATACAGCGCCGCAACGGAAGCCGTATCTTCCACCATCAAAAGATATTTAGCCTTTTGTAGAGAAAAGTCAGGTTGCATATTCTAGCCATTATTATTTTGCACTTTGCCTTAACTATTGCATTAAGGTTCGCATTTTGCAAAATAAAATAACAAAAAGGCACTAATTCGTTAGTTAATAGCCCTTTTTGCATAAAATTAATTGGCACGATATGTGCTCTATTCAATATGACCCTTAGGGGTCACCTAGCCAACTGACGTTGTTAGTGAATAAAGTGTTCACAAATAACAGCCAATAGACCTTTTTCTATTGGCTATTTTTTTAACTGTTGGTAATGAACTGCTGACGCAGTTTTTCAATTTGGTCACGCTTTTCGGCAGCCAATTCAAATTCTAGGTTTTGTGCGTGTTTGTACATTAACCCTTCTAGTTTGGCGATCTCTTTTTCCAGTTGTAGTGGCGTGAATATTTCATAAGTTTGCGAGCTTTCTGCCACCTTCGACAAAGGTACTTGTTTGCTCATCCTCTGCTGCTTGGACTTAGTAATATCACCTAACTCCATAATATCTTTGACATTACGTTTCAGCGCCTGAGGTGTTATCCCTTGTTCTTCATTATGTGCTTGCTGCTTTTCACGGCGACGATCTGTCTCATCCATCGCTTTCTTCATTGAGTTAGTAATGCGGTCAGCATAGAGAATCGCTTTGCCTTCAATGTTACGTGCCGCACGGCCAATGGTCTGAATTAATGAACGTTCTGAACGTAGAAAGCCTTCTTTATCCGCATCAAGAATTGCGACGAGAGAGACTTCAGGCATATCCAAACCTTCACGCAGTAAGTTAATACCCACTAACACATCAAACTCGCCTAGGCGAAGGTCGCGAATAATCTCAACCCTCTCAACAGTATCAATATCTGAGTGCAGATATCTGACCTTAACCCCATGTTCATGAAGATACTCAGTTAAGTCTTCAGCCATGCGTTTAGTCAATGTCGTGATCAGCACACGTTCATCTTTCGCTGAGCGAATGCGGATCTCTGACAACACATCATCCACTTGTGTTGCGACTGGTCGTACTTCCAGCACGGGATCAAGTAGTCCGGTTGGGCGCACCACTTGATCCACAATTTGTCCGGCTGATTTTTCTAGCTCATAGTTGCCCGGGGTAGCAGAAACAAAAATCGTCTGCGGCGCAAGTGATTCGAACTCTTCAAACTTTAATGGACGGTTATCTAAAGCGGAAGGCAACCGGAAACCAAACTCCACTAACGTTTCTTTGCGTGAACGATCGCCTTTGAACATCGCGCCAATTTGCGGCACGGTTACGTGTGATTCGTCGATAATCAATAAACCGTCATGCGGTAGATAGTCAAACAGGGTCGGAGGCGGCTCTCCCTCTTTTCGCCCACTAAGATAACGTGAATAGTTTTCAATACCTGAACAAAAACCGAGCTCATTCATCATTTCAATATCAAATTGAGTACGCTGCGATATGCGCTGCTCTTCGAGTAGTTTATTGTTTTCCAACAGGTAGGCTTGGCGAGTTCGCAGCTCCTCTTTGATGTGCTCTATCGCATCGACAATGCGCTCTCTTGGCGTAACATAGTGCGTTTTAGGATAGATGGTATAGCGAGGAAGATCTCGCTGAATCATTGCGCCCGTCAATGGGTCAAACAAACTGATGCAATCTACCTCATCATCAAACATTTCAACACGCACGGCCGCATAATCCGACTCCGCGGGAAAGATATCGATCACCTCTCCACGAACTCTAAATTGACCACGTTCAAACGCCATATCGTTACGTGTGTATTGGAGCTCGGCTAAACGGCGGATAATGTCGCGCTGATCCATTACATCGCCACGGCGAACATGCAGCATCATTTTCAGATAAGAATCAGGATCACCCAAACCGTAGATCGCCGATACAGAAGCCACAATAATCGCATCTTTACGCTCAAGCAGCGCTTTAGTCGCGGAGAGTCGCATTTGTTCTATGTGTGAGTTAATCGAGGAATCTTTTTCTATAAATGTGTCCGTGGTCGGCACATACGCCTCTGGCTGATAGTAGTCGTAATAAGAGACGAAATACTCAACCGCATTATTGGGGAAAAATGACTTCATCTCACCATACAGCTGGGCTGCGAGCGTTTTATTCGGTGCCAACAAGATAACCGGACGCTGCGCCTTGGCGATCACATTAGCCAAGGTGAATGTTTTCCCTGAACCCGTCACACCCAATAAGGTTTGATGAGCAAGACCTGCATCTAGCCCATCAAACAATTGCTTGATCGCCGTAGGTTGATCGCCTGACGGTTGATAACCCGATACCAATTCAAACGTTTTGCTCATAATGCCGTTGTCCTCTATAACTGAATAGGCATTCTCGCTGTTAGCCATGTTTTGTTGCAAGTAATTGTTCAAAATAGTTGCGTCGTAAATCACCCCTGTTTTGAAAAAATGCTAGTTTCTTCTCCATACGTTTGCTACCATCTTCGGCCAGATTCGTAAAAAACCACTCCTAACTTTCAAAAATAATCCACTTGTTTTCCCCAAAATTTCAAAATGACTCCCTTTTTCTCATCGCCATTCATTTTCATTTCTTATTGATAATTTCAGTTGATAAATCAAAAAATAAAATAAAAAACATAGTGTTATATAAAAAATAAACTCAACAAATGAGTAGAGTAATAACTCAACATTCATTGATGAAACGAATTGCTCAGGATTCGTCAACACACTTATCCACAATTTTGGTGGATAACTAAACCTAGCCTAATGCCGATAAGGGGTACAGAAAAGTAAAGTATTTTCAGGGAAATATTTTTACTTTTTCTTCGGCTGGAAAGGTTGACACTGGACACCCCACTCGCTACCATTCGCACCGCTCAAAGCAATTCCCCCTTAGTTCAGTCGGTAGAACGGCGGACTGTTAATCCGTATGTCGCAAGTTCAAGTCTTGCAGGGGGAGCCAAATTCCAGAAAAAAGACGTCCCAGGACGTCTTTTTTTGTATCTAAATCTAGCTATTTCAAGGGATTGTATTCTCTTAACGTCTTTTCCTGACTCGTACTAGCTTAGAAGTTTAGGTGCATAAATATTTTCCCCAAACCAAAAAAGTGACCCGTTAATCAATATAATTGCCCTTCATCCAAAGCAGAAGAAACCCAAACGAGAGGAGCATTCCAATTAATCGTGATCTCATTAAACGACCATGCATTAATGTTATCTCTATAACAGGTTTGGCCAACACACTGCCCCTTCAATGTCGCAGCGACTGGATCACTGTAACTCACGGAGTTGGGTCCACCCACTAGTGCGCCAGGTGCTGGAGCTGGTGACTTTTCATCCGCAGCATGTGCCCAAAAACGGTGATGTGGACTTTTAGCCGCATTGGTGCCGTAACCTGTAATATAAGACAGGTTCATTGGGTTCGCGCCTAGTAAGTAATCCATCGCATTTGCAGCCGCTTTTACATACTTAATATCGCCGGTGAAATCATTCGCATAGATTAAGAAGATAGCTCTATTTACAAAACTCGAGTTCGATCCCCATGGATACTCTTCTACCGTGTAAGGAATATGATAACCCTCGTTATTAATCTGGCCCACAAAGTTATCAGAGGTTGCGATTAAGTTTTTCCTTGCAACTTTAATTTGATCATCACCCAATCCATTAGGCACAACGGCCAAGCTTATTGTTGCTAAAGGCGCTGTGTACCCCCAGAACATTTCGCCATCTGCTTCAATGTTACCTTTTGGTGTCTCTAGATAATGAGGAGAAGCTTTCAGTGCTTTAAGGTACTTGCTGTCACCAGTGGTGATATAAAGTTCACTTGCAGCCCAGTAGAACTCGTCTGAAAGCTCTTTATCATCATATGGGCCCGACCCTGTGAAGTTATCATAGGCAAGAATATTAGGATTTTTGCTCGCGGCTTCCCAAGCCTCTTGCGCCGCATTCAAACAGTTTTTTGAGAACGCAGGATCAATCTCTTTCCAAATTCGCGCACATTGAGCACCAATTGCTGACAAGTTCAACGTAGCCGCAGTGGTTGGATAACCCACATATCGCTTCTGGGTGTCCATATGAGGTGGCAGTGGCATACCTGTCCAAGCTTCATCAGCAACTTTATGGAAAGCCATACCTTTTGCGTCAATCTTAGTCAGTTTAAGTGTTTTGTCTTCAGACTGGTCACCAACAGGAACCGCTACAGGTTTGTCACTATGGATCTGCATTGCCAATATAAATTCGATATTCCAACGAGCCTCTGACAACAAAGGATTAACGCCATTTCCAGCTTCTGGAATTTTCACTTTCCCTTCTGCAAAAGGAATTGGTGCGTTATCTAGCCATTTACCTCTTTCAAACAGGTTCAAAAGAGTCCAAGTCGAGATACCGCTGTTAACCGTATACTTACCATGGTCGCCAGCGTCATACCAACCGCCAGTTACATCGACAGAAAAATCACAGCCTGGCCATTTATTACCCCAGCTGTCCGTCTTATTAAAACAGGTAACCACATCGCTCATATGACCGCCGGGACGCGCTAGATCGTCACGCTGTACCAGAGCCTTATCAATCTCAATACCACTACGGTTTTGGTAGAAGTAAAACAATGCATCGTACTTCAACTGACTGTAGATATCTTTGCTAATGCTAAATGGCAAGCTCTCGTCTTCACCGACTTTTACTTTCAAGCCACTCATATCTGATCTGTAGTTCGATAGGTCAATACGGTGAATAAACTCGCCTGATGCCTTATTAAGACCAAAAACTTCCGTTTTACCTAAATCGACATTGATATTGCTGTTGTTTGTTAGCACCCACTTTAAGGGCTCTTTAGATTCATTCGCGACAAACACAAACTTATCTGCTTGAGGAAGGTAACCGACTTGGTTAGCACGAACAGAATTTATCTTCAGCTCTTCAATGTATTTCTCACCGACGACTGAAACATTGCTAACGCATACGGTTCCCTTTTTCTGGGCGCCCATTTGAAACTGGAACTCAGTTTTAGCATCGCTTTCAACATCATGGCTGAACTTAAACTTATAGCTCTTCTTCTTCAGTGAGACTTTTGTATCATCCACAAAATAGTTGGTATAAGGAGGACCTTCATGCTGAATAAGCGTTCTCATTTGAGTATCAACGGTTGCATAAGCATCAAATGAAACTTCATAATCTGCTTTGTTTGCCAACCCAATCCCGCCCTGTCCTAAAATCACATTCCAAGGATTCTCTCCTGGACTTCTAATCTCAAGACATGCTTCGCCATTTTTGATTTTTACATCTGCACCAGCATTCCACCAACCATCCATGTTCCCGTTAAATTTGCCGTTCTTAATTTGCTCATTTGCATAAGCAGAACACGATGAAAGAATGAGTATTGTTGCCAATGATAGTTTGAACCTATGCATATTTACTCCTAGACATATAAATTACAACACCATTGAAATTAAGCGATTTTCATGGCTAATAAGTAGATGTCTGAGCACAAAAGAACCTTTCTAAAAACGCCTATTTCTCTCTTCGTGATACTGCTAGCACTTACCTCTAGGTTAATGAACCTGTTTCAAGGAAATCTCATCGATAAATTGACTTGTTTTCTAGCGAATAATTATATCAATCGGAGGTAAACTAACTTTATAGCCTTTACAACATGCTCTTGAGTCCGGCTAACTATCTAGACCTTTGATGTGAACAATATTAGTATGACCGAGTTGTAAGAAAATATAACCACCAAGAACGTTACCAACGTTATATAAGAGGCTATTTTCTCCTTCCGAGATATAAGTTGTCCGGTTTTAACGAAGGTTCATGATTTTTTCAAATTTGAAAAAATCATCTTCATTTGAATCTATCCCATCCTCTATACCATTAACTTCATAATTTTTTTTCGGATGAAATTTATTATAAAACTCAACAATATGAAAGCCACACTTATTGATATAGAAGTTGATGTTCCTTTTTTCAAAATAAGGCGTAACTGTTGTCCAAACCTTAGTTTCTGGATATGTAGCTTCAATGGCTCTCCATGATTTCTGCCCTAAACCTTTGTTATGACTTTCGGGATAAATAAAAAACAGGTCGAGACTGTTATATTGGGTATCCGTATTAATATTCAGCACCACACCACCCACTCTCTCCTCGCCGAGTACGATATGATTTATTACGGCACCCTTGGCGTTAAAAGAGCCAAATATATCTTCATCGGAAGGTATCGGCTCACTGTAAGATGGGCCAAACTGTTCGATTAACGCATTGGTAAAAGTCTGCTGTAACTTAGTTTTAAATTCAGGCAGCTCGTCACTTTTCACTTTAGTGAGTTTTATAATTTCATTTTTCATTTTTAAAATAACGCTCTTGAATACTCATCACGAACACGAAGAAAACAGGTACAAAGTAAATGGCAAGTAATGTAGCGCTAACCATTCCACCGAACACACCGGTTCCGATAGCTCGTTGAGTCTCTGCACTAGCGCCTGAAGCCAGCATCAGTGGTACAACACCAAGACCAAATGCCAGAGAGGTCATCAAGATAGGTCTTAATCGCAACTTCGCCGCTTGAACGGCTGACTGAACCAATCCGTTGCCTTGCTCTCTTAACTGTTTGGCAAACTCTACAATTAGAATTGCGTTTTTCGCCGAAAGACCAATTACGGTGATCATGCCGACTTTGAAGAAAACGTCGTTTGGCATGTCACGAACCACAATAGCGAGTACCGCACCTAACAATCCCAAGGGCACGACCAACATCACCGATAAAGGAATAGCCCAACTCTCATAAAGTGCCGCAAGCACTAAGAAAACGACTAGCATCGACAGTGCCATTAACATCGGTGCTTGTTTCGCTGAGTGAAGCTCTTGTAATGCCTGCCCTGTCCATGCAATGGTAAAGCCTGACGGAAGTTGCTTAGCCATTTGTTCTATTTCAGCCATCGCATCTCCGCTGGCAACGCCCGCAGCTGCACTACCAGAAATTCGAACCGCAGGATAACCTTGGAAGCGAATAAACTGCGGAGCTGACTCAGACCAAATAGGTGTCACAATTTCTGATAGCGGAACCATTCCACCATTAATATTTCGCACATAGAGCTTGAGCACATCCTCAATCTGCATCCTTGATGAAGCATCTGCTTGCATAATGACTTGCTGCATTCTGCCTTCATTAGGAAAGTCGTTGATGTATAGTGATCCAATCGCCGTTGATAGCGTCTCACTAATACTCGTGAATGAAACACCTAACACCTCAGCTTTCTGGCGATCAATATCTAAATGAATACTTGTACCCGCAGGAAGCCCATCAGAATAGACATCGCTAAGTGATTTGCTATTTTTCGCCAACTCTAACATCTTCGTCTCAACGGCTTTTAATGCCTCGTATCCCTGATTTCCGCGATCTTGCAAGAAAAACGTAATATCAGAGCTCGTACCTAGCTCTTCAATAGAAGGAGGTAGCATGTGCATAACCGTGCCTTCTTTTACGTCAGCCATCGCCTCCTCAGCAAGTCTTAACTCATCCAGTGCTGTGGTATCGTCGCGTGATTCCCAATCTTTCAACGTGGTAAAACTCTGCGCGGTGTTAGTACCTGAACCGGAAAATCCAAAACCAATCACTGTCATTGTTGACTCAATTGCTGGACGGCTTAACGCATGCTGTTCAAATTTTTTCACAACATCCAACGTACGCACTGTGGTTGCGTCTGCTGGAAGCTGAATATTGGTAATAAAATATCCTTGGTCTTCTTCTGGCAAAAACGATGACGGCAGCTGCCTATACACTAGAACCAAAATCGCGCACAGAAACACAAAGCCAAGCATCATTCGTCCTTTGCGATTCACTAACACGTTGACCTGAGATTCATACCGATTGTTCATTCGGTTAAAGCCACGATTAAACCATTTCGCAAATCTTGTTTGCTCATGGTGATTAGCATTAACCGGCTTTAGCAACGTGGCACAAAGCGCCGGTGTTAGTGTTAGAGCCAAAAATGCTGAGAACAGAATTGATACTGCCATCGATAAGGTAAACTGCTTATAAATGGCGCCAACCGAATCACTGGCAAATGCCATCGGGATGAAAACTGCCGTTAACACAAGTGTGATGCCTATAATGGCGCCAGTAATCTCTTTCATCGCCTTAGATGTCGCTTCTTTCGGAGATAAGCCTTTTTCCGACATCAATCGTTCCACGTTTTCGACAACGACAATCGCATCATCGACGATAATACCGATCGCCAGAACCATACCAAACATCGTTAACACGTTGATTGAAAAGCCAGTTAACAACATGACGGTGAACGTCCCCAACAAGGCTATCGGTGCAACAATAGCGGGGATCAAGGTGTAACGAATATTCTGTAAAAACAGAAACATAACAAAAAACACCAGCACCATAGCTTCAACTAAGGTATGAATAACCTTATTGATCGAAACTTTAACGAAAGGTGCTGTATTAAATGGAATTGAATAGGTCATCCCAGAAGGTAGACTTTGACTCAACTCCGCCAAACGCTTTTGTACCGCATCTGCAGTTTTAACGGCATTCGCTCCCGGAGTAAGCTGAATAGCCGCAGCCGTCGCTGTTTTACCATTTTCACGATTCAAATAACCATAGGATTGAGAACCGATTTCAACACGCGCAACGTCACTTAGGACGACTTTCGAGCCATTGTTGTTTGCACGAAGAATGATATTAGAGAATTCTTCAACGCTGGTTAACTGGCCTTGAACGGTTAATGGAACCGTTACTCGTTGCCCTAAAACCGTCGGTGCAGCACCGATACTTCCGGGTGCGATTTGTGTATTTTGCGAAGTGATAGCCTGACTAACATCATTCATTGTTAAACCCAATGAATTGAGCTTACTCGGGTCAACCCAGATCCTCATTGCCTTCTCAGCACCAAATGACTGAACACGCCCTACACCTTCAATACGGCGCAATTCATCTACGATGTTGCGAGCCAAATAGTCGTTCAATGCGATTTCATCAAAGCGGTTATCATCAGATTTCAACCCGACAATCATCAAAAAGTTGGATGTAGCAGATTCTACGGACAAGCCGCTTTGACGCACCACCTGCGGTAAACGAGATTCAACCGCTTTCAGTTGGTTTTGAACGTCAACTTGCGCCATATCAGAGTCTGTTCCCGGCTTAAATGTAACCGTAATAGACGCAGAACCGGAGTTGTCAGCAGACGACTCGAAATACATTAAGTTCTTAACGTTCGACAGCTCACCCTCAATAAGACTAAGCACACCATCATTCATTTCCTTCGGACTGGCTCCCGGATACGTCGCCATAATACTGACCGTTGGAGGCGCCACAGACGGGTAACGAGAAATAGGTAACTTCGGAATAGAAATACATCCAAACAAAATAATGAAAAGAGCAATAACCCAAGCAAATACGGGGCGATGAATAAAAAACTGAGACATAAAAAGCCACTCTAACCTTAATCAGTTTGTCGCAGATGTTAAAAGAACCTCAGGTTCTTCCCATTTGCGTTGGTCTACGAGAACGCCGCTCTCAAGCCTTTCCTTGCCCTCGACTACGATATTTTCTCTTT
The DNA here is from genome assembly GCF_963887575.1 of Vibrio sp. 3-2(1). NCBI lineage: Bacteria > Pseudomonadati > Pseudomonadota > Gammaproteobacteria > Vibrionales > Vibrionaceae > Vibrio > Vibrio sp. 3-2(1). Next base: position 42,156 of record NZ_CAWPGB010000033.1, on the reverse strand, counting down.
CATGAACGCCCGATTTCACGCGGTACTGACCATCAATCAATTCTCCGAGCTTTACAGGTTTTAAATGTGCATATCCTTCCTGATCAATACTCCAAAGATGAGGAGCACCTGCAAGATGCATAACCGCCTGTTGCGGAACCATTAACGCGTGGTTATAACTCGAATGAAGTACTTTGGTTTTTACGAACATCCCCGGTAATAAACAGCGTTGAGAGTTATCTACGAGCACGCGCAGCAAAACATCGCCAGTGCTTACGTCAATATTGATACCAGAAAACAGGATTTGGCCTTTGACTGGATAAGGGGTGCCGTTACTGCGTAAAATTTTAATTTTTGTTCCATCAACACCAGGTTCACCATCTGCATTTGCTGCTAAATCTTCACGAATAGCTTCTAATGAAGACGCAGGTCGACGAATATCAACAAAGACTTGATCGACCTGTTGGATACGCGCCATCGGTACTGCATCCGTACTGCTGACTAATGCACCCTCGGTCACCAAGGTTTGCTCTATCAGTCCAGATATCGGTGCGGTCACATTTGCAAACTTCAGATCAAGCATACGACGAGTGAGAGTCGCTTTAGCGACCGCAACATCAGCAACAGCTTGATCTCGGAGCAAAACCACATCGTCATAGTCTTGACGACTGATAGAATCTTTTTTTACCAAAGGTTTTAATCGTAACTCTTTTTCCAGAGCACGTTGATAAGTCACCTGCGCTCTCTGTAAGTTTGCTTTGGCAGTATCAACTTCCGCTTCAAATGGCGCAGGATCAATCTGGAATAACGACTGGCCAGCTTTCACTTCAGCACCTTGTTTGAACAAGCGATGTTGTACTATCCCAACCACTTGTGGGCGAATCTCTGCAACGCGCACGGCCAACACTCTTCCGGGAAGCTCTTCATAAACATCTAAATGTTGTGGTTGTATTGTTATCGTTGAAACTAAAGGCAAAGACTCTTTTAGTCCGACTTCACTTTCATCTTTATTGGATTGATTACAGCCAACTAAAAAGAAAAGTACCAATATATGTAAGCTACTAGATACACATATATTTATCTTTTTCACTGAGGTATCCTCTGAACAAATCAAAGCGGACTATCCGCTGTCGATAGTTGTTGAGTCTAATACCTGTGTGTGGAGGTCCCGCTGAGTGAATGTGGAGATTTGATGGAGATGAACAATTTGTACGTTGAGGGGCAGAAATTTGCTGCAGATTCAGGCCCAGATTCAGGAACCGGGTCTTATCGTCAGGCGTTAATTCTGATCGCTGAGGATGAATTTGAAATTGTCGATATACTCTCCGCTTATCTAACGCGCAGCAATATGCGTACGATTCACGCTGCAGATGGTCAAAGAACACTAGAACTTCATTCATCCATGAAGCCAGATCTTATACTGCTTGATATCCAGATGCCTAAAATGGATGGATGGAAAGTGTTGTCGGAACTTCGTCAGAAAAGTAACACCCCTGTCATCATGCTTACCGCAATGGACCAAGATTTAGATAAATTGATGGCACTCAGAATCGGAGCTGATGATTACGTCGTTAAGCCGTTTAATCCGGCAGAAGTCGTCGCGAGAGTCCAAGCCGTTCTAAGACGCACCTTAGAAGTGAATCAACTTCACAACAAAAATATACTGCGAGCCGAACCGTTTGAAGTCGATTTAGAGAGTCACGAAATCGCTGTTCATGTGGATGGAGAACGTCATACTCTACTGCTAACCTTAACTGAGTTTAAGTTGTTGACTCACTTCATTCGTTCACCCAAGCGAGTGTTTAGCCGAACAGAACTATTAAGTACGTGCCTACCTGAGGGTGACACGCTGGAACGAACGATCGACAGCCACATCAGCAAAATCCGCAAAAAACTTGAAGCCTACGGTATTCAAGGCGTTCCGGCTGGTGTTCGTGGTGTCGGTTACCGTTTTAAGGGCGACCAATGAAATTAAGTGGTTTGAGCCGTCAGATTGCATTCTCAATGATAAAAATCGCAATCGGTTCAGCATTACTTGCCACAATGGGCTCGTTTATTTTTTACTATCTTTGGGATAAATATTGGCCCAATTATATACCGAGTGAAGATGCTCTCACTCCTTCTTGGCCAGAATGGGTTTGGCTCGCACTAACCTGCGTTATTGTCATTCTGCTAGCCGTCAAACTTGCTACTAAGTTATCCCAACGCATTTTGGAACCGCTAAGTGCTGTTGCGCAAGGAATGCGAAAAATCGCTGAAGGCGACTTACATTTCCGCGCTAACGTTGGAGACCGTTCATTAGGTGAAGCCGCTTTATTAGTAGACGATTTCAACCTCTTAGCGGATAAACTTCAACGAATGACAGAAGAGCACGCCTTTTGGAATGCAGCGATCGCCCATGAACTCAGAACCCCGGTGACAATTTTACGGGGCCGATTACAAGGGTTAGCAGAAGGTGTCTTTACTCCAGATAAAAACCAGTTCACTAAACTATTAGTACAAATTGAAGGGTTATCTCGATTAATAGAAGATCTGCGTGTTATTAGCTTAATGAATAGTGATGAATTAAGAATAAATAGAAAAGAAACCAACTTAGCGACAGAAATAAAATTACTTACTGATTTGTCGGTAAATATGCTGAATGAAGCAAATCAACATGTAGAACTTAATGTAACCACACAATCTGTCTTTTGTGACCCAACCAGAATAAGACAAGCTTTGTTGGCTATACTGGAAAATGCGAGTAAATATGCTCTTCCGGGTGCAATAACTATCTCTACTCAGCTTAAAGATGGCTTTTGCCATTTAAATGTGGAAGATTCTGGCCCGGGAGTTTCACCTGATTTAATTCCGCATATTTTTACAGCATTTCGCAGTGCTAAGGACACCCCAAAAAGCGGCAGCGGATTAGGATTGGCCGTTGTTGCTGCTATTGCCACAGCACATGAAGGAAGCGTTAGTTGTCGTATAAGCAATAAAGGCGGAACGATTATTGAACTCTGTTGGCCAACTTAATCAAAATCACGAGAACGATTAAATCCACCATAAACCTAAGTATTCATTAATTTTTCACATCAAAGCGATTCAATAACAAAATGGAGAGACTGGTTCACCACACATGAATCAATAACGTCGAAAGCCTATATACAGGGTGATCAGAACCAAATTTACATATTGACAATTGTACAAATGTTTCACACTATCGAAAACAATTAATGATAATGGTTATCATTACGTCGTAATGTTTATGCGGATAGTGCCCATGAAATCTCTACATAATGTGATGAACGCTTCATCAATCACTCCTTTACCCAATCTCTACCTTCTAGACAAATCATCAGAAACCGATAATCAACGATCAATGGCCGTTCACCAACACAGACAAGATATTCAAAATATCTTGGCGGGTCGTGACTCAAGGATGTTGGTGATTATTGGGCCATGTTCAATCCACGACCCTGAGGCTGCAATTGACTATGCACAACGACTCGCAAAGGCACAAAAACAGTTCAGCAGCACTCTTAAATTGGTGATGCGAACCTATTTTGAAAAACCGAGAACGCGGACTGGCTGGAAAGGATACATGGTTGACCCTGATCTCAACGGTCAATTTAACTTACTCAAAGGGCTCAGCTCTAGCCGTGAATTACTCAAGTCAGTCTTAGCGCTAGGTGTACCAACAGCAACTGAGTTTTTAGATACGCATATCGCTCCGTATATCGCGGACCTTATTTGTTGGGGTGCGGTTGGCGCAAGAACCACAGAATCACAACCGCATCGCCAACTCGCGTCGGCATTGCACTGCCCTATTGGTTTTAAAAATGGTACTGACGGCAATACGACAATTGCAATCGATGCGATTCATGCCGCTAACGATTCACATCTGTTGATTATGGCGGGTGAGAATGGACAACCGGTTGCGGTGCAAACTCAAGGTAATCCATATTGCCATATTATTTTACGTGGTGGTGTCACGCCAAACTATGCAAGTCACAGTGTTAAAAGTGCGGCTTATCAATTACACCATAGCCAACTCAGTAGTAGGCTAGTGGTTGACTGCAGCCACGGCAATAGTGGAAAAATCGCTAAGAATCAATTGGATGTAATAAACAACATAGCCCAGCAACTGCTGTCTGGAGAGCGCCACATTGCGGGAGTAATGTGCGAAAGCTTTTTGCAAGGCGGTAGCCAAGCTTTGGATAAAGGCCCGCTCTGCTACGGTCAATCGATCACTGATGAGTGCTTAAGTTGGGAGGATACAATGTGCTTTTTAAATACGCTCGATGATGCGGTCGCAACACTTCAACAGCAGCAATATTGTCACGCTCCAGTGTAAACGACCACTAAGGTGAAGCTCCCGTTTGCTTCACCTTGCCTATCGTCAGTGGCCTTCACCTAATTATCGAGCGTAGCGCCGCCATCCACTCTCAAATCATGCATGGTGATTTGACTTGCTGCATTCGACATCAAAAACATAACAACCCCAGCAATGTCTTCGGGCTCCGCCATTTTGCCAAGGGGTATCCCCAAACGGTACTGTTCAAGATTACCTTTTATCACTTCTCTTTCACCATATTCGCTGTTCCATAACTGCGTTTGCATTTCGGTGCGTGTTGAGCCTGGGCTAACGATATTGCATCGAATTCCATCGTTTGCAAGCTCAAGAGCTGCGCACTTGACCAACATATGCAAAGCCGATTTAGATGCCGCATATGCTCCAATATTGAGCCGAGGCGTATTCGCTGAATTAGAGCCAATCACAATAACATTGCCACGCTGGCGCACTTTCATTCCTATCGCAACCCCTTTCAAAGCGGCTAAGGTGCCAAACGTATTGACATCAAACATCGCTTTGATCTCTGACATCGATAATTCGGTTATTGAACCAAGGTGCAATATGCCCGCGCAGCTGATGAAATGATCAAACTGATAGCGCTCATTCAGTTCTTGTACCCTTTTTTTTACGTCGTCATGATGCTGTAAATCAAGCTCATAGCAATGAAGCTGCTCGGTATAGCGCGCGTTCAAACTCGCTAATTGCTGAGTTAATTGGTGGTGATTTCTATCCGTCGCTACAACTCGATAACCGCTCGCCAGTAAAGATTCCAATACGGCATAACCAATCCCCTGTCCGGCTCCAGTCAATAAAACCGTTTCGTCTAATTTCATCATTTTCCTAACTTTACTCCGTTAAATCCACACTAAACCATAGCCATAACTGAATCTCAGCCTTAGTTAATAACATTAATTATCATTTGTTATTGATAATTATTATCATATATAATCTGCGTACTTTAGTGGTTTGTAAAATAATAAGCAATTAGGCGTAACACGTTATTAATGGAGTTTTGGTGATGAAACGTGAAGTTATTGGGTTTTCAAAAATGGCTAATCAGCTATTGGATGAGCACTTAAAAGAATCTCCCTTCTTTTTTGCTTCGCCTCACAACACCATGCTTGGCGTGGGAGTCGCTCATCAGTTCAATCAAGCGATCCCATTCTGTGAGCTGGCGGATCAAGCAACCAAGATGCTAGAAGCAGCACAAACAGATGAGTACGATAATCCTATTTTATTTGCGACGATTCCTTTTAATGAAGAGACGGCGACGCGTTTCTTTATTCCAGAAAAGCTCTATGTTTCTGGTAGCCCGCGGGCCAGTGAAAAAGAGGAGCAGCAGAGCCACAAAGCGACCATTGTTTCACCGCCAACAGGCAACGACTACAAACAAGGAGTCACAACCTTACTTGAGCTGTTTAATACCACCGAACTATCAAAAGTGGTGCTATCACGTTTAGTGAAACTCTCGACTCCGCAACACATCGATCAAACTCGTTTATTGCGTAATCTGTTGTCCATCAATCGCAATGGCTACACTTTTTCTACTGAAATTGGCCCTAACGCCAAGTTAATGGGAGCCAGTCCCGAGTTGTTGTTGGCGAAGAAAGGCGGGTTTATCGTTTCTAACCCCCTAGCAGGCTCGCGGCCTAAATCAAACAACGCGGTGCAAAACCAACAACGCTCTGCTTCATTACTTGATACGCAAAAAGATCTGAATGAACATGCCTTCGTCGTCGAGGAAGTTGAGAAAGTACTCAGCCGCTACTGCCATAACTTATTTACCCCTATGGTCCCATCAGTGATTGAAACCGAAACGATGCTGCATTTATCAACAGTGCTTGAAGGACAAGCCGATGATCCGATGATTAACTCGCTGCGCATTGCAGCAGAGTTACACCCAACACCCGCGGTGTGTGGTTATCCAAGATTATCGGCTTATCAAGCGATTAAGCAGATCGAAACCTTCGACCGCGGCTACTTCACTGGCATGATCGGTTGGTGCGATGCTCGGGGGAATGGCGAGTGGGTTGTCACGATACGCTGTGCTGAAGTGAGCCAAAACGAGATGAGTGTGTTCGCTGGAGCTGGCATTGTGAATGAATCTTCACCGCAGAGTGAACTTGATGAAACAGGGGCCAAAATGAGTACCATTTTGAAAGCCGCTGGTATTGAAATTGATGAATTGCTTACCGCCTAAGGAGTGGTCATGAATAATCTTAACCCGACCGATTTTACCCCTTGGCCAGAGCAATTCAGCCACCGCTATCGTGAGCAAGGCTACTGGCAACAAAGAACCTTATTTGATTACTTCAGTGATTCCGTCAAAAAAAGCCCTGACGCCATCGCACTGATTGATGAGTTCGGCCAGTACAGCTATCAAAATTTATATCAGAAAATGATCAGCCTTGCGGCTGGCTTGAGCTCACTAGGTTTGCAGCGGGGTGATAATGTCGTACTACAAATGGCCAATCGTGCTGAATTCTATCTCTGCTTTTTTGCCTTGACCATGCGAGGCATTAAACCGGTTCTAGCTCTGCCAGCGCACCGCTATCTAGAGCTGAGCTATTTTTGCCAACATACTCACGCCAAAGCCTATATTTTTTCAGACGATATCGTGGGCTTTGACGCGAAGCAGACCGCGCAGAAACTACGAAGTAGTTGCCCTTATCTCTTGCATACCATTGTTTGCGGTCAATCCTCACACGAGCAAATTCAGGAATTAGATACGCTTTACCACTGCGGGGAAGACGATCCTATTACTCATTCGGTCTTGGCTGATCAAGTGGCTTTTTTTCAGCTTTCCGGCGGAACGACCGGTACTCCCAAATTGATCCCTCGTACGCACAATGACTACGCTTATAGCGTACTTGGTAGCATTCAAATTTGTCAGTTTGGTCCACAAACGAGGTATTTGTGTGTTCTTCCCGTTGCGCATAACTTTCCACTCAGCTCGCCCGGCGCATTGGGCGTCTTTTACGCCGGCGGTTGTGTCGTGCTCGCTTCCGATACCACACCGCACACCGCTTTCCGTTTAATTGAGAAGCACCACATTACTGTCGCAGCACTAGTGCCGCCGTTAGCGCTACTGTGGATGAAATACGCCGAGTCCGCTACAGAAAACATCGAGAGCCTCACTCTGGTACAAGTCGGCGGAGCGAAGTTTAGTGAGGCCGCAGCAATGCGCTTACCGACGACTCTTCACTGTCAATTACAGCAAGTGTTTGGAATGGCTGAAGGGTTGGTTAATTACACACGACTTGATGACCCACTCAGCGTGATTGTTACTACTCAAGGACGCCCAATTTCAACTGATGATGAAGTGATGATAATCAACGATGAGGGTGAGCCCGCCGCCATGGGTGAGGAAGGCTTACTCATGACCAGAGGCCCTTATACGATTCGAGGTTATTACCGAGCTCCAGAACATAACCAGCGCTCATTCACCGACCAAGGCTTCTATATCACAGGTGACAGAGTGCGTAGGACGGCTGAAGGAAATATTATCGTCACGGGACGAGAGAAAGATCAGATCAATCGTGGTGGAGAAAAAATCGCAGCCGAAGAGGTTGAAAACCTGCTACTTCAACATCAGGATGTTCATGATGTGGCTTTGGTTGCTATTGCTGATGAGTTTCTTGGTGAACGCAGTTGCGCCATTGTCGTTCCAGATAATGGTAAAACGCTTAAACCCATTACTCTGAAACGATTTTTACACGCTCAAGGATTAGCAGAATTTAAGATCCCTGATCACATCCATTTCGTCGATGAATTACCCAAAACCCCCGTGGGCAAAGTCAACAAGAAATGGTTAAGAACGCAATACTCTCACTAATCATGGCAATACAGGCGCTCAAAATAACGTGAAGATGAAAAAGCCGATATCGTCGATATCGGCTTTTTCTGGGCGATGCGTTCTCTTTCGCTAGTCTAGTCGCCCAGTATACTCAAACCGGTTGCTCTTCAGTGGAACGCGTGTCCGTGACTTGATGTGACGACTGAGCAACAACACTAGGCTCCATCACATGCCACCACTCTCTTAAAGTTGAATATTTAATCATCTCTGAAAAGGCGCACTCTATGCCCATCTTGCGCCATGATTCAAATAAGGTAACCGCACGGATAGAATCTAAGCCAAGAAAAGTGAGCTTCTCATCTACATCCACTTCATCTAAATCGAGATCCAATAGCTCAGCCACTTGCTGACGCATCTGTTCAAGGCTCAATAATCTGGTTTCTTGTCTGTGGATCATTTGTGGTTTTAGTGCCTCAAGCGAAGTCACGCAGCCAACACGCTCTGTGATGTATTTCAACGTATGATGATGATCTTCCAAAGAGAAATCAGCCACAGCATCACCGACCACAAAAGGCTGTATATCCAACATAAAGGCATCTAACGCCGTTGATAAGATACCTATATGTGCATAGACACCCACAATGATCAACTGGTCACGCTGTGTCTCTTTCATCCACTCCAACAGCGGCGTTTTCTTAAACGCGCTATAACGCCATTTGGTGTATTGGATATCCCCGTCTTCAGGTGAAAGCTCAGACACAATCTCAGTATCTTTTGTCAGCCCTGTTCCCCAAAAATCAGTCAGCAGCGCTCTCTCTACTGGGTCTTGGTTAGGAGGTTGTGCTGTGTACACCACGGGGATATTTGCCTGACGAGCCAGTGATTTCAGCTCTGAAATATTCGCTAATAACTCAGGAACGGGTGCCTGAGAATGATCAAAAAAGTTGATAAAGTACTTTTGCATATCGTGAATGAGCAGTACTGCTCTATCGGCTTGGACATGCCAATGAACTTTGTTTTTCGGAAATGTTTCAGCCAACGGAATGGAGTAGCTGGCTATTTTGGGAATCGCCATAAATATAATCCTTGTTAAAAGAAGCTTTTCTCGTTCGTGATGCCTTAAAGCCAATAACGACTTCAGAAATAAGAGGCTCGTATTCGTCGACAACCGCCACCTAAATGGTAACAATTATCATTTCATTAATACTAAAGCAGTCTACGCATAAAAATCAATTGTTAATGAGATTAATTCTCAATTATATGTGCAACATGTCGCTCTCGACTCACGGCAACACAACAAGAGCCCACCACAAAACGAATAGCTAATTCATCGTTTGCGCCGCAGGTTGGGAAGTGACCTCATCTGAGGAGACGTTAGGTTCTGAGCTTGTGCTAACGATAAGCGCTGGATCAAACAGAGTCGCTTGGCGTAATGAGCGAAATGCCATCACCATCAACGCACCAATTCCCGTTGCACCCAAACCAAAAGTGAGGATCGACATCGTTGGTGCTAGCACTTTACCCAACGCCCCTAAACCGAGTGCTCCAATCGAGTCTCCCGATACATCTTGCGCCGTCCATAAGCTACTTACGCGGCCTAACAGATGATCTGGAGTGTGTCCTTGTACGATCGAATATTGAATCAAAGAAGCGACCGAACCCAAATAACCATAGCCAACTAAGATGAGAGCAAACCACCAAAAATTATTCACAAGCCCCATAGCCACAATCGCTAAAAATGAACCTAACGTCGCGTAGATTAAGACCATTCCTGGCTTTTGCGACTGTTTTACCCAACCTGAAGTCAGTGCGCCACACATCGCCCCCAACGGAATGGCCGAATACATCACACCTGCGTTAGCGGCGGTGCCCTGAAATGAGACTAAAGCTAACGCAGGGAACATCACTCTAATCGCAGTTGCTAATGTTTCGAGTGTGCCAAACAGCACCACACAGCCAACCACTTTGTTTGAAAATAGAAATTGAACACCTTCATACAGTGATTGAAATGGATTCTCTGGCGAATGATGTTGCGGTTTCATCGAAGGTAATCTAAACAGTGGGATCAGCGTACAAAGCGTTCCAACAGAAGCCGCAATATAGTTCCAACTGACATCACCGACAGTGATCAGTAAGCCGCCAATCGCTGGTGAGAGAACCATACCTAATCGAACCGTTAACATGCTCAATGCGGCAGCTTCAGGTAATTTTTGTCGCCCAACAATGGTCGGTAAAGCAGCCATCAAGGCCGTCATACCCATAGCGCCAAAAAAACCATCCCACACCGAGAGGATATAGAGAGCCGCTAAGGAGGATTGCGCGACTATGCTATTGAATGCTAATGCAGCAAACCCAATACCACAGGTCGCGCGTGCGAACAAAATCAATCGACGGCGATCGTACTTATCGGCCAATACGCCTCCTAGCAGCAGGCCAACAAACATCCCGATACCATCCAATGCCATGATAAGACCTACCTGCAAGGTCGAACCGGTCATTTGATGTATCTGTATCGGCACTGCGACCGTCATCATGCCAAGAGCAAGCACTGACATCATGCGGGCCATAAAGACCATTCGGAAATGTGGGTTGTTTTTCAGTAGGCTAAAATCTAAAAATATATTCTTTATATTCATACTATTATCTATTCAAACCAGAATGTAATGCTTTCGAAACATCGCGAAGATTAAGACGAAACCAGCCTTGATACGCACTGGTTTCGTCGATGGTGGTTTTTGTTATTTTTTCAGTGCAGCCTTCGACTCCAGCAGCATATTTAAACATTCGCCAATCTGGCGTACATTTTCTGGGGCCAAGATATCTTCATGTGAACAATCAAACTGATGTTTAATCAACTGGCCGACAAAAGATTGCCAATGAGCATCAATATCATAACCATCTGGCACCGTACGCTGCGCCACGAAAAGGTGGGCCGGACCTTGATAATCAGACGTTTGTGCCTGTGCAAGTAGACGTACCGCATCTTCATAGTTAGCGGTAATCTCATTGAACATCGCCAAACGTTGCTCATCTAATTCAATATCGGTTAGCTCATTGATGGCCAGAAACTGCTCTTTTTCACGCTCAATTTCGTACTGCTCTTCTTCATCCATCGGGCCATCCCAGTTCTGACCCTCCGGTGGATAGGTATCCAATAACCCTAAAAAGTGCACCTCTTCACCCTGCTGTTTAAGCTTCGCGGCCAATTTTTGTGCCACAATCCCGCCAAATGAATAGCCTAATAGATGGTAAGGTCCAAATGGCTGTATCTCTCTTAAGACGGGTAATAAACGATCACACACTTCTTCCATCGTTTCACTGGTCGCCATCGCTCCGCCGGGCCGAGGTGATTGCAAACCATAAATGGGATAATGTCCTGTCAGATATTTAGGTAGCCCTGTGTATTGCCAAGCAAAGCCAGAAGCAGAGTTGACGCAAAAAAGTGCTGGGCCACTTCCGGCACGGATAGGCAGCACTTCGCCAAAACCAGCTAAGGTTGGGTCGTTAAAAGCATCGTCATCTAGCAGCAAACTCGCCAGTTTCTCCACCGTAGGATTGACCATGATTTGACCCACTGTGACAGGTAGGTTTAGCGCTCTTCGAATATCTGCCGCTAGTTTCATCGCCAGCAGTGAATGCCCGCCGAGCGTAAAGAAGTCATCATCAGCAAACAGTGTTTCGACAGCCAATACTTGAGCAAATAGCGTCACCAATTGTGTTTCAAGGCCCGGATGAGCCTTGCGCCCTACCCGTACTGCGACGTCATTTGGCCGCGGTAATGCTTTTTTATCTAGCTTACCGTTGGCGCTAAGCGGATAGTGATCCAGTAACACGATAGCCGCGGGAACCATATGGGCTGGTAAATGTTCGGAAAGTTCAGCGCGTAGCTTCTCGCCATTCGTTACGCTCATATCATGCGCGATGACGTAACCGATAATTTGCCGTTCATCAGCGCCTAACATACCTGAATGAGTAGAGAGCGTCTGAGCACAGACCACCGCTTGTTTTACCGCAGGAAGTGCCTGTAATGCGCTTTCAATTTCACCCAGCTCCACACGCTGCCCGCGAATTTTTATCTGATCATCACTGCGTCCTAAATACTCAATCGAGCCACACGCTAACCAACGTACGACATCACCAGTGCGGTACATTCGCTCGCCACAAGTAAACGGATTGGCGATAAACCGATCCGCCGTTAACGCACTGCGATTAAAGTAACCGATGGCTAATTGCTCGCCAGCAAGATAGAGCTCGCCCGGTACACCGATTGGTACCGCTCTTAAAAAGCTATCGAGCACATAGACTTGGGTGTTCCATACCGGTAAACCAATCGGTGCACTACGGCCAACGCTTGCGTTTAATGCCTCGCCGTAAGCTGGATAGTAAGTCACGTCAACCGCCGCTTCTGTCGGGCCGTACAAGTTATGCAGCGGTGCATTAATTCTACGTGCGTACTGATGGCAGAGCTCTTTCGCAAGCGCTTCACCTGAGCAAAATACTTGCTTGAGGCTTGGTGCTACGGTGAAACCCGTTGGGTGAGTTGCTTCAATTGAGGCCATGAAAGCAGCCAGCATTGAAGGTACAAAGTGCATCGTGGTCACGTGATAATCGTCAATTATTTGCAATAACCATTCAGGGTCTTTATGCGCTTCAGCCGGAGCCATCACTAAACTCGCCCCTTCCAGCAAGGGCCAGAAAAACTCCCACACGGAGACATCAAAACTGCACGGCGTTTTTTGCAATACCACATCATCAGAGCTCAAGGGATATTGGTGCTGCATCCACTTCAATCGGTTGACAATCGCTTGATGAGAAACCAACACCCCTTTAGGGTTACCCGTTGAACCCGAAGTGTAAAGCAAGTAGGCCGCATTTGAGGGGGTAAGCCCATCTGCGCGGTTCTGCCGCTCTGCGCGCACGGGGGCTGGTAACTTATCCAACAACAATAGCGCCGCTAAACCTTCAAAACGTGAGGTGAATGAAGAGCAAGTGATGATCAGCGCAGGCTTAGCATCATTGATCATGTAGGCTAAGCGCTCATCCGGATAGCCAACATCCAACGGTAAATAAGCCGCACCACATTCAATAATACTGTAGATCGCCAAGCTCAAGGTTGCGCTGCGTGGCAAGGCAACAGCAACAATATCCCCGGCCTTAACACCTTGCTGAAGCAGCAAATCGGCAATGGCGGCCACCTGCTCAGCCAGTGCTTGATAGGTAAAACGGTGCTCACTATCAATTAAAGCCAACTGATGTGGAGAACGTTGTTGCTGCGTGATCATCAAATCACGCAGTGTCATGCGTTCAACGGCGGTTTTGGTCTGGTTGACGCGTTGCTGCAATTCAATTTCGCCACTTAACCGCAGATCCCATTCAGCGAAAGGCTTATCACTCGAAACCATAAACTCATCCAGCATTTGCTCAAATCGTTGTACGATCTGTTTTGCTACGCCGACTCGGTCTCGATATTCAAACAGGATATGCAGTTGCTCTCCCGGTAAGACGAGAATGGTTAATGGATAATGGGTATAGCCACGATTGTGGATAGCCATTAATTTCGCGCCGCTAAAATCTTGCTGGTACCAACGGCTATGATCTGGATAGTTTTCGACCACCAGCAAAGTATCAAAGAGTGTTTTTCCGCCCACCAGTTGCTGGATCTCACCCAAGCCAAGTTCATCGTGCTCCAGTAATTGGATTTGGATCGCTTGGTGCGCTTTTAATTGTTCACTCAAACTAAGGTGAGGTTGCAGTGTCACACGCACCGGCACGGTATTACTGAATAACCCTATCTGTTCATCAATACCAGCAATACGGCTGAACCGACCAGAGATTGGCGTACCAAAAACCACCTCTTCGCGGCCCGTCATGCTGGCGAGAATACTCGCCCAAAGGCCTTGCATTAAGGTGCTCATGGTTAAGCCATGATGTCGTAAACACTGATTTAACTGATCCGTTTTATGCTTTGATAGCCATAACTGATGCTCGTTAACTTCCTCGCTAAGCGGAATATCATCAAAAGCCATACACGGCTGGACATCTGCTAATACTTTGCACCAAAGCTCGGTCGCAACGGTTTTATCACGCTGCGTTAGCTGGCTCACAACATGAGCATAGCCGACGGTTACCGGAGGTAAATTCGAGACCCCTTGTGCGTATGCACTGAGAAAGTCATTCAATAAAATCGGCGTTGACCAGCCATCGACTACCAGATGATGTGCTGAAAGGAGCAGTGTACTTTGCTGATCACCATGAAAAATCAACTGGGCCTGCAACAGGCTGTGGGTAGGATCGTTAAGGTCAAACTGGCGGCTTAGCTCTTGCTTCTCTAACTGATCAATCAACGCGCTTTGCTCATCACCACTCATGTTGGTTATGTCATAACGTGTCAGTGGCCAACTTGGATTAATCTGCGTCATCACCTGTACGGTACGCCCCAATATCGAACTATCAAATCGAGCGAGTAACTGCGGATGACGCCTAATCACCGCATTAAGCGCTTCGCTCACGCGATGTTCAGACAGTTGACCTTGGAAAGTAAGACGCGTGGTGGAGTTATAACTGCTATTTTTATCCCCTAATTGAGATTGGAACAGTAATCCTTCTTGCAAAGGCAATGCTGGCAGTACATCCGCTAACTTGCCATAGTGGTGTTGCAATAGGCTCGCTTGTCGCAGTGTGATTCCCGGCTCGGTATAGTCAGCAGGCACAGAGAGGTCCAACTCAGCACCATCGCCAACTTGTAGCGCTTGCTGTATTTTGAGCAGCTCACTTTCAATCTGTTGGCTCAGCGACACCATTTCCTGTTGGCTGAACAGGTGAGCATTCCAAGACCAGTTGAGCACCAATCGTGGCGTTGCCGATTCTTCGACGAAAATATTTAGCTCTAAGGGATGCTGCAAAGCCCGTTCACTGTTTAAGGTGACGGCAAATGTATCGGCAAACTGCCCACTATATTGCTGTGGTGACCACTGACCATCGCTGCTTTGGAAACGGCCAAGGTAATTAAACAGCAATGACGGTTGGCGTGTATTCGCCAACGTGCGTAACTCATCTCGATACGGATTATCAAGATAGCGCAGCACCATATAACCTAGCCCTTTATCTTTCACACTGCGCTTACTTTGCTTCACTTCACGCAATCGCTCGCGGTAATCACCCTGCTTTGGCACGCTAATGATCAACGGATATTCGGTGGTAAACCACCCTAGGGTTTGATTGAGATCGATCCCCTCTTTACACTCTTCACGGCCATGAGATTCGACGTTTACTTTAATCTCTTCACACCCATAAAGTCTTGCGATCGCCCCCGTGACCGCCGCTAATAGCATCTCTTCAATATCGAGATTCGTCTGGTGTGTGGGTAATTCCAATAACGGCTGCGTAACGGCATGAGAGAGTGGCGTACGCCAATGCGCCATGCGTATTTTATCGACAGGATCCTTGATGGGAGCAACAGCACGCTGTGCCTGCGCTCGCCAAAATGGCATTTGCGCAGCAGCGACCGCTAAATGTTGATACAGCGCTTTTGACCAACAATGGATACCGGTAACCTCCTCAGAAATCACCGCTACTTCACCTGTGACTTGTGCTTGAGTTAATGCCTGCAACTGCGGAAGTAATATTCGCCAAGAGACACCATCGATAAGGAAATGGTGAGCAAGGATCATGAGACTTTTACGCCCACTGCGCTCCGTTATCATCACCAAGCGTAATAGCTGACCCGATGATATTGACATCGACTGACTGCGCTGGCTAAACAGACTGTCCAACACGTTGCCATCTAGCCTCTCAAGCGAAACCGATTCAACCCAGTTTTTTACATCAAGATTTTGCAGCGCCTCAATATGGTATTGCTGTTCTTTTTGGACCAAGCGACATACGGAATGGTTGGCGACCAGTTGCACTAAACTGGCTTGCAAGTGCGCTAATTGGGTTTCGCTTTCCACCTCAACAAGCACACTTTGCACATAACTGGTTGTATTAGAAAATGTCTCCTCAAACCATTGCCACATAGGTAGAGGCCGAATAATGCCTTCTTGTTTCTCGCGCTGTTGCTGCTGTAGTGGCACCATTTGGCTCGCCATCATACCCAGTTGACGGGCTGCAAAAATAGCTTTGGGTCGTAGATCATAGCCCGCCGTTCGCAATCGCGTCCCAAGGCTCATTGCCGAAATACTGTCCCCGCCTAGGTTAAAGAAGTCATCTGACATTCCTACGTCACTGACACCGAGTAGCTCGGTGATCGCATCACATAACAGCTGCTCTGGTTGGGTTATTGGGGCCACGCGTTCGCTACGCGTGCCTGCCGAGTACTTAGGGAGCGCTTTTCTATCGATTTTCCCATTCACATTCAAAGAGAAAGCATCCAAGATCATCACATTGGTTGGCTGCATATAGTCAGGCAGCGCCTGTGCGATAAGACTTTGCAGTCTTTGCTCTGTGAACGCGGGTTGAACTGACTCACCCTGAGTCCCTTTCTCTAAAGTACAGTAAGCCAATAAACGATGAGTATCGCCAACAGGCTCTGCCACGACTACCGTCGTATTAACACCATCAATCGCATTAATAGCGCTTTCTACATCGCCCAATTCAATACGAAAACCGCGAATTTTAATTTGGTGATCACACCTGCCAACAAAATCAAGTAGCCCATTGTCTCGCCACTTCACCAAATCACCAGTGCGGTACATTATCTTGCCATACGCAAAGGGGTTCGCCACAAAACGTTCTGCTGTCATACTTGGCTGGTTGAGGTAGCCCTTTGCTAACCCCGCACCCGATAAATAAAGCTCACCCACCTCACCAATAGCGACAGGCTCTAAATTTTCATCAAGCACGTAAACACAAGCACCGGCAATGGGTCGACCAATGACAGGCGATGCATCTGCATCAAGCGAAGCGCTGATCGCATCAACCGTAAATTCGGTTGGTCCATAAAAGTTTTCCACCAGCAGTTCGGGAAACTCACTCACACGGGACCAAAGCTTTTGTGGTATGGCTTCACTACCAATCAAAACTAACGTCGGCACGTGATCGTTCGTCATTAATCCACTATCGAGCATTTGATCAAACAGTGAAGGCGGTAAATCAAGAGCATCGATATTATCTTCAGCAACACACTGAACCAGTTCGTAGGCGTCTTTCCGTTGTTCATCGTCATACAAATACATAGTATGGCCAGACAACATCCAGAGTACTTGCTCCCAAGAAGCATCGAAGGAGAATGACGTCGTATGCGCTGCACGAACAGTAATAGCTTGTTCTGGTAATTGACGACGTGTCGCCAGTTTTCTGATGGCCGCAGAAAAAATCGAACCTTGATGAGAGCGCAGTAAATTCAACAGCGCTCCATGTGTGTTCATGACCCCTTTCGGGTGACCAGTCGAACCTGAAGTAAAGATGATATAAGCCACGTCGCTGTGACTGATCGTCGGTTTGGGTTGTGGTGCTGTGTGAATGCGAGCCAATTCAGGAAGAGCAATAAACCTAGGGACGTAGCTTATCGATGAATAAGCCATGTTTTGCTCATTCTCCTCCACAACTAAGCACCAAGGGCGTGCTTGTTCAACAATCGATTCAATACGTTCAACGGGATAATCAAGATCGATAGGCAGATAAATCGCACCCACTCGCAAAATGGCTAGCATAGTCACGACGCTTTCAGGCCCACGTCGTAACGCGACACCTGCAATATCACCTTGGCGCAAGCCCGCGGTAATCAGTTGATCCGCTCGAGTTTCAATGAGGTGATTGAAGGCATCAAATGTCCAACGCTGCTGTTTAAACACCAAGCCATCTTCGTTTGGCTTGCTCTCAACTGTCTGTTGCCACACATCCAGCACGGTTTGCTCTGTTTCATGTTCATGTTGTGGCCCCACCGACCACAAAGCAATCTGCTGCTTCTCGCTCGGCGGGATTAACTCTACCAAATCAAGTGGCTGTGTTGGATGGTTGGCAATCTGCTCTACCATCGCAACGAAACGAGCGGCATGAAGTTCTAATGACTCTTGGCTATATTTGGTGCTGTTGGCCGTGATATTAACACTCAGTGTCTGACCATCGAGCACTGGCGAAAATTCAATCTCATCAATCGGACCTGCCGAGAGGATATGTGTCTCAGTCTCTACGCCAGATAAACTCAGTGCAGCTTCAAAGGGTTTAAAGTTGAGTATCGGGCCATAGAGCGGCTGGCCTACTAATCCCAAATCACGCTGGATCTGCTCAGCGTCATACATCTGGTGGCGACGAACTTGGCGGATGGTTTTATTCATCTCTCGCGCCACATCAATAATGCTCATTTGTGGATGAAGTGACAGCGCCACCGGCAGTACATTCACTACCGCACCAGCGGCACAAGTGGCGGCATTGCCCATTCGGCGCATAAAGGGGACACCGACACACACTTGCTCTTGCCCAGAATGTAAATGGAGATAAGCAAATACCATCGCCATCGCAAGCTCGGCGGGTAACAACTGTGGACTATAGCGAGTTAACCACTCTCCACTGATTAATGGCACGGTGTGAGTGATCGTGCTCGATGATGTATTGGCTGCGCTACCTGTGGTGAGCGAAATAACATTGGGTAAATGAGCCGCTTGCGTTTGCCAAAAGTCGTACGCCTGCTGGCGCGCTGCTGAGTCTAAAAATTGCTGATATTCTTGAATTACATCACTAAAAGCGCTGAACTCTTGAGGTTTCGCAGCGCCAATCCGCCAATGGTTATATAGTTGGCAGATATATTGACTGATGGCATTCACGCTGAACCCATCCACGTCAATATGATGGTAACGTTGATACCAAAACCATTGCGGTGCATTGCTTGAACCAACATCAATTAAACAGTGTCGGAAACGCCTCTTTCTTGATGAAATGTCCAACCGCTGCGCAAGATCGTGCTTCATCCACTCCCGAGCCGACTCTTCTGGCAAGGCGGCTTGTGAAAAGTCGAGAATCTCAAGCCACTGCCCTTCTTCATACGCTGGATAAAACTGCTGCCTCACGCTGCCATCGCTCTCTAAATAATGGCAGTGAAGGGAATCAACGCCTTGCAAGCCGATGGCTACCGCGTTTGAAAATAACTCAATATCGATTTGACCTTGAATCACCACGTAGTGGGCAACATTAAATTGCTCTGGATTGGGCATCATCTGCTCGGCAAACCAAATACCTTGCTGTGTGCCGATAAGAGGCCACTGATCCTCTTGCACTGATGAGTTGTACATCTCTTTATTCCTAACAAAAGTCATTGCCTATGTCCCTTTTTGTTACCCCGCTTAACAAGCATGAATGAACAGCGCCGCTATTGCAGGAGTCAAAACTCGTTTGGTTTAAGCTCGAATATCTAACCACTGAGCTTCGATGTAGTTGCAACACTCTTGTTTTGACCTCGGTCCAAGGATGGCTTGCCAACCAGCGGGAATGGCTTTGAATTCTGGCCATAAACTGTATTGATTATGCGAATTGATCAGCACTAAAAATTGATGCTTAGATTCATCAAAAGGGTTGGTGTATTTTTCTGACATATTTCTCTCTACCGCTGAAAATTAAAGATAAGGTTCTAAAACATATGACAAGCCATCGATGATCCCGCCGCGCCAACAGAGTCGGTCATGACCGCCGTCAAACAGACGAAATTGAATCCGATGCTGTTGTGAAGCCAACTGTTGGTATAGATCTCGACTTAAATCGATCATGATGTCTTCACCGCTACCCACTTCGAGGAAAAGCGCAAGACGTGAATTGGCACCTAAACCTTGATGTACCTCTTGGCTCATTTTGCTTAATCGCGAGTCGCTTTTCGGTGGACAATATTCACTGGGGGGTTTAACGATCGAGAAATCGGGCCACCAAAATGAACCCGATTGACAAACCACAGAACCGAATCGCTGCGGCCAGTGTAATGCTGCGTACATTGCCGCTAAGCCTCCTAAACTCTGGCCTACGATCACCGTTTGGTCTGCATCGCGGGTTACTCTGACGCGCTCGTTAATCGAGGGGAGTAACTCCTCCATCACGGCTTGCCAAAACAGCGGATTACAGCTGAGATCATCACTGCGTTGTTGAGCGCTAATTTCATCAATCAACACATAGAGCGCCGCTGGAAGCTTTCCACTGTGGGTCGCCTGTGAAAGAGCCTCATAAACCGGCATCGATTGAGACCAAAAACGGCCATCCAGCATCAACACCAAAGGTAACGGCTCAGTGGTGGGTCTTTGCGCGGTCGAATAAAGCCAAATCTCACGCGATGTACCGAGCAAAGTGCAGCTCCAAGTAAAGGTCGAATCAGCACTTTTGAAGCACTGACCTTGCGCTGAATCGAAACCGAGCCACTCTGTTTGCGTAAGCGCTTTAGGCATATGACAAGGTGTTTTCGCGCGCCCCCACTCGCATTTTGACAAATCATTTTGAGCCAGTGGATCAGCGCAACTCAGTGGAAAAATGGAGCGTAGCCATTGCCGATGTTGGTGGCGCATTGCATCGTATGAACCTTGGTAACTCGGCTGCATTAACGCTTCTGGGACAGGAATAAAAGAGTACCCTCCTCGCCAACTTGGTTTGACGCTATCGATATAAAACCACACATCGGTATTGTCGATATGAGTAAACTTCGCCATCGAAAAACTGTGATGATCGGTGACACCATTAATATCAACGTAGATCGCTTGATTTGCGGCCACACTCGGCTCCGGCCCACGCCATAAAAAAAGAACCTTTGCATATTCGCCATTTATTTCAATCACATAAGGCATGCCGATCGATTGCACATGTGCCCACCAAGGCTCGTCACCAATAGAGCCGCCCTCTTGAATAAAACGGGCCAACACCCCATTGAGCTCAGCCCTCTCTTGTGAGCTCTCCTGATTAACAACCATTACTAAAACCACCCCATATCAAGCCTAGTATTTTTGAAACATAGAAACTAAGTAGCATAAAACTGCATTGATGATATTGCAAATAATAACAATTATCATTAACATTACAACCAGCAACAGTTGATTCTATAATGGTTGCAGCAACATCATTTTTTCTATTAAGGAACTTTTAGGTCATGAAGCCCATGGATATGAATAACGGTAATGGTAAGGCAGTCAGAAATATCAATAAGACTCAACTCGCCACACTGATTGGCATCCTCTGCGTGAGTACTAGCGCAAATGTTGTCGCGGAACAGCTCGAAAAAAAAGAGCCACAGAAAAAGCAAGATACTGTGGTTGTGGTGGGTGAGAAATTGGGAGGAACACTGGCCGAAAACACCAGTTCGCTCACCCTATTCACCGATGAAGTGGATGATGGTGAAAGCCGAGATTACTACGATCTGCTCGACCGCGTACCCAACGTACTCAATGCACCTTCGGGCATTCCACACATTCGTGGGGTCGATGGACGTGGCCCTGGCGAAGGTTTTCTGACCTTCATGACAGGCGCAACACCTCGCGTCAATACCACGGTAGACGGCGTGTCTGAATCTTGGTCTGGAGAAGCGTTTGGTAAAGCTGGACTGTGGGATACAGAACAAGTGGAAGTCTATAAAGGGCCGCAATCCACCAACCAAGGCCGAAATAGTATTGCCGGTGCGGTTGTGATCAAAACTAAGGATCCAACGTTCCACCGTGAGGGTAAAGTTCGCGCTGGTTATGAAAATGAAGACAGTAAATATCATCTCGCAGGGGTCGTGTCGGCACCTCTGGTTGAAGATACTTTAGCGTTTCGTCTTGCCGCCGAAGGTACCAAAGGCAATACCCCTATCGATTACTCTCTGCCTAACGGCGATCAGTACCCTTGGGATCCTTCCGAGCTCGAATCCTATAATGTCCGTGGTAAATTATTGTGGAAACCTCAAGGAAATGACAAGCTAACAGCCAAGCTAACGGTTGGTAGCCGTAATGAAGAGGGGCAATACACCAACTTCGTTACCAAGCCGGGCACACTTGAACTGCATAGCAAAAGTGGCACGCGTCGCCAAGAAACCAAAAGCTGGAATATCAACCTAGACGTCAATTATGTGATTAATGATGAACTGACAACGGATATTTTAGTCGCCCATCGTAACTACACCACCAAGTTCAAAGCTTATCCTGATACTAATTGGTATGGTGATGTGGATGAAGATAACTACACCGCAGAAGCAAAGCTTACATATCAATCACTTGATGAAAAGTACAATGCGATTCTAGGCCTAGCCAGCTTCTTCAAAGATCAATACACCGAAACAGATTCATTAAAACGTAAAGATGAAGTTTTAACCAACTCAATCTACTTTGATTCAAGAATTCGTTTGGATAATCGCTGGCAGCTATTATTAGGTGCACGTTATGAAAGAGATGAACTGAAGCGAGATTTCGATCACGCTACCCTACCACTCGATTTTAAAGCCGATGAAGATGACGGCATCCTATTGCCTAAGATTGGTCTATTACTTGATGTCTCAGATCACTCCACCCTCGGTCTTACGGCCCGTAAAGGCTACAATGCCGGTGGATTAGGCTATAACGAGTACAAAGAAGAAGTTTTTGTTTTTGAACAAGAAAAAGTCTGGAGCTACGAGCTAAGTTCTCGTTCAAGTTTCCTGGATGACAAGCTGGATCTGACTGCTAACCTGTTCTACAACGACTACAAAAATTATCAAACTTCGGTCTCTGGTGACAGCGGCAAACGCTTCGACACCTATATTACCAATATACCGAAAGGGAAAACTTACGGTACGGAAGTTGAAGCCTCTTACTGGTTTGATTCTGGGCTCGACCTGTTTGCGTTTGTCGGTCTTCTTAAAACGGACATCAGCGAAGGACCAACCGGTACCTCTACCAATCTCTCAGGCAATGAGTTCAGTTACGCTCCTAAACTGTCTGCAGGTGCGGGCTTTACGCAACACTTAGATTTTGGTCTATTTTTTGGTGCTCGTGTTAACCACGTTTCTGATTACTATACCGATTTAGCCAACACAGAGAGTAAAACGGCTGGCGATTACACTGTGTTGAATCTGAATGCAGGTTATACTCTCAACGATTTGACTATTCGCGCTTACGTGAAAAACGTCACTGATGAAGAGTACGTGATTCGCCAGAAAAGTGATCTCTACGAAGTCGGCGGGCCACGCACCTTTGGCATAGTCGCTGATTACCAGTTCTAGTTAATAACTCTGACTCACTCTCCTAGACATCAACACTTTGTTTTTGACTGGGGGAGTGATTTTTCACTCAATCTGAGATAAACGTCACCACGCAGGCGACGCATCGAACAAGTTCACTCACTCGATAGGTAAAATAGGCATGCTCATCATTCCAAACTGGCCATCTTTCATCCAATACCACCAGCTTGAAGTGAAGTATCTACCTGAATACAAAAATAAACTTGAAGAGCAAGGGATCTCCCTGCCCTCTTCTTTAAACCAAGCCGTGCTAAAACGCCATTGTGAATTTTTAGCTGGCAGGATGTGTGCAAAACACTGCCTAACCAAACTGGATCAATCACAGTCGCTAACGTTAGAGATTGGCAAGGGGAATCAAGCGGTTTGGCCGCAAAATATCGTAGGCTCAATATCCCATTGCCATGGCTACGCTATCGCAGCCGCCACTCACCAGACTCAAGCGTGTGCCGCTCTTGGTATTGATATTGAACAACTCATACGAGATGAATGGCTCAGTGATATTCGCCAGCAAGTAATGACACCCGCAGAGCACATTTTTGCTCATCACTTTGCCCAATTAGCGAGCTTTATTACGCTGATTTTTTCCGCGAAGGAATCGATTTATAAAGCCATTTATCCATGGGTTGAACAGGTTCTTGATTTTCACGTGGTAGAACTGATCCATGTTGACAAACACGCCAAACGACTCATTTTTCAGATTCACACTGATCTTCATCCTTTTTTAAATCCATCATACACAATCAGCGTTGGCTACCACTGGCCTGACAGTGAGTATGTACTGACTTGGTGTTATTTAAGTCAAGCCCATTTTTCGACACATAAAAAATAGCCGGCTAACACTGCTTTATAACGCCCCATATCAACCTAATACTGGCGCAGCAGCGTACAAAATTCCGTCAAAGGTATAAAACCTTATCTTTCCTTGGTTGTTATTCGCTTGGCAAAGCACGATAATCACCAGATCGGAACTTAAGACTTATATAACTATGACCGAATATTTTTTGTTATTAATCGGCACTGTACTGGTCAATAACTTTGTACTGGTAAAGTTTCTAGGGCTATGTCCTTTCATGGGCGTATCAAAAAAACTAGAAACCGCAATAGGGATGGGGTTAGCGACGACTTTCGTGCTAACTCTAGCGTCAGTGTGTGCGTATTTAGTAGAAAGCTATGTCCTTAAACCATTAGGTATTGAGTACTTACGCACCATGAGCTTTATTTTAGTGATCGCCGTGGTGGTGCAGTTCACCGAAATGGTGGTACACAAAACCAGCCCAACGTTATATCGCCTGCTCGGGATTTTCCTTCCTCTTATCACCACCAACTGTGCGGTACTTGGGGTTGCGCTTCTCAACATCAACGAAAATCATAACTTCATTCAATCCATTATTTATGGTTTTGGTGCCGCGGTTGGATTCTCATTGGTATTGATTCTGTTTGCTTCCATGCGCGAACGCATCGGCGTAGCCGACGTACCAACGCCCTTCAAAGGCGCATCAATTGCTATGATAACCGCAGGTCTTATGTCACTCGCCTTCATGGGTTTTACAGGATTGGTGAAGTTGTAATATGAGCACAATACTCATCGCTATTCTTGCACTTGTCGCATTGGCCGCTGTGTTTGGCGCTATCTTAGGTTTTGCCTCTATCCGCTTTAAAGTAGAAGCCGATCCTATCGTCGATCAGATTGATGCGATTTTACCGCAGACACAATGCGGTCAATGTGGCTATCCGGGCTGTCGCCCTTATGCACAAGCCATTGCCAATGGCGATAAAATCAATAAATGCCCGCCCGGCGGCCAAGCAACCATTGAAAAATTGGCTGACTTAATGGGCGTTGAAGCCGAAGAGTCTGCACATGATCTTGATAATAAGGTCAAAACCGTTGCCTTCATTCATGAAGATATGTGCATCGGTTGTACAAAATGCATTCAAGCTTGTCCCGTAGATGCCATTGTTGGTGGAACTAAGGCTCTGCATACCGTGATCAAGTCAGAATGTACTGGCTGTGATCTGTGTGTTGCTCCCTGCCCAACGGACTGTATTGAAATGATCCCGGTAGAAACTACGACCGATACTTGGAAGTGGCAAATGAACGCGATTCCTGTTGTTGATGTTACCGACTCTGCCCCACGTGCGCAGAAAAGCGTGAATTAAGGATTGGCATGTTGTCATTAATAGAACAAATCAAAGCTGGCACTCTCTGGAACTTCCCAGGAGGCATTCACCCGCCAGAAAATAAACAGCAGTCAAATCAAACGGCACTGACTCATGCCGGTATACCGCAAGAAATTGTATTGCCACTCAAACAGCATATTGGCCGAGCCGGTGATTTATTGGTCAGCGTTGGCGATAAAGTACTCAAAGGCCAACCACTAACACAATACACCTCAACCTTCATGTTGCCTGTACACGCTTCAACCTCTGGCATCATTACCGCCATTGAACCGCGCACCACGGCGCACCCTTCTGGGTTAAGTGAAATGTGTATTGTCATCACGCCTGATCAACAAGATGAGTGGGCAGTGCGCGCACCACTGGCTGATTATCGACAACACTCCCCAGAGCAATTGATTGAAATCATTCGTCAAGCTGGCATCTCTGGGTTGGGCGGCGCCGGTTTTCCTACTGCAAAAAAAATGCAATCAGGCCTCGCTCGCACTGATATTTTGATCATCAACGCCGCCGAATGTGAACCTTACATCACGGCCGATGATGTACTCATGCAGCACCATGCCGCAGAGATCATCGATGGGATCAGTATTGTAGAGCACATTCTTAGGCCCAAATTAACCATCATCGGTATTGAAGATAACAAACCAGAAGCAATTCAAGCGTTAGAAGCCGCCGCAATACATAAAGACATCGTGATCCGCGTGATCCCAACCAAATACCCTTCAGGTGGTGAAAAGCAGTTAATTAAATTGCTGACCAACCAAGAAGTGCCTGCGGGTAAAATTCCAGCCGATATTGGCTTGATGGTACAAAATGTTGGCTCTATCTACGCGATTAAACGCGCCGTCATGGATGGCGAACCCCTGATTAACCGCTTAGTCACCTTAACGGGCAATACGTTTAAACAGCCCCGGA
The DNA here is from genome assembly GCF_963887575.1 of Vibrio sp. 3-2(1). Lineage (NCBI taxonomy): Bacteria > Pseudomonadati > Pseudomonadota > Gammaproteobacteria > Vibrionales > Vibrionaceae > Vibrio > Vibrio sp. 3-2(1). The sequence continues at coordinate 15,804 of NZ_CAWPGB010000033.1, read as the reverse complement.
ATGTCTGGGTTTTATTAGGCACACCCGTACAATATTTACTCGAACAATTTGGCTATAAGGCAGATAAAAAATTACCGCGTCTTATCATGGGCGGCCCGATGATGGGGTTCACCCTGCCTCATTCACAAGTTCCGATCACCAAAACCACCAACTGCATTCTGGCACCCACTCGTAAAGAGATTGCCTCTTCACAAAATGAAATGGCCTGCATTCGCTGTGGTCAGTGCGCGGAAGCCTGCCCGGCCTCCTTATTACCTCAGCAACTGTTCTGGCACGCGAAAGCGGAAGAATATGATAAGTGTGAAGAACTGAACCTCAAAGATTGCATTGAGTGCGGGGCTTGTGCTTATGTTTGCCCCAGTGAAATTCCATTGGTGCAATACTATCGTCAAGCCAAGGCCGAGATAAAAACTCGCCAGCAAGAATCAGAAGCCGCTGAACGTGCCAGAGTACGTTTCGAAGAGAAAAAAGCACGTTTAGAACGCGATAAAGCCGATCGCGAGAATCGCTTCAAAAAAGCAGCCGATGAACGTCGTCAAGAGATGAAACACACAGGCGGCGACGATGCGATTGCAGCGGCCATTGCTCGCGTTCAAGCGCAAAAAGCACAAACAGAAAACAACCCAAGCACCGTAAAACCCGCCGTTGCTGCGGCTATTGCTCGCGCTAAAGCCAAGCAAGCCGAAGCACTGCAAGCAGGTCAAGTCGAGCCTGATAACGCTGAAATGGTTAAATTGCGCGAAGAGCGCAAACGTCAAGCTCGCGAGAAAAAAGCGCAGCAAACCAGTGCTGATGCGCCACCAGCAGAAACTGGTGATGATAAAAAAGCAGCAGTCGCGGCTGCCATTGCCCGCGCGAAAGCGCGCAAAGCAGAACAGCAAACGGCGCCAAGTGATCCCCAACCAACGCTTGAAGCTGCACCAACTCAACCTGAGGACGTTAAAAAAGCGGCAGTCGCGGCTGCTATTGCCCGCGCGAAAGCGCGCAAAGCAGAACAGCAAACGGCGCCAAGTGATCGCCAGCCAACGCTTGAACCTGCACCTGCTCAACCTGAGGATGCAAAAAAAGCGGCAGTCGCTGCTGCCATTGCCCGCGCCAAAGCGCGCAAGGCAGAGCAGCAAACGGCGCCAAGTGAACCTCAGCCAACGCTTGAACCTGCACCTGCTCAACCTGAGGATGCCAAAAAAGCGGCAGTCGCTGCTGCCATTGCCCGCGCCAAAGCACGCAAAGCCGAGCAGCAAACGGCGCCGAGTGAGCCTCAACCAACGCTTGAACCTGCGCCTGCTCAACCTGAGGATGCCAAAAAAGCGGCAGTCGCTGCCGCCATTGCCCGCGCCAAAGCGCGCAAGGCAGAGCAGCAAACGGCACAAGCGAAAAACAATCATAATTCTGAGGAGAATAATTAGTGGCCTTTTTTATTGCCAGCTCCCCCCATGCACACAGCAAACGCAGCACATCAGAGCTGATGAAGTGGGTCGCCTTGTGCGCCTTACCGGGGCTTATCGCGCAGAGCTACTTCTTTGGTTGGGGTACTCTCATTCAACTGATGCTCGCTATCATCATCGCTTTGGCTTTTGAATCTGCCGTTATGCTACTGCGTAAGCGCTTACCACTGTTGGCAATCAAAGATTACAGCGCCGTGGTCACCGCTTGGCTTCTGGCCATTGCCATTCCTCCGATGTCCCCTTGGTGGGTTATCTTTATTGGCCTTATTTTTGCCATCATTATTGCAAAACACTTATACGGCGGACTAGGACAAAACCCATTCAACCCCGCCATGATTGCTTATGTGGTTTTGCTTATCTCTTTCCCTGTGCAGATGACCAGTTGGATTGCTCCAACGGAATTAGCCCCGGATCCCAGCTCGTTTAGTGATGCATTTTCACTTATTTTCAGTGGCTTCAACGTAGAAGGTTTATCACTACAACAAATCCGAACGGGTATCGATGGTGTCACTATGGCCACCCCATTGGACGCCGTAAAAACCGGATTACATAATGGTGAGACTCTGCATGAAGCGATGAGCCAGCCTCAATTTAGTGGGTTAGCTGGGCTTGGCTGGGAATGGGTTAACCTTGCCTATTTAGCTGGCGGCTTATTATTGATCAAACTACGTGTGATCAACTGGCATATCCCGATTGCGGTGCTGTGTGGTTTAGTAACGGCAAGTGCTTTCACTGCGCTTATTGAACCGGGAGCAACCGCCTCACCCTTGTTTCATTTGCTCTCGGGCGCGACTATGCTCGGCGCTTTTTTCATCGCAACCGATCCAGTCACCGCTTCCACAACCGTCAAAGGTCGCTTAATTTACGGCGCATTTATTGGCATGATGATTTTCATTATCCGCAGCTGGGGAGGCTTCCCTGACGGGGTAGCCTTCGCTGTATTACTTGCCAACATGTGTGTCCCACTGATTGATTACTACACTAAACCTCGAACCTACGGGCATTAAGGAGCGCTATGTTAACCGCCATTCGCAATAACGGTTTGATTCTCGCTATCTTTGCCTGTGCTTCAACAGGTGTTGTAGCGTTAACCCAATACCTAACAAAAGATCAAATAACCAAGCAAGAGCAGATTCAACTGCAATCGATTTTAAACCAAGTGATCCCGCACAGTTTGCACGACAACGAACTGTACAAATCCTGTACACTGGTGACTGACCCTGCACTTGGTACAGACCAACCTATGCACGCTTATATTGCCACACAAAACGGTGAACCGAGTGGACTGGCTATTGAAGCCATCGCACCTGATGGCTATAACGGCGCGATCAAGGTAATTATTGGCATCAAGCACGATGGCACCATCACAGGGACTCGCGTTCTGTCTCATCAAGAAACACCGGGGTTAGGTGACAAAATAGATTTACGCGTCACTGATTGGATATTGAGCTTTACTGGCAAGCAAGTCACTGAGCAAAATATCGAGACTTGGAAAGTGCGCAAAGATGGGGGACAATTTGATCAGTTTACTGGAGCGACGATTACGCCGCGAGCCGTCGTCAAAGCGGTGAAAAATACCGCTCAGTTTGTGAATCAACATCGAGAAGCACTATTAGCACAACCTTTTGACTGTAAAGGAGCCAGCAATGAGTGATCATAAGACACTGATTAAAAACGGGATGTGGAGCAACAACCCTGCGCTCGTTCAACAACTTGGACTGTGCCCTTTACTAGCGGTTTCTTCCACTGTCACGAATGCGCTAGGTTTAGGCGTTGCGACATTGCTGGTTCTCGTCTGTTCAAATGTCACCATCTCATTAGTACGAGATTATGTCCCCAAAGAAGTTCGTATTCCTGTGTTTGTGATGATCATCGCCGCACTAGTAACTTGCGTACAACTGTTAATGAATGCCTACGCTTACGGCCTGTACCTATCGCTAGGGATCTTCATTCCTCTGATTGTGACCAACTGTATCATCATCGGTCGCGCCGAAGCATTTGCCTCAAAAAATGCAGTGTTGCCTTCAGCACAAGATGGATTTTGGATGGGAATGGGAATGACCACTATTCTGGTCATTTTGGGCGCACTGCGTGAAGTAATTGGCAATGGCACACTGTTTGATGGTGCTGATTTATTACTGGGTCATTGGGCAACCATTTTACGCATTGAGGTCTTCCATTTTGACAACAGCTTCTTGCTTGCGCTCTTGCCGCCTGGAGCTTTTATTGGTGTTGGCTTTTTGATTGCAGCTAAAAATATCATCGATAAAAATCTGGCTGCTCGCCAACCTAAAGAACAAAAGCCCGTCATAGAACGAGCACGCGTCACCAACGCTTAGCGAAATCATAAGGAAGTTTTCCAAACGATGAATAATGTCAAACGAGTCGAGATCCTCGAGCGTTTACGGGCCAATAACCCGAAGCCAGAAACCGAGCTTAAATGGAGCACACCGTTTGAGTTACTGATCTCAGTACTGCTTTCCGCTCAAGCGACTGACGTCAGCGTTAATAAGGCCACTGACAAGCTTTACCCTATTGCTAATACGCCACAAGCCATCTTTGAGCTTGGCGTTGATGGGCTAAAGCAATACATCAAAACCATTGGTTTATTCAATTCCAAAGCAGAAAACGTCATCAAAACTTGCCGTATCTTATTGGATCAATACGCAGGAGAAGTGCCAGAGAGCCGTGAAGCATTAGAATCGCTGCCCGGCGTTGGCAGAAAAACGGCCAATGTGGTATTGAACACCGCTTTCGGGTGGCCAACCATCGCCGTTGACACGCATATTTTCCGTGTTTCAAATCGAACCAAGTTTGCGGTGGGTAAAAACGTTGATGAAGTGGAACAAAAGCTGCTCAAAGTCGTCCCTAAAGAATTCAAAGTTGATGTTCATCACTGGTTGATCTTACATGGTCGCTACACCTGTGTCGCAAGAAAGCCGCGTTGTGGCAGTTGTATCATTGAAGATCTTTGCGAATTCTCTGATAAAACTGACCTATAAAATTTAACCAGATCCCCAAAAGACTCAACTCTGCAAGTAGGCAGTAAGTAAACAAATTCCTTTGAACATAGATAAACTCTGTGATTGGAGTGGATGAACGTAAGCCAACATCATCGCCACAGTGGTCGGGTGGGGATAGATATTTCATCAGAAAGTTAGGAGCTCAACATGTCAAATAGTCGTATTTTGCACACCATGCTACGCGTAGGCGATTTAGAAAAATCGATCGCGTTTTACACCAAGGTCATGGGTATGCAACTGCTTCGTACTAATGAAAATACAGAATACAAATACACATTGGCATTTCTGGGTTATGGCGATGAATCTCAGGGTGCGGTGATCGAACTGACCTATAACTGGGGCACCACAAGCTATGACCTCGGTAGTGCTTTTGGCCACATCGCGATTGGTGTTGAAGATGTGTATACCACCTGTGACGCGATTAAAGCAGCTGGAGGTAATGTGACCCGTGAAGCTGGCCCAGTAAAAGGTGGCACCACGCATATCGCTTTTGTGAAAGATCCTGATGGTTACATGATTGAACTTATCCAAAACAAACAAGCATCAGCAGGTTTAGAAGGATAAGCCTCTTTGCAGCATCGGCTAGTTATATAAACTAGATGCGTAAGGTTTCCCGGATAACATCACAAAAAGCAGCCTTTAAAATGGGCTGCTTTTTTGCTCTAGCGTTATTAGATAATTGTTCGACCCAGTGAAATAACCACGCGACGGTTTTTATCTTTGCCGATGGGTGATGCGTTGTCGGCGATCGGTCTACGTTTACCATAGCCTTGCACTTGAATGCGATCCTCAGGTAACCCCAGTGATTTAAAGTAATCTCTTAATACCTCAGCCCTACGCTCAGAAAGATCCTGACTCACTCCTCGACTATCAACAGAGTCGGTATAGGTAGAAACCAGCACCAAATCAATATCTTGGTTATAGCGAATATAGTCGGCAATTTGCGCAAGCCGTTTTTGCGAAGCTTTATTGAGTTGCACATTATCGCGGTCGTAATGCAGAATCGTAAATGAGATATCTTCAAAACTGTACGTCAGCAAATTGCTTACACAATCGCTAAACACGTTGTACTTCTCTTGAAAAAGAACCGACGAGAGAGCCACTTCAATGCGCTGATCTCGGCTTTGCCAATCTTGGTAGCTAAAGGTTGGATAGCGTCCTTTTTCCAATTCACTGAGTAGGCTCCAAGCGGTTTGGCCACCGATGTAACCATCGAACTGTTTGAAGAATTGCAAATTGGTAATACGGTCTGCACTCTCACCCGGACGCCAACTCGGTGGTAATGACACTAAACTTACATTGCGAGTTTCGCCCATTGGACGACGCATTTTGAGTTCGAAATCGAGGTTAATCTTCTTATTCGCACGTGAAGAGAATTCAGCGTCACCGTAATTAGGGATAGGATGGACCAAACGACACTCTAAAGGGGTATTCGTCACCATCTGCCACGTAGACTGCTGTGGTGTTGCCACATAACGCTTATCCATCGCCATAGGGGCAAAGGATGTCAGTATGCTGGTCATCACAATAGTGGCAGTAACCCATTTATTCATAACGATTTTATTCTCCGAGCGATACTACAACGATGGCGGAAAATTGCCGCTTCGCTTTCTATTGACTAAGTTAATGCAAAAATCTAGCCACATCACCGCACTATCCAACGCATAGTGAAACCTGCATTTATTAACGTGTTTGGTTTTTATCGTAGAAAGAATCTGTAATAATGCTAGCCCTGTCACACAACCAAGAGCTAGCATGACTGAAGTAAATGAAGCATTGACACTGAAAAAGCGTTTCCGCGGTTATTTTCCCGTCGTCATCGACGTCGAAACAGCCGGTTTCAATGCAAAGACCGATGCACTATTAGAAATCTGCGCGATTACGTTGCGTATGGATGAACAAGGTGATCTGCACCCAGCATCGACGATTCACTTTCATGTTGAGCCTTTTGAAGGTGCCAACCTTGAAAAAGAGGCGCTTGAGTTTAATGGCATTCGTGACCCATTTAGCCCATTACGCGGTGCTGTCAGCGAAGCCGAAGCACTCAGAGAAATTTATAAGCTAGTCCGAAAAGAGCAACGCGACAATGACTGTAGCCGCGCGATCATGGTGGCGCACAATGCTACCTTTGACTTGAATTTCGTGATGGCAGCCAGTGAACGCTGCAAGCTAAAACGAGTCCCTTTCCACCCTTTTGCGACTTTTGATACCGCCGCGCTAAGTGGTTTAGCTTATGGCCAAACCGTTTTAGCCAAAGCGTGCAAATCCGCAGGGATGGAATTTGACAATAGAGAAGCGCATTCAGCGCTATACGATACGCAAAAAACAGCCGAACTTTTTTGCGGTATCGTCAACAAATGGAAGGCCCTTGGCGGATGGCCACTTGTTGAACCTTCAGAAAACAATAACAAGTAAACACAACTAACCGAGAAATATATGAATCCTGTAGTAATTTCTGTATGCATCATGCTGCTTCTTGCGCTGATGCGGGTCAATGTCGTCGTCGCACTGACATTCAGTGCGATCGTCGGTGGTTTAGTTGCAGGGATGAGTTTAAATGACGCTGTTTCTGCATTTGAAAGTGGCTTAGGCGGCGGTGCAACCATCGCACTAAGTTATGCGATGCTAGGCACCTTTGCCGTCGCGATTTCTAAATCTGGTATTACTGACTTACTGGCGCAAAACGTGATTAAGCGTATCCATGGCAAAGAGCATGGCGCGGCCACCACAGGTTTGAAGTATGCAGTTCTAGTCGCGCTGGTTCTAGTTACCATGTCATCGCAAAATATCATTCCTGTCCATATCGCCTTTATTCCGATTTTAATTCCACCGCTATTGGGCGTCTTTGCCAAACTGAAGCTTGACCGTCGCCTGATTGCTTGCGTACTCACTTTTGGTCTTATCACGCCCTATATGGTCTTGCCTGTCGGCTTTGGTGGGATTTTCCTCAATAATATCTTGCTCAAGAATTTACGCGATAATGGCCTTGAAAACGTGACGGCAAGCCAAGTGCCAATAGCAATGCTGCTACCCGCCGCAGGGATGATTTTTGGCTTACTGGTCGCCATTTTCTTTACCTATCGTAAACCTCGCCAGTATCAAGAGACGGAACATACTGTCATTAATACCGAACCAAAAGCGATCAACAAAAAGCATATTTTGATTGCCGCGCTCGGTATTATCACGGCACTTGCCGTACAACTGTCCACAGGTTCAATGATCATCGGCGCACTGGCTGGTTTTATGGTCTTCACTTTTGGTGGTGTGATCGCGTGGAAAGAGACGCACGATGTGTTCACCAAAGGTGTACATATGATGGCCATGATTGGCTTTATTATGATTTCAGCGGCCGGATTTGCCGCCGTAATGAAAGCCACTGGTGGCGTTGAGTCGCTCGTCGAGGCCTTATCAGTAAGCATTGGCGACAACAAAGCGTTATCCGCTTTATTAATGCTGATCGTCGGTTTGTTGGTCACTATGGGCATTGGTTCATCCTTCTCAACGATTCCAATCATCGCAACCATTTACGTGCCCCTTGCCCTCGCCTTTGGCTTTTCGCCTATGGCGACCATTGCGCTAGTGGGTACCGCTGCTGCGTTGGGCGATGCAGGCTCTCCAGCGTCAGATTCCACCTTGGGGCCAACATCAGGCCTAAATGCGGATGGCCAGCACGAACATATTTGGGAAACGGTGGTTCCAACCTTTATCCATTATAATATTCCACTGATTGTGTTTGGCTGGATTGCAGCAATGATCCTTTAGTCGAACCCTGTTAACGAGCACAAAAAAGGCTTCCTAGATAGAAGCCTTTTTCTTTGCAGCCTATTTGGGGAGATGCGCTCGATTACGCGCCTTCGTTATGAATCTCTAGGTTGGCGAGATCTTGCTGGATTTCTCGAACCGTTTTTGCATCGTCGCTGCGCATCGATTCAAGAAAATCAAGATACTGCTGATCAATATCGCCCGTGACATATTCGCCGTTAAATACCGACGCTTCAAATTTTGCAATATCGCGGTTACCCATACCGACGGCATCCACTAAATCTTCCAGATTTTGGAAAATCAGAGCATCGGCACCAATTCGCTGCGCAATTTCATCGGCATCTCGACCATGAGCAATCAACTCGTTAGCACTTGGCATATCAATGCCATAGACGTTAGGGAAACGGATCTCAGGCGCGGCTGACACCATGTACACCTTGTTTGCACCAGAATCACGAGCCATCTCAATAATTTGCTCTGACGTAGTTCCACGCACTATCGAGTCATCCACTAGCAACACGTTTTTGCCCTTAAATTCAGAACGAATCGCATTGAGTTTACGGCGCACCGATTTTTTACGCTGTTGCTGGCCCGGCATAATAAATGTGCGGCCAACGTAGCGGTTTTTGACAAAACCTTGGCGATATGGAATATCAATCGCTTGTGCAATTTGCAATGCGATATCGCACGAAGTCTCAGGAATGGGGATCACGACATCAATATCTAAGTCAGCAAATTCGTTTTTGATGCGCTCACCCAACTTTTTACCCATTTCTACACGCGCGCTGTAAACCGAAATTTTGTCGATAAACGAATCTGGGCGGGCGAAGTAGACAAATTCAAAAATGCATGGGTTAAGTGTTGGATTATCGGCACATTGTTTAGTAAATAGCTGGCCATCAAAGGTCGCATACACCGCTTCCCCGGGGGCAAGGTCACGCACAAAATCAAAGCCGACAGCATCTAGCGCCACCGACTCCGAAGCGGCCATGTATTCGGTACGGCCATCGACTTCACGTTTACCTAAGCAGATAGGACGAATACCATGCGGGTCACGAAACGCGATCATCCCATGCCCAATGATCATCGCGACAACAGCATAAGCACCGCGAATGGTGCGATGTACATTGGCGACAGCACGAAACACATCTTCTGCGGTTACATTGCCTCTGACTGTATCAATTTCATGCGCCAAGACGTTAAGCAGCACTTCGGAATCTGAAGTGGTATTGATATGGCGACGATCTTTTTCAAACAACTTCTGGCGTACTTCGTTGGCATTGGTAAGGTTGCCGTTATGAGCAAGCGTGATACCAAACGGGGAGTTAACGTAGAAAGGTTGAGCTTCTGAGGCACTCGAACTACCCGCAGTAGGATAACGAACATGTCCAATACCCACCGTTCCTTGAAGACGCTGCATGTGTTTTGCTTCAAAGACATCTTTCACTAAACCGTTCGCCTTACGCAGACGGAAACGATTGCTTTCTATGGTACAAATACCAGCGGCATCTTGGCCACGATGCTGCAATACCGTTAACGCGTCATAAATTGACTGGTTTACCAGCGTTGTACCCACGATTCCAACAATACCACACATGTCCTGATCCTCGATTTGCGACAGTAACTGGCGCTAAATCGCGCCAGAGAGAAAACTTGATGTTGCTTGTAAGTGCTCAAAGAACGGCGCAATGATACGGCTAAATTCCGGTACCAATTGCGAGCTCTTCCACCACTCTGAATTTGGAAATGCGGTAAACGCATCCATAAAAAACAAGGCAGCTGAAACAATCAACACACCACGCAATGCTCCAAAAACAATGCCCAGTACCCGATCAGTTCCTGATAGGCCCGTTTTTTGTACCAATTGAGCAATCACATAGTTAATGATCGCTCCGACAATGAGTGTTGCAACAAACAGTGCTGCGATGGCCGCGCCATTACGAAACATGTCATCTTTGATATTTGAAAAATACACCGCAAGTTTTGCGTAGTATTGGCTGGCAATAAAAAATGCACCGAACCATATCACTAATGACAACGCTTCTTTAGCAAAGCCACGGACTAAACTGATCAATGCCGATAGGCCGATCACACTTAAAATGACAATATCTAACCAATTCATGAGTTCTACATCTTAAGTTGGCGCGCATTTTAACAGAAAAAAACGCGACGCAAACGTTTTCTTATGGGTTTAGTGGTTTAAATTTGAGCAATTGACCTTTTGCACCGGTAATTTTTTCCAGTTCTAAGAGTTGACGCTCAAGCTTAGTTTTGGAAACATCTGGGCCAATAATGATCCGAGTGAAGCCATTTTCTTGCTTAGTATGAGCTTGATAACCCCGTTTTTGCAGATCTTTAACCACGGTTTTTGCGTTTTCGGCATTCTTTAATGCCATCAACTGAATGAGCCAAGCACTATCTTGGTAATCATTTCTTTCCGCCGTTTCTTTCACTTTCACAGCGAGTGGCTTGCTCTGCGTTGCTGCATCGCTCTGGTTAGTTTGTGCGATCACTTCAACAGGCGAATCGGGCAACGCGACTTGATCTTCAACGGGGTCGAGAATTTCAAACTTCTCTACGTCGCTGTCTAATTCGGGCTTAATTGGGATGCTGGCGATATCTTCTTTGTAGTGGGTCTTTTTGCCATCCAATACATCAGGTAACACTATCACCCCTATCGCCACCAATATAATTGTTCCTACCAAGCGGCTCTGAAACTTACTTGCCATTTATACTCCTTTGTTCTGCCAGTGCTCTAATACTTCACCCACAGTATGAAACGACCCAACCACGATAATGACATCATTGCTATCGGCTTGTGTCATCGCGGCTTCAAAAGCGCTGACTGGGTTAGCAAACGGTTTAACGCCTGGCTCAAGGTACTGACACAGTTCATTCGCTTGCGCGGCTCTAGGGCCACTTAATGAAGCAGGATACCAAACGTTAGCGATTGATTTCAGTTGATGAAGCGTGGCCTTCACATCTTTATCATGCAGCATGCCAATCACTACATGGACCTTTTTGTGTGCGTAACGCTGTTTGAACTGCGCCACCAAATATTCGGCCGAATGGGGATTATGTGCAACATCAAGAATGATTTCTGGGCTATCACTGATTTTTTGCATCCGCCCAGCAAGTGTTGCGTTGCTAAGCCCATTGACGATATTGACATCACTCACAGCTAAACCGGAGCAGCCAAGTGCCATTAATGCCGTAGCCGCATTAGGCAAGGGCAAGCGAGGGAGCGGTAAATCAGATAACTCAAATGGACCACTTCGCCAATTCCACGTTGTTTCAGAGGCCAGTTCATAGGAAAACTGAATACCGACTTGGTACATCTCCGCACCAATATCATCGGCATGCGCTGCAACCGTTGGTGGTGGCTTAGGCTGGCCGCAAATGGCGGGTTTACCTGCGCGATAAATCCCCGCTTTCTCATAGCCAATAACATTGATGTCATCGCCGAGCCAATCCACGTGATCAATCGCCAAGCTGGTGATCACAGAAACATCGTGATCCACGATATTGGTCGCATCAAGTCGGCCACCTAGCCCAACTTCCAATAAAATGACATCCACCGCTTGCGTTTGAAATAAACGCAGCGCCGCCAATGTACCGAACTCAAATAGGCTTAAACTGATCTCACCCCGTTGCGCTTCAACAAAAGCGAAGGCTTGCGTATGCTGCTCATCGCTGAGCTCAAGCGCATTAATACGCACGCGTTCGTTATAACGGATAAGATGAGGTGAGCTATAAACGCCCACGCGATAACCTGCATCCAATAAAATGGCTTCCATTAATGCACAGGTCGAGCCTTTGCCATTCGTTCCAGCCACGGTAATTACGGTAGGTGCAGGTTTAATAAGATTCGCTTTTTGAGCCACAGCTTGAACACGATCCAAGCCAAGGTCGATAGCGGAGGTATGAATATTCGCTAAATAATCAAGCCACATCGCAAGAGAGGATGTGGCTTGTGGGATAAGGTTTTGAGTCATCTAACGTTTATAACCATTAAGCAGTTAGTGTGTTAGTGCCTACTTTACCCTTTTTCGTGCGCTTCTGGTACAGCGTAATCAGGTTCAATCGGTGAATCATCAACAGAAACGACCAATGGTGAGCTGTGATTGGTCAATTTAGCGATCAATCCACCTACGCGTTGACGCATTTCACGGCGATCGACAATCATATCAATCGCACCATGCTCAATTAGGAATTCGCTGCGTTGGAAACCTTCAGGTAGATCTTCACGTACCGTTTGTTCGATAACTCGACGACCTGCAAAACCAATCAGTGCTTTAGGTTCACCAATATTGATGTCACCAAGCATCGCTAAACTTGCCGATACGCCACCCATGGTCGGGTCCGTCATCACTGAGATATAAGGTAAGCCTTTGCTTGATAAACGTTCAAGTGCCGCACTGGTTTTTGCCATCTGCATCAATGACATTAACGCTTCTTGCATACGCGCGCCGCCACTGGCAGAAAAGCAGACCAAACCACAGTTGTTTTCTATAGCGGCATCAACAGCTCGTACGAAACGCGCACCAACTACAGACCCCATTGAACCACCCATGAAAGAAAACTCAAAAGCACAAGCAACCAAAGGCATACCCAATAGTTCGCCTTGCATCACCACAAGAGCGTCTTTCTCACCACTGCTTTTTTGAGCGGCTGAAAGGCGTTCTTTATAACGTTTTGAGTCTTTAAACTTGAGTTTATCTTGCGGCTCTAACTCGTCACCAATCTCGACACGATTCTGTTCATCAAGAAAAGTCTCTAAGCGGCGACGTGCTTTCATGCGCATGTGATGATCACATTTAGGACACACTTCCAAGTTACGCTCAAGCTCAGCGTGATATAACACTTGCTCACAAGAAGTACATTTAGTCCAAACCCCTTCAGGGATGGATGCTTTACGCGAAGTTACGATATTGCTTTTTTCTAAAATCTTTTCAAGCCAACTCATGGAAGACCTTTACTCTTAACTCTCTCGCGTGATTGCGAGAGATACAAATTTGGGATTTATGCGTGAGGATTAAAACATATAAAATGCTTAGTGTAGACAAAAAACTGGTTGTACCTATTTTCTGGCTGTCATTTCCACACACGTCACGACTCTGTTTTGGACACTTTACGCGTTATTAGTTCAAATTATCAGCTAAAAATAGCGGCCCAAGCGACTCTTTTGGTAAAGAAAATTCTTCTGGATAATCAACAGCAACTAAATATAATCCTTCCGCTTTGGCTGTTGCACCCGCCAGTTTTCTATCTTTGGCTTCAAGCAGCCATTTTATCCATTCGGGAGGCTGCTCACCACGGCCGACAACGATGAGGCTACCGGTAATATTTCGCACCATATGATGGACAAAAGCATTTGCTTTAATGTCGATGACGACATAGTTGCCATGCCGAGTCACATTCAAATGCATGACGTTTCGCCAAGGACTATTCGATTGACAATGCACAGCGCGAAAAGAGGTGAAATCATTTTCGCCCAATAAAAGCTGCCCTGCTTGCTGCATTTTCTCAACGTCTAAATCGCCATGATAATGACTGACACCTGAAGATAATATGCCAGGGCGATAAGCATGATTATAAATGATGTAGCGATAACGGCGTGCTGTAGCCGAAAAGCGAGCGTGAAAATCGCTTGAAACCTCAGTTGCCCAACGAACAGCGATATCTTTTGGTAAATGAGCATTGACACCCATTGTCCAAGCGACCATTTTTCGGCAAGCCGTAGTATCAAAATGTATCACCTGCCCTGTGCCGTGAACCCCTGCATCGGTGCGCCCCGCACACAATACTTCAACCGGATGGTTCGCCACAACTGTGAGTGCTTTTTCTAATTCTTCTTGGACACTTTTAACGTCACGTTGTCGCTGCCAACCATAGTATTGAGAACCATTGTACTCAATACCTAAAGCGATTCTCATCATCTGATTCTCTTTGAAAATGGGTCGGGCAGTATAATCGCAATCAAAAAAAAATTCTAATCGGCAAGCCATCTACCCCGACAACTTTCAATGTGAAGTTCAGGTCATCTGCAAGTCAGAAAAGGCTATTCAATAACAACGAGGCCGTATATTCACGGCCTCGTTTGTTTTTAAGCTCGGCGATTAATGCTGTCAATCAAGGATTTCGCTTCTCGTCGAATATCATCACTACCATCAACAATGGCTTCCTCTAACAGTTTTATCGCCCCTTTATCATCGTTCATCTCGATGTAAATTTTGGCGAGGTCAAGCTTACCCGCCGCCTCAGAGTTATTGTCTACATCGATATCACCAATGTCACCAATCACATCCGGAAATTCACTTAAACCAACATCTAACTTGAGTTCTTCATCTTCAGGGCTAATCCCCTCTTCACCCTCAACTTGAGCCATTAGCTCATCGATGGTCATGTACTGGCTCTTTTGGGCTTCAAAATCATCGAGTTCATCTTGAATTCCCCAGTTTTCATCAAGAATTTGAGGCTCGTCGGTTTGGATATCATCGTTCCAAACGGCAAGCTCTTCTTCAGGCACGTCATCTGGGATGGAAGCTTGTTGATCTGGCGTTAAATTAAAACCGTTCCAATCTTCACCGCCTACCTCTAACATTGCATCAATATTCATACCAGCACTATCAATGGTACGAGCATCTAATGGTCGATCAAAAGAGAATGGCGCAGAAGAGACACTTTCCTCATCTAGCCAATCTTTTAAGGCTTTCTCATCGAACTCCTGTTTTGAAACACTCTGCAATTGGTCTGCGTCATCATCTTCTAAAAGCGGCTGTTGATCTGTTTCTAGTGCTGGTTCGTTAATTGAAGCGAGTGCATCTTCTTCACTGAATTCAGGCAAGGCTTGCTCGTCAATCGCTTCAAAACTTTCTTGAGCAACAGGCTCTGACGCCGCCTCTTGAGGCTCGGCTATCGCATCCGCCAGCGCGTCTTCTTCTGTGTATTCTGGCAGCTCAAGATCCGTAAGTTCGCTCCCGTCTTCCTTTTCATCTAGAGAAGGCTCACTAATTGAAGCAAGTGCATCTTCTTCACTAAATTCAGGCAAGGATTGCTCGTCAATCGCTTCAAAACTTTCTTGAGCGACAGGCTCTGACGCCGCTTCTTGAGGCTCGGCTATCGCATCCGCTAGCGCGTCTTCTTCTGTGTACTCTGGCAGCTCAAGATCCGTAAGGTCGCTCCCGTCTTCCTTTTCTTCTAGAGGAGGCTCGTTAATTGAAGCAAGTGCATCTTCTTCATCGAATTCAGGCAAGGCTTGCTCGTCAATCGCTTCAAAACTTTCTTGAGCAACAGGCTCTGACGCCGCTTCTTGAGGCTCGGCTATCGCATCCGCCAGCGCGTCTTCTTCTGTGTACTCTGGCAGCTCAAGATCCGTAAGGTCGCTCTCGTCTTCTTTTTCTTCTAGAGGAGGCTCGTTGATTGAAGCAAGTGCATCTTCTTCACTGAATTCAGGCAAGGCTTGCTCGTCAATCGCTTCAAAACTTTCTTGAGCAACAGGCTCTGACGCCGCTTCTTGAGGCTCGGCTATCGCATCCGCCAGCGCGTCTTCTTCTGTGTACTCTGGCAGCTCA
>NZ_CAWPGB010000032.1:0-5148 GCF_963887575.1 Vibrio sp. 3-2(1) | reverse complement strand
CTACATTATCGGATATTACTGCCAACTCAGGCCACATCAGTATAACGGTGGTCTAACTCCCAATGAATCAGAACGATTATATTGGGAAAACTCTAAAACCGTGGCCAATTTTAGTTGACCACTACAGAGCGAACGCTCAAGAAATTGAGAGAAAACGATTTACTAGCAAAGCCGAAAGAACTAAACAAAGTAAAACTATCTGTAAGCTACAATGCAAATCATCAACTACCAAACTTGAGTGGCGACGCTCTAAGACTGTCGATTGAAAGCTTCTCAGGCACTTGTGTTGATACATACATAAAAGAAAAACAATCACTTCGAAACAACATAGGTTACAAAGATGGTGGAATCACCATGACTTGTACTTTTGGAAAAGGTAACTTCAATAAACAGCATTTCATTGAAATGTCATTAGGTTTACGAGAATCAATTGATGTGGATAGATTCGTTGTTAAAGATGAAAGATTCAATCTAGCGAATGATAAATTCATAATGTCTCAGTCAGAGTCAGGAAAACTGACCATTCGTAATGAAACTTCAATACAATGCAAAATAAGAGTAAAAACCAGCAAGTATTCCCCTGCGATCACTTTCGATGCAGAACTAATAACACTTCCTATAAACCCTTTATTACACAAAGACGAGAAAACTTTACTACTAAAGACCACATTATTTACATTTGTATTGGAGGGGCTAAAGCCGGGAACAAATACGAACAAAATCATTTTCACATTAGATCAGACATGCAAACTTGATGACGTATTATCAGTACTTAAGGTTTTCTCTTTTACTAACAATGACTTGATAATGGAAATTGAAGGTTTACATGAAACAACCATAAAGTTTAATATTGCCTTTAATCTTCCAGAACCTTATGAACAAAAATTCATCCAAAGCTTAGAAAGCATCATAAATACTTTTGAAATCGATAGAACTAGTGAAGCGAACTTTAACCAGATAACGCACCAAGAAGATAACATTGTACTGATTAATAGCTTACTAAAAAACAACATTAAAGATGGTTATATAGATACTCAAGAGCCTATACCAGATGACCCAACCGAATTCATTTTCTTGGAAGCAATGTTTATCAATCTTGGTAAGGTCATTGTTGGAGGACTATTTGGTCTACATGCGAGCAAAGAGTCAGCAATTAAATTCAAAATCGATAGAGCCGAGTTATTACAACCAATTTGCTCTTACGATTCTATTTCTGACGACGAGCTCTCCAGTTTATTTGAAGAAACTAAGGCTCAATTCGATGATGAAGACATCTTACTTGTAACCAGAAGATGATGCACTTCGACTAGGCACTTAACGCCCGGCTAAGGGGTTGACAACGCATTGCCGAACTCAAAAAACACACCGTAATCACTGAACTTCAATTTTGTACTAAAGTCGCCAAGCGTTGGCAATCCCTCTTGAGCCGTTTGTTATGCTACCTTTTTGCCATTGGATGGCTTGGATTCAATTGAAGAAGATCCCACAAGTTTCCATACAAGTCTTCAAACACTGCTACCGTTCCATAGTCTTCTTCTGTTGGCTCGCGGACGAAATTAATACCAATCGATTTCATACGCTTAAAGTCACGCCAGAAATCATCAGTATTTAGGAACAGAAATACTCGACCGCCTGCTTGATTCCCAATGAAATCATGCTGCTCTGGCTTCGAGGCTCTGGCAAGTAATAGCGTAACACCATGAGAATTTGGTGGAGCCACAACCACCCAACGTTTGTCTTGTTCAGGTTGATGAGTATCTTCAATAAGTTCAAATTTGAGTTTGTTTACATAAAAATCAATGGCTTCATCATAATCTTTTACAACTAAAGCAATATGGACAATGTTCTGTTTCATAGTATTCCTTATTGAAGATTTCGACTGGTAGCATAACGCCCGGCTAAGGGGTTGACAACGCACCGCCGAACTTAAAAAACACACTGTAAACACTGAACTGCAATTTTGCACTAAAACCGCCACGCGTTGGCAATCCCTCTTGAGCCGTTTGTTAGCTGCTGCACTTTAGCCGGAGATTTACTACCCAACGACCTAATTTAAAACACATTATTGCTTTCAAACGACAAAGTAAAACGGACAATTTAGAAACTAAAACCTAATCCACGAAACGCACTTGGCAAAGAAGAAATAACCGAGAAACTGACGAGCTTCTAGGACTTAAATTTACAAAGAATTCTTTCGAAGAAGCCAACAACCAAGTGCGCGAAATCAACTTAAGCGCGAAAGAGCCTCAAAACCAAAGAAGCCACACCAAAGAAATAAACAAACACACCACTTCCCGTAAACAGACTTCGGTTAGTTCAAGCACTTGACGAACAGTGCCACTGGCGAGATACGCGGAAAAGTGCTGACTTTCAGGTGTAAAGCTAGAGCCTCAGACTAAGAAAAATAAGCGCTTAATTTTACGGTTTTTCTTAACCTCAGCTAACGCCGCATTAAGGGGTGAACAACGCCTCCACCCGACCTAACGCATTGTACCGTAAACACTAAATTTGAAGTAGATGCAAAAGTGCCAAGCGTTGAGAATCCCTCTTAAATGCTTTGTTAGGCATTTTTTATATTGGATGCTAATTTCTCAATTTCTTGGCAGAAGAAAACCCCAACTCGAATTAATACGTGCAAATAATCATCGTTTTTAGTCAAAGCACCGTAAGCGTTTACTTTGACAGATGTTGGATGGATCAGTTTTGAACACAATTTGTGAATTGCCATATAATGGTCATCTAATCCATAGTCTTTCGCTAGTTGCCTGATATTGAAACCAACTTTCGATTGATAAGGGCTTTTAGCTAGCTCACTATCTAGAAAAGATTGAGACTCTTTAAGCCCATTAACATCACCAAAAACGCCTTTTTCACCTGCGGTCATTAGCTGAATAAATCCATTATTTATATCACTAATATCTTTATAGCCTTGCCCGCACCAACTTTTTAGCCCCTTCGCGTTACAATTTACATGCTTGGTAATTAAATAAAGCTCAAAAATATTTCTCACTTTAAGGCTAGTCATTGTTAAATCTTTTCTGTCTTCAGAAAACCTATTGACTTCACGTAAGATTTCTTCAAATAGTTTTAACAATACCGCTGATTTCTCATCGGAACTTTTTTGATTCAAAAAACTAATAACCTCGACAACTGAACGTTGCGAAATTTCCAAATTATCTTCGTCACTTAACTGAATTTTCAAAAAAACACCATTTTTAAATACCGACTAAAACGCCGAAAACTCGAATGCCTAACGCCCGGCTAAGGGGTTGACAACGCACCACCGAACTCAAAAAACACACTGTAAACACTGAACTTCAATTTTGCACTAAAACCGCCAAGCGTTGGCAATCCCTCTTGAGCCGTTTGTTATGCAAATTCAATAAGATAAACTGAATTTACACGACCAAAAGCCACAATTGCAATGGTTGAGTAATTCAAGAACCAACCGAAGCCAGAGCCGTGATAAATAATCCGCCAAAACAAAGTCCACCTTTCAGCGACAAACCAAGCTTTTGAATCAGACAAACTCAACAAGCAAGGCTTTCAGCAAGTGCGAAATGCTCGATTAACTTGCCCTTTCCACACTTTGTGCCCGCTAAATTCACAACAAACCAGCACCAAAACTGATTGAGGCAAACAAAGAAATTTGCCTGTTTTACGGTTTGAGTTAACCACGAATTTGAAGGTAAAAAAGCTCATTTGCCGACAACACAAAACGAATGGCCGGAGAAATCCCAAAAGATTGAACCCCTAAATTTACCTGAGTTGCATAACGCCCTGTTAAGGTGTGAGCAACACAATACCGAAGCTCCCGCATACCACCTTAAACACAAAACGCAACGCATAGCAAAAATGCCACGCGTTGCGAATCACTCTTAAACAGATTGTTAGGCCATTAGCTTACTTTGTCCATAGGGCTATTCAGATATATTCACTTGAACATACTCACATAACGCTTGATCTTGATTTTCAAAAAAGGCAGGCATTGCCATCATCATTGGCAAATCACTAATTGAAACAACATAGTCTTTAAGATCCGCACCTGTAGCTTTTGCGAAAGCTAATTTTGTAGTTCTTCCTGATAAATTTTGTGTTTCTCTTAATTGAACTACCAACTTTTGTGAATTTGGAAATCCAGACCACCAATCAGTGAATTTAATGAATTTTTTCTCTTTTGATGCTTCCAAAAAAACATTTGTAGCATTAATAACGGCTCTGTCAATCATACGCTCTTTATTTATAAACTCAGCCACTATTAACAGCTCACCAATATAGTAGTTTGAAGTAGCTAAACCTCCATTTAACATCCCAACAACTGAGTTATCTAGCGCTCCGCTCTCTACTAATAAAAATGTTTCCTTTAATGCAATTCTAAGCTCTTCAGGCAATTTAAAATGAGAGGCTACTGTAACGACGTTATGCGGTATTTTATTACTAACTACAATACTATTATTACACCCTGAGAAAACATATCTATGCTTTATATCTTGTTTGCCAGATGGGTCACCAAAAGCAATAACATTTTTATATTCTGGTAGATCAACATAAAACGGAAGCATTGATGGGCGTTTATGAACATATCCGGCCTGATTCAGAAAATCTTTAACACGTAAATCACCATCACTTGAAAACTTCTCACTAACTTGTAGTGGCAATGTCAATGGTGTTTTACCTCCTAGCTTCATGGAAGAAAGGGTAAATGGTGTATATAATTCAACCGTAATTCTTGTGATTATTTCAGGGTAATTACCTTTATTGTCGAATATCACATAAGTTCCAAATGTAGCATCACCGTCAAGCTCTAGTATTTCTTGCGACCTCACAACACTTGCTGAAATTCTATGCTCTTTAAATAAATCACTATTATCAACCCACAAAAAAAGACCAGTAAAAAGAGTTGTGAGCATCCCCAAAATACCACCTACAACGCCGACTTTGCCATCAAGTTTCAGTTCGATAAAACCATTTAGTAAATTTCTCATCCCATCACTCACTGAACTAAATACGAATCAATTGGCCTAACGCCCGGCTAAGGGGTTGACAACGCACTGCCGAACTCAAAAAACACACCGTAAACACTGAACTGCAATTTTGCACTAAAGTCGCCAAGCGTTGGCAATCCCTCTTGAGCCGTTTGTTATGCAA
>NZ_CAWPGB010000031.1:0-5851 GCF_963887575.1 Vibrio sp. 3-2(1) | reverse complement strand
TATCTTGGTAAATCATCCCACAAACCAAGGATTTTCCATCAGCATAATCATGCAATGAACTTTTGATAAAGCTAAGAAAAAACTCTTCATTGCTTGCATGAGGAGGCCAAGCTAACCATTGACTCAAATATTCTCGCTCTCGACTGACAATTTCAAGATAGGCCGAAGCATACTTGGGAGTAACCAAAGCCAGTTTCAGATCGGTATCAACATCCAATGTAAACATGATTTCCTCTTAAAAACATAACGCCCGGCTAAGGGGTTGACAACGCACCGCCAAACTCAAAAAACACACAGTAAACGCTGAACTTCAATTTTGCACTAAAGTCGCCACGCGTTGGCAATCCCTCTTGAGCCGTTTGTTAGGCTATTAATCCACCAATTCAATACCTAAGCTTTCTAATAAGCTCAACGCTTCATATCGTGAAAACTTAGCCTTTTTAACGTTATTTTCTAGTACGTCAATGGAGTATGCTGTTGATTCACGGAAATCAACCCCTTGCAAATTTGTTCTCATAAATAAACTGTGGCTAAAATCACTATAAATCATTATTGAACCTGCAAAGTTACCTTCACGAAAATCAACATCATGCAACTTACATTCATCCAAAACCAATTCATTTAAGGTCAGGCCAAAGAAAGACGAGTCATTTAAAATACAACGCTTAAAACTTAGCTCAAAGTCTGAATGATAAACTGGCCATGTCGCTTTCGTCCAATCAACGCCAACTAACTTACTGTCTTGAAATTTAAGCTCAAAGAGCTTTGAGTTTGTAAAATCCACCAAACTCAAATTACAGCGTTCAAATGTGCAGTTTGTGAACTTACATTTCTGGAACTTAACCGCTGAAAAATCGCAGTCGGAGAATTGGCAATCTTCAAACTCGACGTCGCTATATTTCTCATCAGGTGAGGAAAGCTTCTCAAAAGAAACGTCGAAATATTGCTCATTATTTTTTAAATCTGTCATCGTATCCTCTGAATAGCCTAACGCCCGGCTAAGGGGTTGACAACGCACTGCCGAACTCAAAAAACACACCGTAAACACTGAACTGCAATTTTGCACTAAAGTCGCCAAGCGTTGGCAATCCCTCTTGAGCCGTTTGTTAGCTGAATTTCTCCATGACAAAGTTGCACAGCTTTTGACCGCGAACTTCTATGGTTTGTTCTTCTATAACCTTGAAGCCAAATCTCTCGTAAAACGGACGAGCTGTAATACTCACCTCAGAGTAAAGCCTAGTAATTCCTTGTAACTCACCCACTCTGAGTACATATTCCATTAACTGGCGTCCGACTCCTTTACCTTGATGTTCATGATGACAAAAGAAATGATCAATTAATCCATTTTCTTGAAGATCACTATAACCAACAATTTTCCCATCAATTTCAGCCACAAAAGGTGACAGCAAGTTCATTTTTCGTTGCCAAATCTCTGAAGAAAAAACATCTGGAGCCCATGCTTCAACTTGGGCTTGTGAATAATCACGTAAGTTCACATTACGAACCGTATGATAAAAAATAGCCCATAAATCAAGCGCATCTGATTCTTGATACTTTCTAATTTCGATCATGCTGATATTTACCACCATTCAGCTAACGCCCGGCTAAGGGGTTGACAACGCACTGCCGAACTCAAAAAACACACCGTAAACACTGAACTGCAATTTTGCACTAAAGTCGCCAAGCGTTGGCAATCCCTCTTGAGCCGTTTGTTATGCAAATTCAATGAGATAAACTGAATTTACACGACCAAAAGCCACAATTGCAATGGTTGAGTGATTCAAGAATCAACCCAAGCAAGAACTGTGATAAATGAGCCGCCAAAACAAAGTCCACCTTTCAGCACCAAACCAAGCTTTTGTGTCAGGAAAACTCAACGAGCGAAAACTTCAGCAAGTACAAAATGCTCGATAAACTTGCCCTTTCCACACTTTGTGCCCACTGAATTTACAACGCGCCAACGCTAAAACTGATTGAGGCAAACAAAGAACCTTGCCTGTTTTACGGCTTGAGTAAACCATGAATTTTAGGGTAAAAATGCTCATTTGCCGACAACACAAAACGAATGGCCGGAGAAATCCCACAAGATTGAACCCCTAAGCATAACGCCCGCTTAAGTGGTGAGCAACGTAATACGATATTTCCGCACACCACCTAAATCACTAAACTTAACGCATGGTAAAAATGCCACACGTTGCGAATCCATCTTAAAGCGTTTGTTAGGTGTTTATGCACTTAAGGCCAACGAGTATTTCTAAATGCCCTTATGACTTGCTCACAATTATCCGGACTTTGCCCAGATAATTGTTGTTTAGCATGAAATTCAGTACCATTCATAAATGTGAGAAGGTACATAGAACGCTCTTTATTTTGAATGTTAAGACTATCAAACCAAGAATCCATCCAAAAACCCACTTTCTCTATTTCAGATTCAATATTAATGTTACAAGCTGCCGCTCTTCCTAGCAAAGTAGCATAAGATGCCATCTTATCTGTATATTCATCGATGGAAAAATAGTTTTCTTTCTTCACAGATTTATTATTAAAGTGATGAGCACTTTCATCTTTCTTATCTTTTTGAAGCTTTCCTATGCTAATAGAAAGGTTTTTCTTAGCTAACTCGATACTTTTTATTATAGAACTATATCTCTCTTGAGATCTACATTCAGAAGGCAAACTAAAAACCATAAATCTGTAATCTCTCAAAGCCACCAGATGATTAATATCTTGTGATTGAACTATTGATTCATTTATCTCATCAATACCCAACCTATCATTTTTTAGCACTTCATCATATCTATTATTGCAAGTCGCAGAAATTTCCTCTTTTCTTTTTCGAGACTCCTCAAGTATACGATTATTTTCTTTTTCCACTTCGGCCATTTTTATAGAATGATATATAGATGAAAGAAACTCTATTTTTTTCACAACATCGTCAAAGCCCTTTCTCAAACGACTACAAGTTTCCTTTAAATCTTGATTCTGTACATCCGCATTGCACAATCGATGAAAAACAGAATATTCATTTTCAACTTTATTGAAATAACTCTTACACAAAACTTCCAAATGACGCTTTGTTTTTGTATTTTCATCAAACCTTTCATTAAACGAGACAATATCATATGCATCATTATTTTTTATTTTTTCACAAAAACTTGAACCTTTGCTATAAACGACCCTACCTTTATTGTCAATTTCAAGAATTACATCTTCACCATAGCTTAATTTATATGGAGAAAAACTCGCCGCATTAGCATGCAAAGACACTAATAAAATCAAGGTTAAAACATATATAATTTTCATAAAATCGACCGTCCAAATAACACCTAACGCCCAGCTAAGGGGTTGACAACGCACCACCGAACTCAAAAAACACACCGTAAACACTGAACTTCAATTTTGTACTAAAGCCGCCGCGCGTTGGCTGTCCCTCTTGAAGCGTTTGTTAGGCCAACCAATTGACACCGGCACTTTCACAACCAAAGGACGAGCTTTTTTAAATTTAAAACAAACTAACCGATTCATTTATAAACCAAAACTTTAAATCAGCAAAGAAACAAAAAAACTCAAATTGAGCGGTTTGGAAGAAAAGTGACGAGCGTAGCATGCTCGGCGGACGTTTGGATGCTGAAGGTTATTTTGCCGCTAAATTCACAACGATAAGCAACCCAACGCGATCAAGAAACAGCAAATATGTGATGACTATTTATTGCTTAACTTAAGCCAGAAAACATTGAATTTACCGTTCAATTCAAACTCGATTTAGCTGATAAAAACTCACTTTGCCTAACGCCCGCTTAAGGGGCAGACAACGCTACTACCAAGCTTCCGCACAACACCGTAATCACAAATGCCAACGCATAATAAAAATGCCGCGCGTTGGCTGTCCCTCTTGAAGCGTTTGTTATGCAGCTACGCGGTTGGCTTAGCCTCTTTATCTACTCCTGCAACAGTAACTTTAAAACCTTTCTGAGTTAGATTTTCGAAAGTTTTAGTAAGATTGACTTTACTAAAGAACGGTAAGTTTTCTTTCAAACCACTAGAGTCTTCACCTAGGATTAAAAATACAACCTCAACAACTGTACTTTCTAACTTTTCCAAAGGTACTGTCTCGACAACCTTTGGAGAGACTTTATTACGGATAACGGAACGAGCAGCTTTTCTGAACTCGCGATCCCCTAACATTATTTCTGCAGCAATATTACCTTGTGCAAATAAATGGCTTAAACCTGCGGAACCACCTTTTCGGTGTTTTACATGAATAAATTGACTGTCTTCTGTGAGTAAGTCACATAGTTCAATCGAGGTAGTAGTTCTTCCACTTTTTACCAACTTCTTATCTAAGACAAAATACCCTTTTTCACTTGCAGCCCGTTCATTGTAGTCACCCTCCGTCTCAATTTTTTCAACAACCTTGCCTTTGTTCTTACCTGTTGTAGGAGTTTCTACCCAAGTATAAACTTTGGGGAAATCGAGGGATGTTACTTTAATCTTTGCAAGAGTCTTATCAATAGTGTCTACAAAACTATCCGCGATTTCGTACCATACACCAGAAAATAATATATATGTTTTCTTCAAATCTTTTATTTCAAAATAAACACAATCATAGACTTTATATTCTGTATCCTCTTCTTTCGAATCAAAGACATATAAACGGTCTCTTTTTAGAGAATCGATAGACAGGTTGCCAATATCTAAATTTGCGAAATAATCACCACTTTCAATCGTTGGCTTGACATTAGCTTTACTCCGAGTAAAGCTAAAACCACTAATCAGATCCCAGTCCAACATTTCAGGTATCGAAATTACTACATTTGGACAAGGTTTCTTAAGCTCATCAATCAACTTTTGGTTCAATGGTTCAATATCTTTTTTCTCTTCTAAGCGCCTAATATTGTCCACCCAAGCAAATGAGTCTTTGTAGTCTGAACTTTTGTAATGAGTGTAAATTTTATTTACCAAAGAAGGCATATCTTTGATTTCAATTTCTTTGCCAAAAGAAAATGTGGTTCCACTCCCAGAGATATTAAATAGCCCAACATTCACTTTAGGTGAACCAGTAACACCTCTTAGTAAGTCCTTGGAAATATCAATGCCAAACACTTCGACGCTAGTCGAACGTGAGGCTTGTGATTTTTTCTGAACGCCTTGCTCATCAAGTGTAACGACATCAATACTGCGAAGTGTATCGTGATTTAGTGTATTAAGAGCGGTTTTAATACCAAAATCTGTAACAAAACACCCCATGTCTAATAAATGTCTACCATAGCCAAAAGTGATCGCCATCGTAGCTTCACTTGCTTTGATCATTAACACTGCAGAGCTAGACCTATTTTGTAGCTCATTAATAGATATTGATGTTAAAGATTCAGCAAAACCAGCCCAGCTAGGTGGGCTAACTTTCGGAGTTTTGACGTACAAAACTCCTGATATTTCTAAAGAAGGCTTTAGCTCATAAGTTTCATAGTCAGCATTAGCTTTCAATAGCTTATGAAATGGTGAAGCTTTATGATCTTCATGGACTAAGAACACATTTAAGTGTTGATATTTAGCAGTATCAGACATTGGAAACCTTAATAAATTTAACTCGAAGCTGGTTATTTTAAAAAGAACATAAATGGCACTAACTTTCAGTATCGATGCCCATAAAATTGTTCAATTTGTGAGATCTGACTTAATTTCATTATCCATTATTGATCACAAGCTGATTTAGAGCGGGCTGCATAACGCCAGGCTAAGGGGTTGACAACGCACCGCCGGACTCAAAAAACACACTATAAACACTGAACTTCAATTTTGCACTAAAGCCGCCACGCGTTGCCAATCCCTCTTGAGCCGTTTGTTATGCAAA
>NZ_CAWPGB010000030.1:0-6073 GCF_963887575.1 Vibrio sp. 3-2(1) | reverse complement strand
TCACCACCGTACACTTTTGCAAGTGTAGTACAGATAGCAGCAGTTAGAGTTGTTTTACCGTGGTCAACGTGGCCGATAGTACCAACGTTTACGTGCGGTTTCGTACGTTCAAATTTTGCTTTAGACATGAGTTGTCCCTCTAGGTACGGATTTAGGTGGCTTTGATGACCACGCAACCAAAATTATTGGTAAGGAGTATATATCAAAAGGAGATAATTGCTTGGAGAGCTGGTGCTGATACCCAGAGTTGAACTGGGGACCTCACCCTTACCAAGGGTGCGCTCTACCGACTGAGCTATATCAGCACTCAAAAATTGGAGCGGGCAGCGGGAATCGAACCCGCATCATCAGCTTGGAAGGCTGAGGTAATAGCCATTATACGATGCCCGCACACGTAACTCTGAGAGCTATTTCCTTAAGAATATGGTGGAGGGGGACGGATTCGAACCATCGAAGGCGGAGCCGGCAGATTTACAGTCTGCTCCCTTTGGCCACTCGGGAACCCCTCCAAATTTTTTCTTCATTCTTTCGAAAAAGAATGGTGCCGACTACCGGAATCGAACTGGTGACCTACTGATTACAAGTCAGTTGCTCTACCTACTGAGCTAAGTCGGCATAAGTGGAGCGCATTCTATTGAATGATGCTCAGCCTTGCAAGCCTAAATATTAAAAAAAAACCAATTTTCCATAAATCTCGCCTGTTCGTTGCTTTTTCAAGCAAAATGCGTTTTCTCACTCAATTCTATCGTTTAAGGCATTTCCATTCTTTTCACCTTAATGTATGTTTCATCCTCTTCTTTTTTCTGTCATTCATCGTTAGGTATTTTATGGGTCCTTATATCTCTTTTGATCGCAATCAATGGGCCGAGCTACGTAACTCTGTCCCAATGACTCTCTCTGAGGCTGACTTAAAAGAGCTACAAGGTATTAATGAAAACCTAACGATGAAAGAAACGGCTGAAATTTATCTGCCTTTGGCTCGCTTACTTAATTTATACGTGGCCGCCAGACAAAGCCGAAATGCGGTTTTGCATCAATTTCTCGGTAATACCGATATATCGCCTCCTTTTATCATTGGCATCGCAGGAAGTGTCGCCGTTGGGAAAAGTACTACGGCGCGTTTGTTAAAAGCGCTTCTTTCACGCTGGGAGAATCATCCCAAAGTTGAACTGATCACGACAGATGGGTTTCTTTTTCCCAACAAAATTCTTAATGAAAGAGGAATTATGGGGAAAAAGGGGTTTCCTGAATCTTATGATATGAAACGTCTGGTACAGTTTGTGTCGGATGTTAAAGCAGGAAAAAGAAATGTAAGCGCGCCGATCTATTCACATCTTACTTACGACATCACCACTGAAGAGAAAGTCGTCGATAGGCCAGATGTGTTGATCATTGAAGGATTGAACGTCTTGCAAAGCGGCATGGATTATCCACACGATCCACATCGAGTGTTTATATCTGATTTCTTAGATTTCTCACTGTATGTCGATGCGGACAGTCAACTTATTGAAAAGTGGTATGTTGAACGCTTTATGAAGTTTCGTCACAGCGCCTTTAAGGAGACGGGATCGTACTTTAGCCACTACACAAAACTGTCTGAGCTAGAGGCGAGAGAAAAAGCTGAGAGCATCTGGCACTCGATCAACGGTAAAAATCTGCAACATAATATTTTACCGACCAAAGAGCGCGCTCAGTTAGTTTTGCGTAAAGGCCTCAATCATACTGTGGAAGAGATACTACTAAGAAAATAGTTTGGTAAAGCGGTTACTCTGCCTTGCGTAACGATATTTCGCCACCAATGTAACTCTCCATTCCATTCTCTGTTTCTAGCAACACTGCTCCATATTCGTTGATCCCGTGCACCACGCCATAGACCTCTTTGGGGCCCATAAGCAGTTTAACTTTTCGACCAATAAAGTTATCGAGTCGATTCCAGCGCGGTATAAAATCCTTCATCCCATAAAGCTCGTAATCACGTAGCGCTTGGTCTAATGATTGAATAAAGACAATAGCGAGCAAGTTCCTGTCTATTTTCAGACCGTCGGCTACCTGCGACAAACTTGCCCATGGCTGGTCAATGGCTTGCTCATTTTCGGGCATGAAAATGTTCATTCCCATCCCAATCACTAAATGTGCCGCTGCGCCAGCCTGCCCTGTCATTTCTACTAAAATACCCGCCAGCTTTCTATCCTGAAAATAGAGGTCGTTCGGCCACTTAAGCTTTACACCGTCAAATCCGATGCTTGCTAGCGCTTCCACAATCGCGACCCCGACCACAAGGCTAAGCCCCATTGCGGCCGCCATCCCTGCGTCGAGTCGCCAGTACATGGAAACATAAAGATTGCTGCCAAAAGGCGATATCCACTGACGCCCACGCCGACCCCGTCCATTAGCCTGATACTCTGCTAAGCAAACGCTGCCCGAAGCAAGGTTATCTACACGTTCTAACAGGTATTGGTTGGTTGAATCGATAATGGGGAAAAGCTCGACAGGGTTACGCACGGCATTTTGGATCTGTGTCACATCAAGTAGATTCAGTGATTGAGCAAGCTGATAGCCTTTGCCTTGGACGCGGAAAATATCAATTCCCCACTCCTGAATCCCTTTAATATGCTTACTGACTGCAGCGCGAGAAATACCAAGTTCTGCTCCTAGCAACTCACCAGAACAAAACTCGCCACTGGCCAGATGACGAAGTAATGATAGTTTGACACTGTGCTCTTTCACTTTAATTCCTTAGCAAGATGCTCAAGGTTCGTTTCACCAATCGCATCTAAAAATCGGACTTCATGCTCTAAAGATATCGAAAATTTATCCTGAACTGCTATGCAAACTTTAATCGCTAGTTGAATAACATCAAAGGCTGTAGCGCTACCTTTATTTACCAACACTAAAGCTTGCTTCGGATGCACTTGAGCATCACCTAAGCTATACCCTTTGAGCCCACACTGATCAATCAACCACCCAGCCGCTACTTTTCTGCCTTCTTCCACGGGGTAAGAAACAAGATCGGGATAACTCTCAAGAAGAGCCTGCCAATGTTCTAAACTAATAATTGGATTTTTAAAGAAGCTTCCTGCGTTACCTAGCACCCGCGGATCGGGTAATTTGGCATTGCGAGTAGCGCATACCCGTTTATAAATATCAATAGCTTGGCAGGTGTGACTATCCAGCTCTTGCAAAGGTCCATAATTCAGTACGGGTTGCCACTGCTTCAATAACTTTAGTCCTACCGCTACAACGATCGCGTTGCTGTGCAAAGCGTGCTTAAAAATAGAATCACGATAACCAAATAGACATTGTTTGGCGCTCAGGCGCTTGACGGTTAAGGAGTCTAAACAGAGATAATCAACGTAATCACACACATCTTGAAACTCTACACCATAAGCGCCAATATTTTGGATAGGAGCAGAACCTGCACAACCAGGTATCAAAGCCAAATTTTCAAGACCTGCAATATTTTGCTTCACAGCCCATTCAACAAGTGAAGGCCAATCCTCACCACCAGAAACATGCAAATAATGGTAATTATCATCCTGCGTGTGCTGTAACCCTTTCAGTTGGTTGCTTAAAACCATTCCTTGAAAATCACAAGTAAAAAGGACATTGCTACCTTTTCCTAACATCAACTTAGGCAAAGTCTGCCATTCTGCGCTCTGGTAAATTTCCACCAAATCTTGCACAGAGAAAACTTCAGCTAATAATTGACAAGATTGTTCTAGGCCAAAAGTGTGGTATTTTTTTAAGCTCGCATTGGGATGTAATTGCATGGCATTCTATGGATAAATTAAACTCACGCCATTCTACAACAGATAACTATTCGAAGCAGGAAGAAATGTGGCAACTACAATTTGACATACTCCCCCCGATAAAACTTCCTTTGATCAAGCGAATGTACAAAGAACATTACCCTTCAGCAAAAGCTAGGAAAGATGAATTGTGCGTTATAGGCACGCTCGATGGGCAGATATCTGCTGTTGTCAGATTTAAAAATATTGATGTATATCGATTACTGACTGGCATGCTTGTGCTGCCAGA
Source organism: Vibrio sp. 3-2(1) (assembly GCF_963887575.1). Lineage (NCBI taxonomy): Bacteria > Pseudomonadati > Pseudomonadota > Gammaproteobacteria > Vibrionales > Vibrionaceae > Vibrio > Vibrio sp. 3-2(1). The sequence continues at coordinate 2,035 of NZ_CAWPGB010000030.1, read as the reverse complement.
AAACCAAAAAAAAGGGATTGGGTCGCAGTTGCTCAATTATTGCAGCGAGAATATTCTCAATAATCAGGATTATTGCTTCGCATACGCTCATCTTGAGCCCTTTTATGCTCGTCATGGTTTTCACTCCATAATGACAGAAGAACTACCAATAGCTCTTATGCAACGGTTTGAGCGCTATGTATCCAGTGGTAAAGATCTCATTCCTATGAGATACCTAGGCTAGTATGACGAGAATGCGCGGCTTTTCTAGCAATTGAACCGTTGAATTTGGTAATATCCCCAGTTCGCAATTTTGCAAATAAGTAAGGTAAATCATCCAATATGATTGCTCATAGAAACCCATTCGAGCGATTGCCGACCATCGCACAATCACCGGATCATTTTGAAGTTTTATTTTCGGCAAAAGAATTTAAAAATCATCTGATCCAGTCGATCCGTCAGGCAAGTAAACGAATCTATCTTGTAGCGCTGTATTTAGAAGATGACGAAGCAGGCAGAGAAGTTTTAACGGAGCTATATAATGCCAAGCAAAGAAACCCTGGCTTAGATATTGCGATTTGCGTTGATTGGCATAGAGCGCAACGTGGATTAATTGGTGCGGCCGCTTCGGAAGGCAATGCTTCAATGTATCAAGAGTTCTCTCAGAACCACGAACACGCCATTCCCGTATACGGCATCCCCGTGCGAGGTCGCGAAGTTTTTGGTGTTTTACATCTCAAAGGTTTTATTGTCGACGACCAGGTGATCTATAGCGGAGCAAGCCTTAATAACGTTTATTTGCATCACAAAGAGCGCTATCGATTCGACCGCTATCACACCATCGACAATCAATCTCTTGCCGATAGCATGGTACAATTTATTCAGCAAAAAATGATAAGTCATCCTGCTGTCAATGACTTATCAAACACATCGAAGCCAACGACGAAAGATATCAAAACTGACATTCGGCAATTTAGAGCCTCTCTAGCAACAGCAAACTATGAGTTTGAGTCACAGATCCCAACAGCCGATCAAGTGGCTTTGACGCCACTGGTAGGTATTGGAAAGCGTCGAAATAAACTCAACCACAATATTAACCAACTGATCGCTCATGCTAAAGATGAAGTCTTTATCTGCACTCCGTATTTCAATTTTCCAAAAAGTGTCGCTAAAGAAGTTAAGAAAGCATTGAAACGGGGTGTAAAAGTTCACATTGTCGTTGGCGATAAAACGGCAAACGATTTCTATATTTCCCCAGAGCAGACCTTCAAGACAATCGGCGGCTTACCTTATTTATATGAGCTTAATCTACGCCGTTTTGCCAAAGTAAATGAAGCTCATATTGCCAGTCGAAATCTTTCTATCCATCTCTGGAAACATGAAGAGAATAGCTTCCATCTAAAAGGCGTATGGGTGGATAAGCGCTACATGTTGATCACTGGTAATAACTTAAATCCAAGAGCATGGAAGCTCGATCTCGAGAATGCCATTCTCATCCAAGATCACTATCACCACTTAACACCTAAGTTTGAGCAAGAGATCGACAACATCCTTCGACACACTCAACTTGTTTGTACCTACAAACAACTAGAGAAGATAGAAAACTACCCTGATGCGGTACAAAAACTACTGCGTAAAGTAACGCGAGTTAAGGCCGATAGAGTGCTCAAACAGATTCTGTAAAGCACAACACTAAACGATTAGCCGACACAACGTGTCGGCTTTTTTATATGCCTACACGTTGTTTTCATATGGCTATTGATTGAGATAGTAGCGCCTTTCATGCAGCTACTCTGTTCGATGAACATAAGCCAAAAGAATTTCAGCGCTCAAGAGGACATCAAGGAATAAGCACAGGGAATCTAGTTGCAATAGAGAGAGCTTAAAACGACTTAAGCATCTCATTGAAACTCAAACGAAAAAAGCCCTGCTATTACTAGCAGGGCTTCTTAATAAGTGGCGGAGCGGACGGGACTCGAACCCGCGACCCCCGGCGTGACAGGCCGGTATTCTAACCAACTGAACTACCGCTCCGCAGCGTGTCTGGTTAGACAAT
>NZ_CAWPGB010000029.1:0-6090 GCF_963887575.1 Vibrio sp. 3-2(1) | reverse complement strand
CTTTGAAGGATTATGCAAATTCAAATGTTGCAGGTGGATTGGCGACATTCATTTTTGAATCATTCAAATCAGTCACTGGGAAAAAATAGCTAACAAACGGCTCAAGAGGGATTGCCAACGCTTGGCGACTTTAGTGCAAAATTGCAGTTCAGTGTTTACGGTGTGTTTTTTGAGTTCGGCTATGCGTTGTCAACCCCTTAGCCGGGCGTTATGCTTAATCACCTAAAATCAGTGGTTTATGGTTTTCTTTGTTCCCTCGACTTTTCAGTTTTGTGTTTGTCGGCAAGTTGGCTTTTTTGAGCGCTGTTTTTCGGACGCTTATTCTTTGGCGCTAGAAATTCAGATAATTGCCTCAATCAATTTTTGGGCAAGCGCGAGGTTAGGGCGGTTGGCTCAATCAGAAATCCATTTCTAGGTTTTCAAACTTCAAACCAGATTTGCCAAAATCCAAAGTCTGATTATCAAAACTATGATTCATTTCGGTTTTCTACGTTTTGGTTTTTGTTTGTGATTCAAAGTCGAGTTAATCTTGTTTCCAGAGAAACGTAACCTATTGAAGCTTAAGCATAACAAGGCGTTTAAGTGGGATTTGGCACGCGTGGCATTTTCGATTTGCGTTGGGTTCAGTGATTAAGTCGCTGTGCGGTAGCTTTTGTATTGCGTGCCTGCACCCCTTAACGCGGCGTTAGTTTGCTACAGGCTAGCAGTTAACTAGCCTAAGCTTGCTCTTACATCCGCAATGGTGATGAAGAGTTTGTTTTCAGCGTCTTGAAATGCCTGAAAGCCATAGCGTTCATAAAAATATTTTGCACCGTCTTTGGCATCAACGATAACAACTGGAAATGCAACGCTATCACTAGCAGCTAATAGCTTTCTGAGTGCATCGATGAGCAGCCACTCACCAAAGCCTTTCCCTTTGTATCTGTCATCGACAGCAAGACGGGCAATTAGGCCACCAGAGGTGGATGATTGGTGCTTTTTTTGTAATTTATCGGGCAATGCCTTTAAGTCAATTGGTGTCATTGTTAGCGTGTAAAAGCCGATGATATGTGAGCTGTTGTTATCATCTTCCAGAACAAACGTTCTGGTGTTGTCTTTCTTTGCTTGCTGACTCGCCATTACTTTTAAGTAATTATTGAGAGCTTCGATACCACAGTTGAATCGGTTTCTATCGTGTTTAACTTTATCTAAAAGTACCGTATTCATCATTGAGCCTTGCTCTCGTATCGTTCAGAGGCCGCTCTTAGTTTTGAGTTCTGTGCTGTTGGGCGGTCTAATGCGTCCATCAGCAAAATCGCATCGGCTTGGCTCAGTTTTAAAGCTTGCTCACGTTCAATGACTTGTTTAGCCTTTTCAATTGCAGCGCTTAGAACAAATGAGTTAATACTAGACATACCAGCGATAGCGGCAGCTTTAGTGAGTAAATCTTGTGTATCGACATCAACTCTAGCGGTGATGCGAGGCAAAGTAGTAGCCATAATGTTATCTCCTGTTGTGTCAAAATGTCACATGGGTATTATGGTCTTAAAATGTGCAATTAGCAATCGTTGTGTCACTTTGGCACGCAAACTAACAAACAATTCAAGTGGATTCTCAACGCGTGGCAGTTTTACTATGCGTTGAGTAAAGTGTTTTACGGTGCAATGCGGTGGCTTGGTCAGTGCGTTGTTCACCACTTAATTGGGCGTTAGGTTTCTTTGAGCCACCCCGTTGAGGGTAGCTCATTAAAAATTAGACTGTTGCAGCGAGGTGATGTTCGATCCTATCCAAGACTTTAGCATCCTCTAATAGGTCAAATTTTCGAGCGAAAAGGTTAGGGCTCGAAATTAAGTTAGAAATATCGGCCATTGTAAACGTCCTCGGTCTAAGCTTTATATCTCCATCTGGTACCCAATCGATAAGTCGCAAGTCATCTTGAATTATTTCACCATGACAATCGTTATTCATCATAACTGTTTGGAAAAATCCTTCATCAGCAATAAATGTATTTTTATAAAATTCTTTATAGGGCTGAGATGCATCCGTGTTACAAACAAAATCACAGAATTTTCGTGACACAATCATCCATTGGGTGCCAATAAATGGTGTTATCCCTGACATGAATTTTCTAGCTATTTTAGGTCGGTAAATATGCTCTTTATATTCAAAGCACATATTTTGTATGCGATTCATCGTTTCAGGCCTAGCTTCATTTTGGTCTAATGCTCGAATAAATTCCTTGTCTTTATTATTTGACAAAAACTCATGAATATATGGCTGAGTTTTCAATGGAAAATCTTGTCCACTTAGGTTTATAAAATGCGTCCAGCTTTTGTTCATATTCAATAGCTTAGCCATGCCACGAAGTTCAATATTAACTAAACTATACCCACCCCATAGTGCATTTTCTGATTCAAGAATTTCAGCATTTTGGTAATCATTTAGAAACAAAGTTATTTCATCTGAAATTTCTTTTCCAGAAGTTTTGTCAACATGGATAACGTAATGATTATTTGGGCGGTATATTGCATGAAATAGCCGTTTAAATTGATCTGGATAGCGGTGAACGAGAATAAGATAAGCAATCATTAGATCATTCCTTGAGAAATCTGGAATATTTATTTTCACGCTCCAGTTATCTCAGTTAGGGAATGTATGTTCTGAGTGGTAAGGCGTGTTCTTATCCATAGACTATATGGGGGTTCTGTCTTGATTAATCAATAGCAATGAAATATAAACCTAACAAACGCTTCAAGATGGACAGCCAACGCGTGGCATTTTTATCATGCGTTGGGTTTCGTGATTATGGTGTTATGCGGAAAGTTGGTAGTAACGTTGTCTGCCCCTTAAGCGGGCGTTATGTAACTAGGAGAAAAAATGAGCATCAATGAAATGAATGGTTTTGAAGTTACTGGTTTTGTCATTCGTACAACTAATGCGGATGAAGTAAATTCATCGACTGCAAAAATTGGAAATCTTTGGGCTAAATTTTACACAAATGCTGCTCCAAAGTTAGATGAAAAATCAAAAATTTATGGCTTGCACACAAACTATGAGTCTGATTTTACAGGTGATTTTGACGTTATCGCTTGTTCGGATACCTTATCACCAGAAATATTACCAGACGCAGTAAAAGTAAATGTTACTTCTGGTAAGTACGTGACTTTTGCTGCGAGCGGTGAAATGCCACAAGCAGTTATAGATCTTTGGGGTGAAGTTTGGAATTACTTTAGCTCTGAAAACTGTCCTCACGAACGAGCATACACAACAGACTTTGAATATTATAAAAGTGCTCATGAAGTCGAGATCTCTATTTCTGTCAAATAGTTACATAACAAACGGCTCAAGAGGGATTGCCAACGCGTGGCGGCTTTAGTACAAAATTGAAGTTCAGTGTTTACAGTGTGTTTTTTGAGTTCGGCTATGCGTTGTCACCCCCTTAGCCGGGCGTTATGCTTAATCACGCAATGTCAGTGGTTTATCGTTTCTCTTTGTTCCCTCGGCTGGTTGGTTTTGAGTTTGTCGGCAAGTTTGCTTCAGTGGTCGCTGTTTTCCGGACACTTGTTCTTTGGCGCTGGAAATTCAGAGCGTTGCCTCAATCAATTTTCGGGCAAGTACGAGGTTAGGGCGGTTGGCTCAATCAGAAATTCGATCTTAGTTTTTGAGTTTTGGCCACCAAAGTTCAAAGTCTGATTTTCAAAATTATGAGTCATTTCTGTTTTCTGCGTTTTGGTTTTTGTTTGTGAATCAAAGTCGAGTTAATCTTGGTTTGGGTAAAGCGTAAGTCATTGAAGCTTAAGCATAACAAAGCGTTAAAGAGGGACTTGGCACGCGTGGCATTTTCAGTTTGCGTTGGGTTTAGTGGTTACGGCACTGTGCGGTAGCTTTTGTATTGCGTGCCCGCGCCCCTTAACGCGGCGTTATGTGCTAGGAGTAAGAATGGAATCACTAGAAAAAATTCAATGCTTAATAGACGATTTTCAACATACATATAGGAATAATAGTTTACCCCCAATTCTAAGGGGTAAAATGTATAGCCTTTATGATAAAAGTAGGCATACCAATGTAAAAGCTGACCTATATTGGCCTGACCCATGGCCATTGTGGGATAAGCATGGAATATACGCCATTTTTTCGGATGAAGAGTTGTTGTATATAGGAAAAGCCTCATGGCAACAATTGGGTTATAGGCTAGGTAGCTATTTTCGATACAGTATCGATAGAAAGAGCGGTATTCCTAAAAAGAACGATGTTTGGTCGAAGCCACCAACTCATTTAATTACTTGGGCGGTGCCAGATGAGTTGTTTTTTGAAGCTTCAGCTTTAGAAGAATACCTGATTTTTAAACTAGGCAGTTTGTTACCGGATAATGTATTGGGAAAGCGCACATAACAAACGCTTCAAGAGGGACAGCCAACGCGTGGCATTTTGAGTTCAAATTAGCATTTGAGGTTAAGGCTGGTATTTTTGAGTACAGTGGTTAGCGTTGTCTGCCCCTTAAGCGGGCGTTAGGCAAGGTGAGTTTTTATCAGCGATAATTGAGTTGAAATTGAACAGTAAATTCCAGGCTCTCGGGCTAAATGTGAGCAATAATTCGTCATCACCTATTTGTTGTTTCTTGATCGCGTTGGGTTGTTTAGCGCTGTAAATTCAGCGGTAAAATAACCTTCAGCATCCAAACGTCCGCCGAGCATGCTACGCTCGTCACTTTTCTTCCAAACCGCTCAATTTGAGTTTTTTGTTTCTTTGCTGATTTGGCATTTTGGTTTATAAATGAATCGGTTAGTTGGTTTTAAGTTTGCAAAAAAGCTCGTTCTTTGGTTTTGAAAGTCTCGGTGTCAATTGGTTGGCCTAACAAACGGCTCAAGAGGGATTGCCAACGCGTGGCGGCTTTAGTTCAAAATTTAAGTTCAGTGTTTACGGTGTGTTTTTTGAGTTCGGCGGTGCGTTGTCAACCCCTTAGCCGGGCGTTATGTGCTATCATTAGCGCCTTTCAATTAACGGTGTCTTTTATGAAACTTATTCCTCTTTTAAAGCAGCCACGCATTCACTGACGGCATAGTGTTATTTCAATAATTCTTATTATTTAACATTAGCTTGAGGTTTAGTATGCACAAGAAGCATTGGTCAAAATTTCAGTTACTCCATGAGGTAGTAACTAACCCTAATATTTCTATCAAAGGCACTCATAGTTATTACAGTGACTGCTGGGACAATGGATTTGAGGAATCTGTTGTTCGGTATCTTCATGGTGATGAAGTGAGTCGTGAATGGGAACCTAGGTGGGAAATCGATAAACTCCATATTGGTGATTACGTTTGCATCGGCGCAGAGGCAGTTATCTTAATGGGTGGTAATCATACCCATAGGGCGGATTGGTTCTGTTTATATCCATTTATGGACTACATTGATGAGGCGTATATAGGCAAAGGTGATACCTTTATCCATGATGGTGCATGGCTTGGGATGAGATCAATGGTTATGCCTGGTGTGACAATCGGAGAAGGAGCCATAGTTGCTGCAAATAGCGTGGTAACTAAAGATGTTGCCCCTTATAGTGTTGTTGGTGGCACGCCTGCCAAATTAGTCAAATATCGCTTTGACGAATCGGTAATTGCCGAACTGTTGAAAATGCAAATCTATGATTGGCCCACAGAGAAGTTTGAAGCCTTAAAGCGATATCTATGTGCATCAGACATTCAACAACTAAAGAGCGCAGCAGCAGCTTACGATGTTGAAAAATAGCACATAACAAACGCTTCAAGAGGGACAGCCAACGCGCGGCATTTTTACTATGCATTGGTTTTTGTGATTACGGTGTTATGCAGTAAGTTGGTAGTGGCGTTGGCTGCCCCTTAAGCGGGCGTTAGGCATTTAGAGGAATTGATACATTAATGAACGGTTGTATGTTTTGTGGTAAGTCTCCAGATACAAAAGAGCATGTAATACCTCAGTGGATACATCGAAAATATGGTATTAAGCATCTTAGTATCAAGTTTGAAGTGCGACACTTTCTACAGATGCGCATGAATATACTCCGTTGGTGTCCTATACCCAAGTCTTTTGCGTGGGCGCGTATTTAATTTGTGTGCAATTTCATTGCAGAGCTTC
>NZ_CAWPGB010000028.1:0-6528 GCF_963887575.1 Vibrio sp. 3-2(1) | reverse complement strand
GGGGTTGACAACGCACCGCCGAACTCAAAAAACACACCGTAAACACTGAACTTCAATTTTGCACTAAAGTCGCCACGCGTTGGCAATCCCTCTTGAGCCGTTTGTTATGCAAATTCAATGAGATAAAATGACTTTACTCGATCAAAAACCACAATTGCAATGGTTGAGTGATTCAAGAATCAACCCAAGCAAGAACTGTGATAAATAAGCCGCCAAAACAAAGTCCACCCTTCAGCAACAAACCAAGCTTTTGGAACAGACAAGTTCAACGGGCGAAAAATTCAGCAAGTGCAAAACGCTCGATAAACTTGCACTTTCCACACTTTGCGCCCACTGAATTTACAACGCGCCAGCGCTAAAACTGATTGAGGCAAACAAAGAACCTTGCCTGTTTTACGGCTTGAGTAAACCACGAATTTTAGGGTAAAAAAGCTCATTTGCCGACAGCTCAAAACGAATGGCCGGAGAAATCCAAAAGATTGAACCCCTAAATTTACCTGAGTTGCATAACGCCGCATTAAGGTGTGAGCGGCGCTTGGCTATACTTGAGCGAAGCGAAACTGCCAAGCGTTGCGAATCACTCTTAAATGCTTTGTTAGTTGCGTTCTTGCCACTCCGAACGCAACACCCCATATTTCACTGAATCGTAATACTCGCCTTCATAGTAACGTACTTTTCTTAGCCTTGCTTCTTGTTGAAAACCCAACTTCAGCGCCAGAGACATCATGCGCGAATTGCCTGACCATGTTGTCAAACCGACCCTTTCGATTGTGTTATTTTTGAACAAGTATGATATCCATTGAGGAAGAGCCAACGCAGCGATACCTTGCCCCCAGAATTTGGAATCGTAGATCACCACACCAGCTTCAAGCCAGCGAGTTTCTTCACATTCCCAATAACAACTGACTGTCCCTATCGGAGTATCATCGACAGTGATTAACTGTAAATCTGAGCCGACTAATAACCGTTGAAACGAAGACTTTTCAAACTGCTTTAATGAAGGGTGAGAGTACGGAAAATATGGACCATTAAACTGAGTCCATGCATCGTTTGAAGTAACCAAAGCATGGATTGATTCCAGTTCATTTGATTTTGCTGGTCTAATACTGATTCGTTTTTCTTCCACGATACTTCCCTATTCTTTGAAGCAAACTAACGCCCGGCTAAGGGGTTGACAACGCACCGCCGAACTCAAAAAACACATTGTAAACACTGAACTGCAATTTTGCACTAAAGTCGCCACGCGTTGGCAATCCATCTTGAGCCGTTTGTTATGCAAATTCAATGAGATAAACTAATTTTACACAACCAAAAGCCACAATCGCAAAGGTTGAGTGATTCAAGAATCAACCCAAGTAGGAGCCGAGATAAATAAGCCGCCAAAACAAAGTCCACCTTTCAGCAACAAACCAAGCTTTTGGAACAGACAAGTTCAACGGGCGAAATCTTCAGCAAGTACAAAATGCTCGATAAACTTACCCTTTCCACACTTTGCGCACGCTGAATTGCCAATAAACCAGCACCAAAACTCATTGAGGCAAACAAAGAACTTTGCCTGTTTTACGGTTTGAGTTAACCAAGAATTTTAGGGTAAAAATGCTCATTTGCCGACAACACAAAACGAATGGCCGGAGAAATCCCAAAAGATTGAACTCCTAAATTTACCTGAGTTGCATAACGCCCGGCTAAGGGGTTGACAACGCACAACCGAACTCAAAAAACACACCGTAAACACTGAACTTTAATTTTGTACTAAAGCCGCCACGCGTTGGCAATCCCTCTTGAGCCGTTTGTTAAACGTAATTACATCAGTATATTAGAACCAATCCTTACGTCCCGTCACATATGTTTTTTCAAAATCTTCATCTGATTTAGTGAGATAAATAATAAACTCAACAAAAGCAATAACACCTATGACTATTGAAGGCAATCCAAGCAATACAAAACCAAATAAGAATGCCAGCAGCATTATTAAACCTTGTTTGGTATACCCTAAATAAAATTTATGAGCGCCTAGCGCCCCAAAGAAAAAAGCAAGCAGAGCAGCAGCAATTTTCTTCGAGGAACCTACGCTTGTAGATATCAGATAAATAGCTTTCGCTTCATCATTTTCCACAGAAAAGTCTACAGCCATTCCTGATTTAGGAAGCTGCCCTGCCTTCCATTCATTAATATTGAGTGGATAGCGAATGCCGTCTTCGCCCGAGATTAATCCAGTTCGATCCAACTCATTAAAATCGATGATGGTACCTTTCATTTACTTATGCCTCAGATAGTTAAGAATAAAGTATTCTTACCAAAGAGGATGTATATGTCTATAAATTCATACTGGTAATTAAATAAAAAATTATAACCACCGAACTATAACGACGTTTAACGCCCGGCTAAGGGGTTAACAACGCACTGCCGAACTCAAAAAACACACCGTAAACACTGAGCTTCAATTTTGTACTAAAGTCGCCAAGCGTTGGCAATCCCTCTTGAGCCGTTTGTTAGGCCAACCGATTGACACCGACACTTTCAAAACTAAAGAACGAACTTTTTTATAAACTTAAAACCAACTAACCGATTCATTTATAAACCAAAATGCTGAATCAGCAAAGAAACAAAAAACTCAAATTGAGCGATTTGGAAGAAAAGTGACGAGCGTAGCATTCTCGGCGGACGTTTGGATGCTGAAGATTATTTTGCCGCTAAATTCACAACGAAAAGCAACCCAACACGATCAAGAAACAACAAATATGTGATGACGATTTATTGCTTAAGTCCAGCCATGAGAACATGGAATTCACCGTTCAATTCAAACCCGATTTAGCTGATAAAAACTCACTTTGCCTAACGCCCGCTTAAGGGGCAGACAACGCTATTACTGACTTTCCGCATAACACCGTAATCACACAAACCAACGCATAATAAAAATGCCATGCGTTGGCTGTCCCTCTTGAAGCGTTTGTTATGGCGCAATTCTCAAGTTAGGCCACATAACTAACCAACCCTTTGACTTTACTCGATTTTCGAAGGTTCCATATGCTTGTTTAGGATTATGTGTGATTAAAGCTTGAAATAAACTCTCGAAACCAAAGGCTGATATACATTCATAATGATCGTGCTCGACTTTTCTCACTGCTACCGCCGTTTCTTTTTCAGGCCAATAGCTCATGGCATCCAATGTGCTTTGGTAAGGATCGTCGCCATTTTGTAAGTGCATCTTGGCTTGATTTTTCACTTGCCAATTGATCTGGGGCATTTGCTCCGATAACTTGAGTTCAAGTGATTTTTCATAATCTGAATCGACACAATCAGCATCGAAGAAAATGACATCAATATCGTTTAATGGCGTCGGCTTTACGTTGCGATGTAAAAAGTCCCAGACAAGGTTTCGCACAAAACCTGCGGCTATGTAGCACTGAGGCAATTCAAGCTGGTAAACACATTCCAGTGCTTCAAATCGAACGGGATCTTTTCTAACTAAATCAACGATAGTATCCATTTTTCACCTTGCGCCATAACGCCCGCTTAAGGGGCAGACAACGCTACTACCAACTTACCGCATAACACTGTAATCACAAAAACCAACGCATAGTAAAAATGCCGCGCGTTGGCTGTCCCTCTTGAAGCGTTTGTTATGTTTTGGGCCAATTGGTACGATTTAGACCATAAACAGCATGATCTACAACTCGGCCATTCAAATTTTCTGCGCGACTGATTATACCCTCAAGCGAGAAACCTAAACGTTCACATACATTACGACTTGGAATATTTTCGCTTGCTGCTGATATCTGAACCTTTTCCATATCAAACTCAGTAAAAGCCAAGTCGGTCAGTTTTAAAACCGACTTACTCACGATACCTTTACCTTGGTATTCAGAGCTTAACCAGTAGCCAATCTCTACTTTTTTAAGTTGACGGTTAATACTGTTAAAACTGATATTTCCAACCAACTTATCTTGGTAAATCATCCCACAAACCAAGGATTTTCCATCAGCATAATCATGCAATGAACTTTTGATAAAGCTAAGAAAAAACTCTTCATTGCTTGCATGAGGAGGCCAAGCTAACCATTGACTCAAGTATTCCCTCTCTCGACTGACAATTTCAAGATAGGCCGAAGCAAACTTGGGAGTAACCAAAGCCAGTTTCAGATCGGTATCAACATCCAATGTAAACATGATTTCCTCTTAAAAACATAACGCCCGCTTAAGGGGCTGACAACGCTACTACCAAGTTTCCGCATAACACTGAAACCACCGAAGTCAACGCACAGTAAAAATGCTACGCGTTGGAAGTCCCTCTTAAAGCGTTTGTTATGTATATTTATGCAAATCCCCAAAAATTTGAGAAACAAGATATAAAAATGTATTCAAGAGTATCTTTTGGGCTTGGTTTTAACAGTATTTGCCATACAGCAAGTGAAAGTAAAAGTATCGGAGGAAAATACATTAACGAGAGCGCAAAACCTTTAACCCTCCAACAATATGACCTTTTAATTGCAGTTACGTCCTTAGGACTTAACTTGTGATCCTCATAATTTGGATAGCTTGCTTTAAACATTAGATAGTCAATATCTTCATGATTTTCATACCGAAAAAGCAACTCTCCATACTGTTCATCAATAGCTGCTACCTTTTTAGAAAACTCTGACGCATCTAAACCACAATCGTCTTTTTTTAGTCTTCTCAACTCGCTATATAATCGACTAACTTTCAAACCACACTCGTTAAATTTATTTGACCTAAGACTATAATCTGCAGCGGATTCGAGTTGAGAAACAACCAATATTACTATTGCGAAGAAAACGTTAATAACGGTTAGAAACGAATTTAGTGAATCATTCTCAATGAAAATTTGAATGATTGACAACAAAATTACGTATGCAGATGAATAAGCGATCATTTGATTTGATAGCTGATTCTTCTCTCTCAATCTCTTAGCAGCTGCAAATCTAATTCTAGAGGTTGACCACAACTGATAATTTAGCTGTTCTGCATACCCTTTCTGTGTGTACGCTGGAGCTGATGACTCTTCTTTTTTATTCATTCTATACTCTAAAATTCAAAAATATACATAACGCCGCGTTAAGTGGTGAGCAACGCTACCACCCTACCTAAACCATTGTGCCGTAAACACTAAAGCTGATTCAAACCGAAAATGCCAAGCGTTGGGAATCCGTCTTAAACGCTTTGTTATATTTTTCTTAACGCTGATCGCACTTCTTCGACTGTATAAGGCGGATTTCGTTTATGTACAACTCTATGACAATTAGGGCACAGAGGGATTAAATCAGTGATAGGATCAATTTGATAATCAACACCAATTTCGGAAATAGGTTTGATATGGTGAACCTCAATAATACCTTCAGCAATTGCCCCGTAAATTTCACCCATATTATTTGAGCAGCATTGACACTTTAATCCATGATGCTCAATACAAGCGGCACGTGCATACCGATTTCTTTCAAATTTATTGACTAGAATTTGAACCCTTCTCCCTTCCCACAAAGGCGTGTCGGTTTCGACTTCCGGTAATACAGCAGAGTCTTCATTTACAATATTCAGTACTCTTTCATGCAGTTCAGACTCACTTAGATTTTTAAGAGATTCATTAACTTTTACACGAGATGCTCTCGTATCAGCGCCTTTATATCCTGCTCTATAAGGAAAAAAAGCGTCGTACTCATCTCGCAGTCTCTTCAGTGAACTATCTGGCATAAAAAAGAATCGAGAGTAACTAATAAGTAAATTCGTCATATTTTTATTAGGCTCAAGATTTTTATAAGAATCTGGGAATTTTGCCAAATAGTAGGCAACAACATGCGCTTCTTCTGGAATATGAGCCATTGGTTTCTCCTAGATTATGAAAAAAATATAACGCCCAATTAAGTGGTGAACAACGCACTGGCCAAGCCACTGCATTGCACCGTAAACACTTTACCTGACGCATCGTAAAACTGCCACGCGTTGAGAATCCACTTAAATTGTTTGTTAGGTTATTGACTCTCTGGGGTTCTCACGTACGTCCCATTGAAGGTGACATTTAGCCCGCCACAACCGTTGTCTTTGCTCACTACGAGGGTATCTTGCTCTAATAAAATTTGGAGAGTACAGCCGTCAACGTCATAGTCTATTTGATTACCTTTTAACGTTACAATTCCGTCGATTTCTCCAAAATTTACAAGGCCAGAAGAAGAGTCACCTACCCAAACTGATGTCCCTGATAGTTCGTAGGTGTTCGAACCCACCTTAGTTAAGTCAATAAAGGCAGTGTCAGTATCCAATTGATCATTGTTATACCGCTCATAATGCCCCTGAAAATCAGGAACAACTGCTGCATATGCAAGCGATAAAATAAGCAACATACTTAGAGCTACGCAAACTGTTTTCAAGCTCAAATTCTCCTCAATAGCCTAACGCCCGGCTAAGGGGTTGACAACGCACCGCCGAACTCAAAAAACCACTGTAAACACTGAACTTCAATTTTGCACTAAAGTCGCCAAGCGTTGGCAATCCCTCTTGAGCCGTTTGTTAGGCC
>NZ_CAWPGB010000027.1:0-7216 GCF_963887575.1 Vibrio sp. 3-2(1) | reverse complement strand
GCGCTGCTTCTAACTTAAATTCTGCGCTAAATAGTCGTCTTGTATGTTTTGTCATAATGTCACCTGTTAACTTATGAGGTGATGATATCACCTCTAACTAAGTGACCAAATTCACTATGCCACTACACTCTATGAGCTTGTCATCGATGTGCACTAAGTATGCGTTTTCAATAGCAGGTTGCGCTTGATTTGTGTACTCAAGAAATAAAATAAAAGCAGGGTAATTGTAGTTAACCAAGCGCTGAAGAACTGATAATTTAATTCCAAGGCGTTTGTCTTTTCTCTGTGTCGCTTTTACTTGAACTTTGCACTCGAATGGGAGTGCTGCTCGGTCATTGGGGATGTTAGAGCTATGCGTAGTTGGAAACTCAACTAAGTAATCCCAACCTGCGACATCTTCTTCATTTGAGCTGTTAGTAATTAATCCAGTTTGGGTACACCATCTAACAAAGTCTGTTTCGCCTAGTTTACCTAAATTAATTTTTGCCATAATCCCAAAGACTTAAACGATATAAGGCATGTATAATACCACAATCGCATATGGTGCAAATAGGCACTTAACAAAGCATTTAAGAGCGATTCACAACGCGTGGCATTTTTAGTTTGCGGTGAATTTTGTGTTTAAGGCGCAATGCGGTAGCCGTTGTGTATTGCGTTGTTCACGCCTTAATGCGGCGTTAAGCGTAAGAGGGAAATATGGAAAAAGTAGTATTAGTTAAAAGTTATTTTGTACCGGTTGGTAAAGAAGTCATTGTCAAAGTGCCTACCGGTGAGAAAAAAGCCGGCTTCTTCGGTGGTGAAAAGGATATTTATCGTAAAGAAAAGAAATGGGAGCAGACTGGTTACTCGGATTGTATCGTTGACTCAGAGCGATTAGCAGCAGATTTACAGAAAGTAATTGAAAGCCTAAATCATGACGGTTTTAGTGTAAAAATGATTACCCCAGTAATCTCCGGTGATTATGCGTACAAGTATCAGGCGCAAGGTATATCGAGTTCAAAGCGTGTATTGAGTGAAACTGAAAGCGTGAAAGGCGGCGCGAGTTACGGGTATGGTTACGGCTATTCGTATACAGACAGTTTGTTGGTGATCGCTGAGAAAAACGCTTAACAAACGGCTCAAGAGGGATTGCCAACGCTTGGCGACTTTAGTGCAAAATTGAAGTTCAGTGTTTACGGTGTGTTTTTTAAGTTCGGCGGTGCGTTGTCAACCCCTTAGCCGGGCGTTAGGCAAAGTGAGTTTTTATCAGCTAAATCGAGTTGGAATTGAGCGGTAAATTCCATGTTCTCATGGCTTAAGTTAAGCAATAAATAATCATCACATATTTGCTGTTTCATGATCGCGTTGGGTTGTTTCTCGCTGTGAATTCATCGGCAAAATAACCTTCAGCATCCAAACGTCCGCCGAGCATGCTACGCTCGTCACTTTTCTTCCAAATCGCTCAATTTGAGTTTTTTTGTTTCTTTGCTGATTCAGCATTTTGGTTTATAAATGAATCGGTTAGTTTGTTTCAAGTTTACAAAAAAGCTCGTTCTTTGGTTGTGAAAGTGTCGGTGTCAATTGGTTGGCCTAACAAACGGCTCAAGAGGGATTGCCAACGCGTGGCGGTTTTAGTGCAAAATTGAAGTTCAGTGTTTACAGTGGTTTTTTGAGTTCGGCTATGCGTTGTCAACCCCTTAGCCGGGCGTTATATTTTTTTAAGTTCAGCAACCAAAAGGATTCATGATGAACGTGGATAAAGCGAAAAAACGCATATTGAAACGAGTACAAAGAGGTTTCAAAGGTTATCCGCAAATATCATTAGAGTATTTCGGTAAAACGACGGACTTAGCGACCGAAGTCGTTATCACCTTTTTACCTGAAGAAAATGCCGATCCCCAAATACAACGTTTTACAAGTGACAAAGATGCCCGCGAAGACGAAGCGATTCAATCTGTATTGTTAAAAATCATTGAGCGTGCGGAAGCTGCTACAGTTTTGGAAAAGCACGAAATATCAGTTTGTTAATGGTTTTTCGGCAATCCTAAACAGGCGGTCACGTTAGCGTAGAGAATGAAAATATAACAAACGGCTCAAGAGGGATTGTCAACGCGTGGCGACTTTAGTGCAAAATTGAAGTTCTGTGTTTACGGTGTGTTTTTTTGAGTTCGGCGGTGCGTTGTCAACCCCTTAGCCGGGCGTTATGTTTCATCCCAGTGTCGTAATAATCGCAATAAGGAATTCATATGAAAAAATTTTTACTAAGTGTATTTTTACTTTCAATAATTACTGGCTGTACAAGTGCTCGTATATCTAGAAACCTTTCTTCTGGGGTAATAGGGTGCCCTGCAAAAGAAATTGTAATAAAAAACGAGCGCGCTAGTTTTGGTGGTTTACATACATGGGAGGCTGAATGTAAAGGACATCAATTTATTTGTAGCTACCAAGAAACTACAGGAGTTCATTGTATTAAACCTCTAGAAGAAAAAGCATCTACAGTTCAATAAATATACAAAAATCTGTTGTGTTTTAGGAGGATACAAGTTCTCTACAAGATTAGATCTCTGTATTAAGAGCTCAGTTATTGCAAATAGACCCGAATAAAACATAACAAACGCTTCAAGAGGGACAGCCAACGCGTGGCATTTTTACTATTCGTTGGTTTGTGTGGTTACGGTGTTATGCG
Source organism: Vibrio sp. 3-2(1) (assembly GCF_963887575.1). Lineage (NCBI taxonomy): Bacteria > Pseudomonadati > Pseudomonadota > Gammaproteobacteria > Vibrionales > Vibrionaceae > Vibrio > Vibrio sp. 3-2(1). The sequence continues at coordinate 4,551 of NZ_CAWPGB010000027.1, read as the reverse complement.
GTAAGTTGGTAGTCGCGTTGTCTGCCCCTTAAGCGGGCGTTATGTGATCTTGTAAATTCAGCTACATAAAGGAGAATTTAGTGGCTAATTCAGTGATAATTCAGCAATTAGATAATCAATTGAAAGTAAATTCAGATGCTTATGATTTAAGTCGAATTGTTGGTGTTGAAGTGAAAGTTTTGACGTTCAAAGACTATCTTATGAGAATGTTTCTGTTGGGTGCAATTTCATCGAGTTTACTTTTTATCTTTATCCCATCAGAGCATCAGGAATATGGATTAGCGTATGCATCCTTTTTGCCATTGGTAGCATTTGTATTCGGTGCATTTTTGGGTTTTGTTAGCAGTAATAAGTATGAATTTCGTTTAGAGTTTAATCACTTAGATGAAACTGGGGTTCAATGGTTTACAGCGGCGAAGAGTAGAAAATCTAGTGATTACGTTTTGTTCAAAGAGCAAGAAATGGAGTTAAAACGAAAAATCACATAACAAACGGCTCAAGAGGGATTGCCAACGCGTGGCGACTTTAGTGCGAAATTGAAATTCAGTGTTTACAGTGTGTTTTTTGAGTTCGGCGGTGCGTTGTCAACCCCTTAGCCGGGCGTTATGTCTTATTATCGAAATGGGAAGTCGTTATGGTCGTTTTTGAGGATGATAATTTCATTGTAAGTCCATGTCGTAGTTGCAATATTCCAGGGTACTTGATCGTTGAGTGTAAAGGTGGAGCATCTTCTTTATATCAACTTTCCATGGACGCGCAGAAGGGTCTTGGTGTGTTGTTAGCTTTGTTGGAATCAGCAGTTATGAAAACGCTCTCTCCTGAACAAGTCTATTGTACGAAGTTTGGTGAATCCGGCGGTGACTTGCACTTCCACGTGTTTCCTAGGTTGTCTGTGATGACAACGAAATACTTAGAAGACTTTCCAACTCAAGAATCCCTTATACATGGCCCCGTGTTATTTGATTGGGCGCGAGAGTATTATAAGGTTGAAACGGAGGGTTTATCACAAGAAGTTATTGTAGCCGCAAATAGTGTCATTGCTCATTTAGCAGCGACATAACAAACAATTTAAGAGTGATTCAGCACGCTTGGCATTTTTAGTTTGGGTTGAATTCAGTGGTTATGGTGCTCTAATTGAGTGTTGTGGTAGCGTGCTTCACCCCTTAATTGGGCGTTAAGCTGCAATGGAACTTGTAGATATGTTTATAAAAACAAAAGAAATATTAGAAGCTTCGGAATCCGCCTTACTAGGATTCTCAATAAATCGAAGTTTGTTGAAACCAGCCCAGCGATTTTTTGTATACCCTTTGGTTTATTTAAAGATCGGCTTTGGGGACTTCACAAAACCTATGGCAGTATGGTCTTTCTGTAGTTTTGCCGCACTTGTTGTATTAGCTCTTTTTTCATCAAAAATAGAGATGCCTCGAGAGATATTTCTCATACTAACCAACATCTGCATATGGGGAGTCTTGTTACTAACGACCTTTTTGACGCCTAGTACCTATGCGTTCTATGGAGCAACAGAAGTTAGTGTAAATAAAATCGTCGATATACTTGATGAGAATGGGGTTAAATCTGAGTCAGACATAGAACTCTTAGAAAGTAATCTTGAAAAAGTCGAGAAGCGTATTGAGGCTCGAGTAAAGTTTTATAAATGGATAATCGGTGCCTTTTGGGGGCTTTATCTATTAGCCTTTAACTTTCAACTACGTTTTCTAAGCTTATCGGATAAACCAATAGACGAAACATTCCTAAAAAGTAGCTTTGAAGGCTTCATGTACGTAATTTTGTTTACCGTGTTCGCTTTGCTGTCAATGATCAGCTACAAACGAGCATCTAATATGTTGATAGCAAACCTCCAGTTCGCATGTGTAGAGCAGAAGTCACGCCAACCAGCAGCTTAACAAACGCTTTAAGGCGGATTCGCAACGCTCGGCGGTTTTGGTTTGATTTGGCTTTTGTGTTTTCGGTGCAATAATTGAGTGTCATGGTAATGTTGCTCACCACTTAAGCGGGCGTTAGTTGCCCACCGACTACAATCAATCGGTAGGGAATTTCTGCTTCTGGTGTAGAACTCGCATTATGCGAATAATTGAACCTTCTACCCAGTACGAAACGATCATTGAGATTTCGGGAATAATGAGTAATCGTCCTCGAATTCCATCCCGTTGAACACCCATCAATGGTTGTTCGAGTAAGTTTTCTACTTTAGCCTCAATAATGTCATCAGTTTTTTCAGCCGCATCAGGGTTAAAGTCATAAAGAAACTCAAAGATCTTCTCACGATCATTTAGCGATTCCTCTTCCCATAAAATCATTGCTGGCCTCGATTACGAATTTTGGCCTTTCGTTCAGCCATTCGTGCTTTAGCTGAATTATGTTCAACAAATGAAGATTTTCCTGAGTCAAACTTCTCAAATGCTAGGTTTATTTGTTCAGTTAACCAAGCGTCATGAGATAATGTTTTTCTTTGTTGCTCAGCCATTTGTTCAGTAAGTTCACGGCAAGCATCGCTGAGTGTGCGACCTTGGCTCTCAGCCATTTGTTGGGCTAAACGTTTAATTTCGTCATCAACACGAAATTGAATTCTAGTGTCCATGAGTAGCTCCCTAAGTTTGCGTGTGTACAAATGTTAGCACTAGAATCGAGCAAGGGCAACTAACAAACGGCTCAAGAGGGATTGCCAACGCTTGGCGGCTTTAGTGCAAAATTGAAGTTCAGTGTTTACAGTGTGTTTTTTAAGTTCGGCGGTGCGTTGTCAACCCCTTAGCCGGGCGTTATGTAACAAGGAAGGTTCAGTGGAAAAAATATGTTCAGATCGTTTAGTGATGTCTCCGATATCAGAAGATGATTGGTCTCTATTTCACACACTTCATACCGATCCAGAGGTGATTTCATTTTGCTTTGATGAACCGACTTTGCTGGAAATTCAATCTAAATTTCGTTCTAGGCTTGAACCATGGACACCAAATTCCAGCCATTGGTACTGTTTGGTTGTTTCGGAATTAGAAACTGGTATCAAAGTAGGCATAACGGGTTATTGTATCCAGAATGGAACTGCTGAAGTTGGCTTTATGTTTTTACCTAGTTTCCACGGTCGAGGTTATGGAACTGAATCATTACGAGCTTTAGTCGAATATTCCCGAAAACAGTTTTGCCTAAACAGTTTTTCCGCTGTGGTTACTGAAGGTAATCTGGGTTCGGAAAAAGTGTTAATCAAAAGTGGATTCACATTACATAGTGTTATTCCTAATGCATATGGAATTGGTGGTCAAATGTATGCTGATCACATATACATGATGGAAAATATTGTTACATAACAAACGGCTCAAGAGGGATTGCCAACGCGTGGCGGCTTTGGTGAAAAATTGAAATTCAGTGTTTACAGTATGTTTTCGGGGTTCGGCAGTGCGTTGTCAACCCCTTAGCCGGGCGTTATGTGAATTAAATGTGATGAATGGGCGGTTATGATATTAATTAAAGATAAAATAGAGACAATTAAACAGCTGATTTCTCAGGGAACAAATCAAAGTTTAGTCTATGCGGCACTCGAGTGTCGGCTTGCTATTGAAATTGTATGCTATGAAAGATTAAAGCTATCATTGGATAAAATGTCTATTTCTGAATTAGAATGGCAGCCAAGAAAAATTATTAATCAAATATTAGCTGAAGAAAATTGTAATGTAACTAAGGGGTTTACATTATCTGTTTCGACTACGCCAGTTGGAACTGAAGCGGAAAGTTTTACTTTAAAAGATTATGAATCTAAAAATTATGTGGTTTTGGGTAATCAATCTGAGTTAGATATACGTAAGCTGGTTCGGATTTATCAAGCTTTATCGGGTTTAGCGCTGCATATTTCTATTCCCACTGATAAAAAAGTTAAAGCATATGGTGATGCTAAGGAAATTCTTCGTAAAGTAAAGACTGCTCTGAATGAATTAGAAGCAATAAGTAATGGAACTCTCTTATTAAGTGGTATTGGTCCAGAATACAATTTTTCATGTATGTCTTGTAATTCACCAATTATTCGAAAAGTATCATCATTATTCGATGGTAAAATAGTACATTGTAACAACTGTATTGAAAGCTATGGAGTTTCTATCCAAGGAGATAAAATATTTTATATGCAAAATGTTTATGATCTTCCTTGCGATAAATGTAATGAAAAAACACGTGTTCCTAAGAATAAATTTCGTTTTAAAAAAATCGAAGAAATCATAGATATTACTTGTTGCCACTGTCAGAATATAATTAAGGTTAGGATTATGCCGACACTGTACAAAAAATAGTTTAGCTAAACTAAATTCACATAACAAACGCTTCAAGAGGGACAGCCAACGCGCGGCATTTTTACTATGCGTTGGTTTTGGTGATTACGGTGTTATGCGGTAAGTTGGTAGTAGCGTTGTCTGCCCCTTAAGCGGGCGTTAGGCATTAGGAGGTAAAATGCAGAAATCTGATCAAGTGTCGTTGTATTTTTTGTCTGACTTAGAGAAATTTCGGATCTTTGTCGAGCTATCAGAACGCCATTGGTCTGAAGAATTAATT
>NZ_CAWPGB010000026.1:0-8074 GCF_963887575.1 Vibrio sp. 3-2(1) | reverse complement strand
AAATGCCTAACAAACGCTTCAAGAGGGACAGCCAACGCGTGGCATTTTTATTATGCGTTGGTTTTCGTGATTACGGTGTTATGCGGAAGCTTGGTAGTAGCGTTGGCTGCCCCTTAAGCGGGCGTTATGTTCTAGGAGGAAATTCGTTGAAAACTGGACTAATAGATCTCGAAGAAGTCAAAAAAGCGGTTATTGACCAATCCGATTATTTAAACTCATTTCTTGGGATATTGTCATTTACTTTAGGACTTACATGCTTAAGCTTCCAAGAACCCGAGTTGGCGGCCTTGACATGTTTAGGTATTATTATGCCGTTGTATATCAAAGCTATATATATGACACCATCCTCCCTATATGAACTTCGTAAGTTTGTAAGAGAAACCAATGATCCACATGCGATAGAAGTACTGCGGTTCTTAGAGCAAAATTACATTGGGTTAAGGGTTCTCATCACTCGAAACTTTGTATTTTGGTACGGCATTATATTTTTCTTCGTGGTCGCAATTAGTCCTGAGTGGCTATTTTGGCTACGAACATAACAAAGCGTTTAAGAGGGATTCTCAACGCTTGGCATTTTCAGTTTGATTCAACTTTAGTGTTTACGGCACAATGGTTTAGGCTAGGTGGTGGCGTTGTTCACCCCTTAACGCGGCGTTATGCGCCTGTCCTGATCATGTCCTGAAAGTGTCGTTGTCCCGTCCAGAGTGCAATGATAAATTTTACTCAATCAAATGAATTGAGATTCTTATATGACTATAGGCAAAAAAGTAAAACATCTAAGAGAGTCAAGGGGTTGGTCGCAAGAGCACTTATCTTCAGTCTCCGGCTTATCAATTAAAACCATCCAGCGAATTGAGTCGGGGAGAAAAGCATCTCTTGAATCACAGCAAGCTTTGGCGTCAGCGTTCAAGGTTGAAATAAGCGAAATTTTTTATGCTAAAACTGAAGTTGTATGTTCAACCAAAAAGAGTCCAAAAGAATACATTCTTGAGATTTACTTCGAGGGTGAATGTATTGAGCAACAAAGTTACTTTGACCCTATCATTCCTCCGTTACCTGGTGAGCAGTTTTATATTTCATTTGAAAATAGTAATTACTCTGAAGAGTACGGTAATTGGTGGGTTGTACAAAAGCGGAAACACTTAAAGTTTAATGAAAGCATCAATATTGAAACGCTGATGTTGTACTGTATTCCAGACCCTAAAAAAGGCGCATAACAAACGCTTCAAGAGGGACAGCCAACGCGTGGCATTTTTATTATGCGTTGGTTTTTGTGGTTACGGTGTTATGCGGAAAGTTAGTAGTAGCGTTGGCTGCCCCTTAAACGGGCGTTATGCCACAAGACGTTCAACATGGAGGAAAGGAAATGGATTTAAACGCAATATTACTATTTGTAGTCGCTTGTCTGGCTATCAATATGATACCTGGCCCAGACGTAATCTACATCGTCTCAAACACAATGAAAGGCAAGCTTGCAACTGGATTTAAAGCTGCAATTGGTCTTGGTGTTGGCTACTTTGTACATACATTAGCTGCGTGTTTAGGTTTGTCCGCGATAATCCTCAGCTCTGCTGTAGCTTTTAGTGCGGTAAAATGGTTGGGTGCCGCTTACTTAGTATATTTAGGTGTTCAGTCTCTGATATCTATGTGGCGTGGAGGCAGTAAAATAGTGGTTAGTGAAAGTGTTGAAACCAACAAAAATGTATTTATACAAGGCGTTATTGTTAGTGTTTTGAACCCGAAGGTAGCACTATTCTTCCTTTCATTTTTACCTCAGTTTGTCGATACATCTACGGGCTCCGCATCAATGCAATTATTAGTGCTTGGTTTGCTCTTCAGCGCATTAGCTACGCTGTGTAACGTTTTATATGCCTCAGTCGGTAGTTGGGTTTTTAGTCGATCAAATTCTCAGCGTTATTCACGAGCACTTGAGGGTGTCTCGGGAGTTCTGCTTATTGGGCTGGCAGGCAAAGTCGCAATCAGTGAGCGCTAGTGGCATAACAAACAATTTAAGTGTGATTCAGCACGCGTGGCATTTTTGGTATGCGGTGGTTTCGGTGTTGAAGTGCTATGCGGTGGCTTGGTCATTGCGTGCTTCACACCTTAATTGGGCGTTATGCAACTCAGGTAAATTTAGGGGCTCAATCTTTTGGATTTCTCCGGCCATTCGTTTTGTGTTGTCGGCAAATGAGCACTTTTATCCTCAAATCCGTGGTTCACTCAAGCCGTAAAACAGCTAAGGTTCTTTGTTTGCCTCAATCAGTTTTAGCGCTGGCGCGTTGTGAATCTTGCGGGCGCAAAGTGTGGAAAGGGCAAGTTTATCGAGCATTTTTTACTTGCTGAAGTTTTCGCTCGTTGAGTTTGTCTCATTCAAAAGCTTGGTTTGTTGTTGAAAGGTGGGCTTTGTTTTGGCGGCTTATTTATCGCAGTTCTTGCTTGGGTTGATTCTTGAATCACTCAACCATTGCAATTGTGGCTTTTGGTCGTGTAAATTCAGTTTATCTCATTGAATTTGCATAACAAACGGCTCAAGAGGGATTGCCAACGCGTGGCGGTTTTAGTGCAAAATTGAAGTTCAGTGTTTACAGTGTGTTTTTTGAGTTCGGCGATGCGTTGTCAACCCCTTAGCCGGGCGTTATGTGACTACCTGCTTGCCCGTATTAGACGCAAAGCAGGTATAGTTATTATTTTTTTGCCATACTTTCTAAATTGTTGGCTTGATTCTTGTCGGGATTGGATCTTAGGTAAGGATTAGAAGAGTTTGGGTGAACGGCATGAGCGTTAGCAATTCCACCATTGTCAGCAATACGAATAGCAGTCTCTAAGGGTGTATATGTCAAGTTTCCAGCGAACTTCACTGAAGTAATATTTCCTTTGCTATCACATTTTGCATCTACAATTGTCTTTGTCATTTCAATCTCCTTTTTTGTGATGACGGTCACATTATAGTTATTTAATTTTTAGTATGCAACATCATTTAAATCACATAACAAACGCTTCAAGAGGGACTTCCAACGCGTGGCATTTTTATTATGCGTTGATTTTGGTGATTACGGTGTTATGCGGAAACTTGGTAGTAGCGTTGTCAGCCCCTTAAGCGGGCGTTATGTGGCAGGAGAGAAAATATGACCCCAGCAGCAGTTCTTATTCATGTCCCTAATGTAGAACAGGGGTTAAGTTGGTATCAAAAAGCCTTTTCTGACGCGAAGCCTGTTTATCACTCAGATTTTGATTTTACAGTGTTAGACCTTAATGGCTTTTCTATTGAAATAGTGCAAGCTGATGAAAAGGTGGGCTCTGGTAAAAATGGTACTGTTCTTTATTGGTCGGTAAACGATTTATCCAAGTCATTAGCATGCTTTGAGGCTCTTGGCGCAAAGCTATACAGAGGCCCAATGGAAATAGAAAATGGGCTTTCAATGTGTCAAGTAGAAGACCCATTTGGTAACTTAATTGGCTTACGAGGCAAAGCCACATAACAAACGCTTTAAGAGGGACAGCCAACGCGTGGCATTTTCACTATGCGTTGGTTTTTGTGGTTACGCATGCTATGCGGAAGCTTGGTAGTAGCGTTGTCTGCCCCTTAAGCGGGCGTTATGTGAATTGGAGAAATTGAGTATATGAAGAAGTTAATCGCTATATTTATAGCCGTCTTTTGTCTAGCTTCGATTGGTGCTCAAGCTAATGATCATCAGTTAAAAAATGCGTATGAAAATCATCAAAGTGATATTCAAGTTCAAGGCTCAGGCACGGTCATTCGCTTGTTACCTGATGATAACGAAGGGAGTAGGCATCAAAAATTCATATTGAAACTGGACAGTAAACAAACTTTACTTGTTGCTCACAATATTGATTTAGCTCCTAGGGTTTCAAATCTAAAAGTTGGCGATCGAGTCCAGTTTTACGGTGAATATGAATGGAACAAAAAAGGTGGTGTCATGCACTGGACGCACAAGGATCCAAATAATAAACACCCGCACGGTTGGTTAAAGCACAACAGCAAGACGTACGAGTAAAATTCACATAACAAACGGCTCAAGAGGGATTGCCAACGCTTGGCGACTTTAGTGCAAAATTGAAGTTCAGCGTTTACAGTGTGTTTTTTGAGTTCGGCGGTGCGTTGTCAACCCCTTAGCCGGGCGTTAGGCAAATAGGTAAAATATGAATAAACAGTCCCTTCCTAGTGAAGAAATACTTCTTTGTTCCAATTGCTTTAATGATGAAGGCTTAAGAATAGATGCATATAAGGTAGGCAGCGAATCTCAAGAAGAGTGCCCAAACTGTGGTACTTCAGGGGGGAGCAAGCTTACTAAAGATTTGATTAAAGGTTTGGCTTGGCGCTTCTTTGTCAGCGGCACTACAATTCGTTGTGATTATGGTGCTGCGCCTGTGATTCAAACCAATGAGTCTCACTATGGAAAAAGTGATATAAGTCCATCGGCATGGTTAAAGAAGGATATCAAGTTAATAGAAGACGCGGCTCAAATTGGTTTTTTCCATTACGGTCCACGTTTATGGATGATCGGTGAAGTTGAACCGCTTAAAGATTTGCAAAATGAAAGCACACGAGACGGTATTATCAAACGAGTAGTACACGAGTACCCCGAAAAAACAATCCCTATCGGGACTAAATTTTACCGTTTGAGAATTAGCCCTAACAAGCCTTCTGCGCCCATGGAATATGACAGCCCACCAATTGAATTTTCAGGCAGAGGGCGCTTGGACTCATCAGATTTATCTGTTATGTACGGCTCCCAAGATCTTGACGTTTGTATTCATGAATGCCGAGCTTCGGTGGATGATGACATATATGTAGCTACGCTAAAAACTATTAAAAACTTGAGGTTGTTGGATCTAACTCATGTTCTGGAAGAGAACTCGACAGAATTTGAGAGCTTAGATATGGCTATACATATGTTGTTTTTAGCTAAGTCTCATTCCTATGAAATCTCCCGCGCCATAGTTAAGGCCGCTAAAAATGCAGGTTATGATGGGGTTATCTATCCTTCATTTTTCAGCTTAATTAGAACTGGAGGGCATCCATTCGAAACTTCTTATGGTTTGTCATTACGTAGGTATCACCCTGAACGAGAAAAGTATGCACAAGCTTACACCATAGAAAATTTGGCTCTTTTTGGATTTCCACTACAGTCTAAGTTAGTAGAAATGGTTTCCATTAACCGGCTTATCATCACTCACGTTGGTTACCAAGGACATTTCGGTCCTGTAGAGTATTAAGTTGAATCGATTGGCAGTATTTGCCTAACAATCAATTTAAGAGGGATTCTCAACGCTTGGCATTTTTGCTTCTACTTCAAATTTAGTGTTTATGGCACAATGCTTTAGGTTTGGGTGGAGGCGTTGTTCACCCCTTAATTGGGCGTTAGGTTTCTAATAATAGGAGTAGTACGTGGAGTGTGTTGTAGATAGTAATTGGATTTTTTCTTTTTTGTGGTCAGCATTTTGGGTGTTCCTAATTGTACAAATGGATAGGGCAAATGGCTTCAATTCAGGCTTAAAAGATGTTTTTAGTACTCCAATTGTTAGCTCTTTTTTCATTACCTTAATTTATATTTATTTCACCTTCGAAATGCCTGAGTCTACCGATAAAGGATTGGTGGGTCTGGTGAGCCGAATTTTATATGCTATAAATTATGTGAAATGTAGTTTTGTATCCGTTTTAAATGTTTGGGGTACAATTTTAATGGTTGTTGCTATATATAAGTTTATAGAGAAAAACTTTCCAACGGTCATCGATGATTTAAAAGAAAAGATAATGGCTCTAAAAGACAGGTTTGGTAAGTAAAACCTAACAATCTGTTTAAGAGTGATTCGCAACGCGTGGCATTTTTACTATGCGTTGCGGTTTATGTTTTAGGTGGTATGCGGAAGCTTCGGTATTGCGTTGCTCACACCTTAACAGGGCGTTAACTGTTTAAATCGAGGTTTTGATGGAATCAACAATTAGAGTAATTAACAAAGCGTTGTCAGATATCGATGATGTTTTAAAAACTCGAAAAGACTTGCTGAAACTTTGCGCTATTTACGATCAAGTTCAGTCGGACTTGAACATAGGTCATTCAGAAGACATGATCTTAAGAAATAAAGTGTTTGTTCCCTACGTAAATGAAGCACTAGAAAAAGAGACTCGAATTAAACGGGCAATGGTTTCTGCTTTTACTGAAGTCCCGACACTAAAGAATCTATGTGAAAGGGAGCTAGGTAAAATTTGTCCTCCGGATCAAGTCACAGAAACAGATGTTTTTACAGTTATGTTGACATTTGGTGGAGGGCATTTTGATCATGTTCTTCGTCACTATGGATACTTAAACAGTTAACAATCTGTTTAAGAGTGATTCGCAACGCGTGGCATTTTTACTATGCGTTGCGTTTAGTGTTTAAGGTGGTATGCGGTAGCTTCGGTATTGCGTTGCTCACACCTTAACAGGGCGTTAGCATTATTTAGAGATGATAAAATGAAAAATGTGTACTTAATTGGAAATGGCTTTGACTTAAATCTTGGTTTAAGGACAAGTTACAAAGACTTTGTAATCTCTGACTATTTTATGAGGAATGTAGATGGAGACTCAGAACTTTTCAATCACCTTTATGAAGTTCATCAAGACTCTAATTGGATAGATATTGAAAAGGAGTTAGAAGAGTTTTCTAAAAAGTGCACTGACTATCATGGACTATTATCTGACTATAAAAAACTATGCCAATCATTAAAAGATTATATACAGTCAATCGAGATTTCATCTATTAACCGGGAATCTAGTGCTTATCGACTATTTTCCGAGAGTGATTTAGAAGATTTTGTAGTGGTCAATTTTAACTATACTGACTCTGTTTATCACATCTTGAAGTCTTTGGGCTATGGGGATGAAGTTAGAGAAAAAATCCTTCACGTTCATGGCAGCGTAGCTCAGGATGAAATAATTTTTGGTGTTGATGACAAAGCACATATTAACGAATTGCACACGTTCCTATACAAGTCTACTAGTTCTATCTTTAATGGTAGTAGTTGTATTGAAGCTTTAGGTAATTTTGATAAATTGCATGTTTTTGGTCATTCGCTTGGAGAATCTGATCACATGTATTTCGGCTTTCTTACAACTATTAGATTTAGCTCGCCTCGTTTAGGTATGCTCAAGTCTATTAATCTCTACCATTATGGAGAAGAGGCAAAGTACGATATTTATCGACAGCTACATGCGTTGACAAATAACGGCGTTTCAGAGCTAAAAAATAAGACTCTATATAAAGATATTGAGTTAAGTAAATAATGCTAACAATCTGTTTAAGAGTGACTCGCAACGCTTGGCATTTTTGCTATGCGTTGCGTTTAGTGTTTAAAGTGGTATGCGGTAGCTTCCGTATTGCGTCGCTCACACCTTAACAGGGCGTTATGTGTTTGATGAGTTTTTAGGGTCAATCCTACGATTTCATTGAGAATTCGTTCCGTGTTTTCGGCAAGTTGGCTTGGTCGAAATGGATTCTTGAACAACCTGAGATTGATCGTTTTTAAGGTTCTTGGGCTGCCTCAATTGAGTTTTGGATCTGGTTTGTGTTGGGTTTCGGTGGTTTCAAATCGCTTCAATTGAAATGTCTTTTTGACTGATTTGCTTGCTGACATTCAGCTCTGGAAGTTTGGTAAAGCAAAAAATTTAGCGGTTGCTGAAAGGGCGCTTTCTTTGTTGTTGATTCTGCAAGTGGCTCTCTTTGGCTAAGATCGCTGTGAAATTTAGGTTTTGGTAAGCATCGTTTTGCACGTAACTTATTAAAATCTCTTCCTTTCTACGGTGGTTTACTTTGAATTCACGGTAAAATTCACATAACAAGCAATTCAAGTGGATTCTCAACGCGTGGCAGTTTTACTATGCGTCAGGTAAAGTGTTTTACGGTGTCATGCAGCGGCTTGGCCAGTGCGTTGTTCACCACTTAATTGGGCGTTATGCAACTCAGGTAATTTTAGGGGTTCAATCTTTTGGATTTCTCCGGTCATTCGTTTTGTGTTGTCGGCAAATGAGCACTTTCACCCTCAGATTCGTGGTTTACTCAAACCGTAAAACAG
>NZ_CAWPGB010000025.1:0-8547 GCF_963887575.1 Vibrio sp. 3-2(1) | reverse complement strand
GAAGCTCTGCAATGAAATTGCACACAAATTAAATACGCGCCCACGCAAAAGACTTGGGTATAGGACACCAACGGAGTATATTCATGCGCATCTGTAGAAAGTGTCGCACTTCAAACTTGATACTAAGTGGTCTCTAGCTAGCCAGTAAAATTAAGACTAACCACAATAGATGTGATCAGAATTAGGACTATATCTAATAGACGTTTATAAAGCTCATCTTTCCCATTTATGAAAAAAAGGATGTCCACAATTACAGCAAACACCGCTACGTAACTTAAAGACTTGGTAAGCAAGCTATTAAGTTGAAATAGCCCTAATACAGCCAACATAGCTAAAAATAAGAACCAACAAATTAACTTAATTTGTTCCCCAGTTAGGACTCTACACTCCCGTGCTTTTTTTGAACTAAACAAAACAACCACGTAAAGCACAGAAACCAACGAGAAGATTCCTAAACCTGCATTTCTCAACAACAGAAAAGCATCACTATTTGAACTTTTTCCTTGTGTTTCAATAATCGCCAATGAAATAGCCCAAATCGTCAACCCAATCAAAGCCACAATAGGAGTAGCAAGACGAAGGCTCTTTTCTACCACTAACAATCGTCCACTAAGTTTATTTTCTGATTTCATTTAATTTCTCTTTATTTTTGCAGCGTTCATATTAACAAAAGACCAGTTAATGCCCGGTTAAGGGGCTGACAACGCAAAACACTGAACTCAAAATAACAACCGTAATCACAAAGGCCGATTTGAACAAAAATCGCCACGCGTTGGCAGTCCCTCTTGAACTGTTTGTTATGTTTATTTAGCCTAAGATTTCAGGCACTTAATTGCGTCACTTACCGTCTCAAATTGAATTTTTGTCAAACAAACTTCAGCTCGACAAAATTCGTGACATTGAATCAATCTTGATGCATCTTCTGCTGAAATCTGGACTGAGTTTCCAACCAAGTTAACCGCTGTTGAAGCATCTGAAACCAATGAATATACAAAACCTTCAGAATCGATTACTCGATCATCTGAGCTAAAAATCAGCCCCACACATTCGCAGTTCAAGTCAGTTTCTGAGCCCAAATAAATGAGCTCATCGTCACCATCCAATTTCAGGATACAAGGCCAATTGACCATGAATTTCTCCAATAAACATAACGCCCGGCTAAGGGGTTGACAACGCTCCACCGAGCTAAAAAAACACACCGTAAACCCTGAATTTCAATTTTGCACTAAAGTCGCCACGCGTTGGCAATCCCTCTTGAGCCGTTTGTTATGCAAATTCAATAAGATAAACCGAATTTACACGACCAAAAGCCACCATTGCAATGGTTGAGTGATTCAAGAATCAACCCAAGTAAGAGCCGTGATAAATAAGCTGCCAAAACAAAGTTCACCTTTCAGCACCAAACCAAGCTTTTGAATGAGACAAACTCAACAAGCAAGACTTTCAGCAAGTATAAAATGCTCGATAAACTTGCCCTTTCCACACTTTGCGCCCACAAGATTCACAACACGCCAACGCTAAAACTGATTGAAGCAAACAAAGAACCTTGCCTGTTTACGGCTTGAGTTCACCATGAATTTGAAGGTAAAAATGCTCATTTGCCGACAACACAAAACGAATGGCCGGAGAAATCCCAAAAGATTGAGTCCTAAATTTACCTGAGTTGCATAACGCCCGCCTAAGGGGCTGGCAACGCATTACTACAAAACTCAATCACAACAACCGAAACCACCGCGGCTCATTGGGACTGGAAACGCCGCGCGTTGACAGTCCCTCTTGAGGCGTTTGTTATAAGGTGGATAACTACTTAATTAGATTGAGTATTCCTTTAAACTCTGGCGCTCGACAATCTTTAACCAGTTCATAAAGACTCATTTCTAAACCTGTTATTTCAACACCAGCTCCTGCTAGCTTTGTAATTGCTAGCTCCTTGTTTGATGCATCACGTGAAGACACGCAATCACTCACTAAATGTATGTTGTAACCTAGATTTTTGAGATGAATAGCCGTTTAATAAACACATATGTGAGCTTCGATACCACATATTAACCAAGACGTTTTATTCGATTTTTGGATAGTCTCGATGAAACGAGGCTCACCACAAGCATCAAAACTGAATTTGCTAATCGGTTGTTGATTACCCAATAACACTCTGAGCTCTTCGATGGTTTGACCTAATTTATCTGGATTTTGCTCAAGCCAAACTATTGGCAATCCTAGCAATTGAGCTCCTTTAATTAGTTTTATGCAATTTGAAACAAGCTCATTACTGTCAGAAACCAATCGAGCCAACTTGCCTTGGATATCAACGATAATCAGACCAGTATTTTCCTTGTCAAGCATACAGACTCCTTTGCTAAACCACCTTATAACGCCCGCTTAAGGGGCAGCCAACGCTACTACTAACTTTCCGCATAACACCGTAACCACGAAAACCAACGCATGATAAAAATGCCACGCGTTGGCTGTCCCTCTTGAAGCGTTTGTTATACCTAAATTCCACGTATTTCCGTACGCATCTGAGTCATTAGCAACTTAGACTGCACCTGAATATCTGATGATATATCATTAAGTTTCGCCAAATATTCTTCTTGGACTGAAGTTTGCTGATGTAGGACTATTTCCGTCAATTTACCCATGAATTCATGTGCTGTATTCATTGATAATTCAGTCAAATCTTCCAACTGCTGAAAAGTTCCAAGCATCTCGTCAGTCGCTATCAGCTTTAATCTATTAGACTCTGACTTTAATTTGAAAAAATCTTCTCCTCCTTCACCCATAATGAGTGAAATTTGTTGGCTAAACCACACCAACACGTCGCGAGCTTTCTCTTGGTTGTTTTCAACTGAAGCAGCCATAATATCATTAAGGTATTGGTCGAAAATAGGTTGCATGCGCCCCATTATTTCACTTTGGTTTTTCTTTCCAAATTGATCCAAACTAGTAACATAGTTGGCATACTCAGTGGCTTTCAAGTCAAAGACTTTTAAACGCCTTTCGGCATCAAACCTTAAGTCTTGTTCTAGCCTTTTGAGTTGCCTCTCATGCCATGATTTAAATAGAAATGCGAATACGATCCAACCCGCATTGATCAGCCCAAAAAGCCAAACATAGTACTGTGGGTCTTTCTGAATAATTTCGTAAATACTGCTCATTTGCTTCCTTAGGTATAACGCCCGGCTAAGGGGTTGACAACGCACCACCGAACTTAAAAAACACACTGTAAACACTGAACTGCAATTTTGCACTAAAGTCGCCACGCGTTGGCAATCCCTCTTGAGCCGTTTGTTATGCAAATTCAATGAGATAAACTGACTTTACACAACCAAAAGCCACGATTGCAATGGTTGAGTGATTCAAGAATCAACCCAAGCCAGAGCCTTGATAAATAAGCCGCCAAAACAAAGTTCACCTTTCAGCGACAAACCAAGCTTTTGAATGGGACAAACTCAACAAGCAAGGCTTTCAGCAAGTGCAGAATGCTCGATTAACTTGGCCTTTCCACACTTTGCGCCCACTTAATTTACAACGCGCCAACGCTAAAACTGATTGAGGCAAACAAAGAACCTTGTCTGTTTTACGGTTTAAGTTAACCACGAATTTGAGGGTAAAAATGCTCATTTGCCGACAACACCAAACGAATGGCCGGAGAAATCACAAAAGATTGAGCCCCTAAATTTACCTGAGTTGCATAACGCCCGGCTAAGGGGTTGACGACGCACCACCGAACTCAAAAAACACACTGTAAACCCTGAACTTCAATTTTGCACTAAAGCCGCCACGCGTTGGCAATCCCTCTTGAGCCGTTTGTTAGGCCAACCGATTGACAACGATACTTTCAAAACCAAAGAACGAGCTTTTTTGTAAACTTGAAACAAACTAACCGATTAATTTATAAACCAAAATGCTAAATCAGCAAAGAAACAAAAAACTCAAATTGAGCGGTTTGGAAGAAAAGTGACGAGCGTAGCATGCTCGGCGGACGTTTGGATGCTGAAGGTTATTTTGCCGCTAAACTCACAACGAAAAGCAACCCAACGCGATCAAGAAACAACAAATATGTGATGATTATTTATTGCTTAACTTAAGCCAGAAAACATGGAATTTACCGTTCAATTCAAACTCGATTTAGCTGATAAAAACTCACTTTGCCTAACGCCCGGTTAAGGGGCAACCAACGCTACTACTAACTTTCCGCATAACACCGTAATCACAAAAACCAACGCATAATAAAAATTCCACGCGTTGGTTGTCCCTCTTGAACCGTTTGTTAGAAAAGGGACTGCTGATTAGGGTCAACATAGTCGATCACCAATCCCTCTGATGATAGATCCAAGCTGAAGTTACGAATAACAGCAACGATAATGGAAACAAACTCTACGGTTATATCAATTGCTTGTTGTGCGTCTTCAGATGAACACTCATTAGCTGCATGCATGATTTTGTTGCGTAACCTTTGAATATTGTCTCGCTCTCGCCAAAGAGTTTCCGAAGATTGTTGGCGCTTGTACTCATTAATTGAACAACCTAAGTCTACATTCTCATCGATCACATCGAAAACTAGATCTTTGAATCTATCGATTCCACTTTGTTTGAGTAACCCACTTGAGATCATTTCTGCCGCATATTCGTTATGAACCATTCCATACACTATAGGCTTTAACAAAACTGATTTAATTAACACCTCGGTCGAAATTGCTGCATAAATTAACGAAACCGTAGGATCTACCTCAAGAAGAGCTTTGCTCTTGCGTAGAAACTTAATCGCATTCTCAGCTAAATCAGGCTTTTGACGATAATACGACTGCATTCTCTCAAAGATAAACTCTTCAATAGCTTGATCTCTGTGCTCCTCATATAGCTCCTCTCGAAGTTCTTCCTCAATATTGGAGTACATTTCATCCATGTATTGATCGTATTGAGCATCATATAAATCGTATCCCAATTCTAACCTCCATTTTCTAACGCCCGCTTAAGGGGCAGACAACGCTACTATCAACTTTCCGCATAACACCGTAATCACATGAACCAACGCATAGTAAAAATGCCACGCGTTGGCTGTCCCTCTTGAGCCGTTTGTTATACCGTGATCCGATGCACATTGTAGGAACTTCTTTATCAATTGCCATAGTGCCGTATAATCGCGGCCAAATTACACCACAACAATCCATCAGTGAGTTGCAAATGTCCAAACTATTTTTCAAAGGTCGAATCGATGCTAGACAAAACCACGTCATTTCAGGCTACAACGTAAACCGTGATGTAAAAGCAGGCACTGACGAGGCTCCAATCAATGTTGTCGTCCCAACCGAGGCTCGTAAAGCAGAGATAGAAATATTACTTTCTGAGCACTCAATAGTGGCTGATATTGTCATTGACTCAAAGCAACCAGAGAACACTGTTGAGCTTGATACGCTATTAAACAAACCTAAAACTATTACCTATGACAAAACACCAAACCGTAATGAACCGTGCATTTGTGGAAGCGGAAAAAAGTACAAAAAGTGCTGTGCTTAAACCCTCGATAATTACGTCCAAAGCCGTCTTCTGACGGTTTTTTTATAAACTAGAACCTATACGATATTCTGCGCGTAAGTCAAAACGGTATAATGCCCGCTTAAGGGGCAGCCAACGCCACTACTAACTTTCCGCATAACACCGTAACCACAAAAACCAACGCATAGTAAAAATGCCACGCGTTGGCTGTCCCTCTTGAAGCGTTTGTTATGTTTAATTTTTGATCGTTTCTGCAATATTCCTAATACAACGCCTTGCAGACTCACTTACACCCGAAAGTTGATAGAAACCATGTATTACACCTAGGTAACGTTCACAATAAGCGTCAACTCCTTGGGAAAGAAGCAACCTGTACAACTGCTCTCCTTCATCTCGCAGTGGGTCATACTCGGCTGTGATAATCATCGTTGGCGGTAAACCTTGAAAATCTTTTCTTGCCAATAGATTGAGTTCTGTTTCACTGACTAACCGCTCTGATTCACCCGCATAAAGCTGAAAACCTGACAGCAACATTTGAGCGGTAATAATAAAATCTGTACCGTTTTTCTGATAACTATTAGACGCCCCCAAGGGATCGACCATTGGATATATTAGGACTTGTTTTTCAGGTAGCCACAGCTTTTTATTTTTCAAGCGAAGTGCTGTAGCAAGAGCTAATTGTGCGCCAGCACTATCACCGACAAAAAACACATGTCCAGTATCACCGCCATATTTATGACCATGCTCTTTGATACCCAACGCGGCCTGAAATACATCATCATGAGCTGATGGATATGTATGTTCTGGTGCTAATCGGTACTTAATGCAAACCACTATAGTCTCTGATAGATGAGCTAACTGCCTCAGTTGTGCTTCATGTGTTTCAAAACCACCACTAATGAAACAACCACCATGAAAGTAAATCGTGATTGGCAAATTAGCTTTATCGCTTGGCTTATAAACTTTGATTTGAATACCATCCAGCTCATCAACAAACTCATCGGCCATTTCAGGGCTAGAGCCAGCTAAAACTGTACTTGATAGATAACCGGCACGACGCTCAGAAATAGTTTGTTTTGATGGGCAAGGTTTCCCACAAGAAATGAACTCTTCAACGAGTTCTTTAATGCCGCGCTCTAGATAGTTGCTCATATTTAATTCTTCGAATGTGTTCAAAGCTCAATATGATAGCCGAACTCATATTGCTGTATATAAAAACAATGGTGATTTATGATGCTGATTAAACATAACGCCCGGTTAAGGGGCTGACAACGCAAAACACTGAACTCAAAATAACAACCGTAATCACAAAGGCCGATTTGAACAAAAACCGCCACGCGTTGGCAGTCCCTCTTTAACCGTTTGTTATGCAAATTCAATAAGATAAACTGACTTTACTCGATCAAAAGCCACCATTGCAATGGTTGAGTGATTCAAGAATCAACCCAAGCCAGAGCCGTGATAAATATGCCGCCAAAATAAAGCCCACCTTTCAACAACCAACCAAGCTTTTGAATGAGACAAACCCTACAAGCAAGACTTTCAGCAAATGAAAAATGCTCGATAAACTTGCCCTTTCCACACTTTGCGCACGCTGAATTGACAACAAACCAGCGCCAAAACTGATTGAGGCAAACAAAGAACCTTGCCTGTTTTACGGCTTGAGTAAACCACGAATTTTAGGGTAAAAATGCTCATTTGCCGACAACGCAAAACGAATGGCCGGAGAAATCCAAAAAGATTGAACCCCTAAATTTACCTGAGTTGCATAACGCCCGGCTAAGGGGTTGACAACGCACCGCCGAACTCAAAAAACACACTGTAAACGCTGAACTTCAATTTTGCACTAAAGTCGCCACGCGTTGGCAATCCCTCTTGAGCCGTTTGTTATGTGAACTGCTACAACAAGCGACTATAAAAAATGCTTAGTTCATCAAGGTAGGTTTCACTAACATCATCTTCGTTCCAAGCCCATAATTCTTTGGGAACGAGTTCGAACACCTTGTGGTGAGGTGCATTTAAAGTGGGGACACAATAAACAGGAAGATATAACCTGTTAATTTTGATTTTATAACTAAGTTCGCTGTCTTCAATGAGGTTAAATTGATCAGCTGTTATATCAACCAAAATACCTTCACTTTCTACCCACCAATGCCCAACTTCACCGCCACGCTTTTTAGATATACCAAAGACAAGGTATATAGGCTTACTGTAGCCTTTTTGGGTTAAGTGGTAGCAGAACAACATTGAAGCATGTTTACAAGCATTAATTGGAAAGTCAGAACCAAAATAGAACCAGCCTTTACCGACAACTGATTCTATTTTACTTCTTACCCAAGCCGCTTCTTCGTGAAGGTTTATCATTTTTCTCCTGTTCACATAACGCCCAATTAAGTGGTGAACAACGCACTGACCAAGCCGCCGCATTGCACCGTAAAACACTTTACCTAACGCATAGTAAAACTGCCACGCGTTGAGAATCCACTTGAATTGCTTGTTATGTGAATTTTACCGTGAATTCAAAGTAAATCACCGTAGAAAGGACGAAATTTGAATAACTTACGTGCAAAAACGATGCTAACCAAACCCTAAATTTTACAACGATTTTAGCCAAAGAGAGCCACTTACAGAATCAACAGCAAAGAAAGCGCCCTTTCAGCTACAACAAAACCTTTTGCTTCACCAGATTTTCAGAGCTGAATATCAGCAAGCAAATCAGTCAAAAAGACATTTCAATTAAAGCGATTTGAAACTGACGAAACTCAACACAAGCCAGATCCAAAACTTAATTGAGGCAACCCAAGAACCTTGAAAACGATCAATCTCAGGTTGTTCAGAATCCATTTCGACCAAGCCAACTTGCCGAAAACACGAAACGAATTATCAATGAAATCGTAGCTTTGACCTTAAAAACTCATCAAACACATAACGCCCGGCTAAGGGGTTGACAACGCATAGCCGAACTCAAAAAACACACTGTAAACACTGAACTGCAATTTTGAACTAAAGTCGCCAAGCGTTGGCAATCCCTCTTGAGCCGTTTGTTAGCTG
>NZ_CAWPGB010000024.1:0-9984 GCF_963887575.1 Vibrio sp. 3-2(1) | reverse complement strand
GAGTTAACCAAGAATTTTAGGGTAAAAATGCTCATTTGCCGACAACACAAAACGAATGGCCGGAGAAATCCCAAAAGATTGAACTCCTAAATTTACCTGAGTTGCATAACGCCCGGCTAAGGGGTTGGCAACGCACCACCGAACTTAAAAAATACACTGTAAACACTGAACTTCAATTTTGCACTAAAGTCGCCATGCGTTGGCAATCCCTCTTGAGCCGTTTGTTAGGCCAACCAATTGACACCGACACTTTCACAACCAAAGAACGAGCTTTTTTGTAAACTTGAAACAAACTAACCGATTCATTTATAAACCAAAATGCCAACTCAGCAAAGAAACAAAAAACTCAAATTGAGCGATTTGGAAGAAAAGTGACGAGCGTAGCATGCTCGGCGGACGTTTGGATGCCGAAGGTTATTTTGCCGCTAAACTCACAGCGCTAAACAACCGAACGCGATCAAGAAACAACAAATATGTGATGATTATTTATTGCTTAACTTAAGCTAGAAAACATGGCATTTACCGTTCAATTCAGACTCGACTTAGCTGATAAAAACTCACTTTGCCTAACGCCCGCTTAAGGGGCAGACAACGCTACTACCAACTTTCCGCATAATACTGTAATCACTAAAACCAACGCATAGTAAAAATGCCGCGCGTTGGCTGTCCCTCTTGAAGCGTTTGTTATGTTTCGAACCGTTGGAATACCCATTTCATAATTGAACGTTCATACTCCACAGAGAAACAATACATGGGAATTTCTTCTCTATTTTCTAGAGTAATTGCTGCTGAAATCAGAATATCACCTCTAACGAGGTCACGAACTTGACTAGCTAAAATCTGCATACAACGATCTATCCCCTCGAATTGATCGATATTTTGCTCAAAGCCTAAAGTACTGGCATGAATCAACTCATTTCTAGCATCTCTGGCTTTTTCTAAGATGTCAGAGCCACCTGCTTTGTAGACTGGTAAAGTCTGAATTGCACGATTCAAGTTTCTATGGCTATTTAAGCATTGTCGTAACTGCTTCTCAAAATCTTGCTCTGAGACAAACTGCTTGGTTATCGTAGCACTCTTGATACTAGGTAGACGTGCTAGAGATTTACATGCACTATCAAAGCGAGTTGCCAAAATTAAAATTCTTCCAAACACGCCATGAACTTCATCACTAAACTCCGTACGTTCGAAGTCATATTGGAATACCATCTTCAAAGATTTCCTCTTAGAAACATAACGCCCGGTTAAGGGGCAGACAACGCCACTACTAAGCTTCCGCATAACATCATAACCACAAAAGCCAACGCATAATAAAAATGCCACGCGTTGGCTGTCCCTCTTGAACCGTTTGTTATGTTTTATTCCAACCAGCTGATTTTGTTAAGAATAAACTTAGGAATTTCAACTAGCTTAAGACATTATTGCCTTACTTCTAAAAAGTATTTTTTTGCATGATAAGCAAATATGTTTATAACGAGGATCTGCATGAGCTGTTAATGGTTGGAAAATCACTTTGTCTGAACCACAACTAAAGCATTTAGCACTTTCTGGATCTGCTGTTTTACATTCAGGATGCTTTATCAAATAATTCTCAAGTGTCGGCAATTTGTGCCAATCATCATCCTGTGGCTTCGAATATGATACAAAATAGTAGAATATTGCAGCCGCGCCAAAAGCTAAAACCAACCAAATGAAATCCATCTCTTTTCCTCAAGTTATCACGAAAACATAACGCCCGGTTAAGGGGCTGACAACGCAAAACACTGAACTCAAAATAACAACCGTAATCACAAAGGCCGATTTGAACAAAAACCGCCACGCGTTGGCAGTCCCTCTTTAACCGTTTGTTATGCAAATTCAATAAGATAAACTGACTTTACACGACCAAAAGCCACAATTGCAATGGTTGAGTGATTCAAGAATCAACCCAAGCCAGAGCCATGACAAATAAGCCGCCAAAACAAAGCCCACCTTTAAACAACAAACCAAGCTTTTGAATGAAACAAACTCACCGAGCAAGACTTTCAACAAGTACAAAATGTTCGATAAACTTGCCCTTTCCACACTTTGCGCCCACAAAATTAGCAACGCGCCAACGTTAAAACTGATTGAGGTAAACAAAGAACCTTGTCTGTTTTACGGCTTGAGTGAACCACGAATTTTAAGGTCAAAAAGCTCATTTGCCGACAACACAAAACGAATGGCCGGAGAAATCTAAAAAGATTGAACCCCTAAATTTCCCTGAGTTGCATAACGCCCGGCTAAGGGGTTGACAACGCACCGCCGGATTCAAAAAACACACTGTAAACACTGAACTTCAATTTTGTACTAAAGTCGCCACGCGTTGGCAATCCCTCTTGAGCCGTTTGTTAGCTGCTGCACTTTAGCCGGAGATTGACTACCCAACGACCTAATTTAAAACACATTATTGCTTTCAAGCAGCAAAGTAAAACGAACAACTGAGAAACTAAAACCTAATCCACGAAACACACTTGGCAAAGAAGAAATAACAGCAAAACTGACGAGTTTCTAGAGCTTAAATTTACAAAGAATCCTTTCGAAGAAGCCAACGACCAAGTGCGCGAAATCCATTTAAGCGCGTAAGAGCTTCAAAACCAAAGAAGCCACACCAAAGAAATAAACAAACACATCACTTCCCGTAAGAAGGCTTCGGTTAGTTCAAACACTTCACGAACAGTGCCACTGGCGAGATACTTGGAAAAGTGATGACTTTCAGGTGTAAAGCTAGAGCCTCAGACCAAGAAAAAATGAACACGGAATTTTATGATTTTTCTTAACCTCAGCTAACGCCCGGTTAAGGGGCTGACAACGCAAAACACTGAACTCAAAATAACAACCGTAATCACAAAGGCCGATTTGAACAAAAATCGCCACGCGTTGGCAGTCCCTCTTTAACCGTTTGTTATGCAAATTCAATAAGATAAACTGACTTTACTCGATCAAAAGCCACGATTGCAATGGTTGAGTGATTCAAGAACCAACCCAAGCAAGAACTGTGATAAATTAGCCGCCAAAACAAAGTCCACCTTTCAACAACAAACCAAGCTTTTGAATTAGACAAACTCACCGAGCAAGACTTTCAGCAAGTACGAAATGATCGAATAACTTGCTCTTTCCACACTTTGCGCACGCTAAATTGACAACAAACCAGCACTAAAACTGATTGAGGCAAACCAAGAACCTTGCTTGTTTTACGGTTTGAGTTAGCCAAGAATTTGAAGGTAAAAATGCCCATTTGCCGACAACACAAAACGAATAGCCGGAGAAATCCCAAAAGATTGAACCCCTAAATTTACCTGAGTTGCATAACGCCCGGCTAAGGGGTTGACAACGCATAGCCGAACTTAAAAAACGCACTGTAAACACTGAACTTCAATTTTGAACTAAAGCCGCCACGCGTTGGCAATCCCTCTTGAGCCGTTTGTTATGTGAATTCTAAACGGGTGCAATAAACGCTAATCGAACACAACCACATCAATAAGTTTGTCATTTATAAAAAAGAACGCAGCTTTGCCACCATCACTAAACCGCATTTTCAAGATTTTATGCCTGATTTTTTGTCCGTCTAATATTCTCATTCCACCTGAATTCCCCAGATTTTGACCACATTTTGCTTTCAAAACTTGGTCGTAGCTATCTCCCGTTTTGACTCGACCAGCAGAGCACATGATTAAGTCACTTGCTAAAGAAGCACCTGAAAACATAAGGACAAACGTCACTAAAAGTCTTCGAATCATAGATTATTTACCTATTTCACATAACGCCCGCTTAAGGGGCGGCCAACGCTACTACCAACTTATTGCATAACACCGTAACCACAAAAACCAATGCATAGTAAAAATGCCACGCGTTGGCTGTCCCTCTTGAAGCGTTTGTTATGTGAATTTTTCACACGCCCAAAAGAGGCAGGTTTTTACGCTGATGATAGGTTAAAGCTAACTCTAGACAGGACTTGATGACCGTTTCTGGTAGCGGTTTAGATAAGGTCAGGACTATTGCTCTATTTCCCTGAAACACCAACTCGTCACCATACAACTCCCGAAATGTATCGACTAGCTTAGTTTGGCAATTAAAGAATAGGTAATAATTATTAGGAGACTTAAGCTTCCAGTCCATTCTTAACGGACTGCCCGTTTTTACACTGTAGCTTGGCTCACCCCATTTTAGAGTTTCATCGACTTCACCCAGTTCCAACTCAGATGCGACTTGAAAGACTAAATTTCGCAGCTCTTCTAACCTAACACGAGCATTTTCCGGATACTCATCAAACCGATCTTTGACTACCTTGTCCATTGGAATCTCCTATTCACATAACGCCCGCTTAAGGGGCAGACAACGCTACTACCAAGCTTCCGCATAACATCGTAACCACAAAAACCAACGCATAGTGAAAATGCCACGCGTTGGCTGTCCCTCTTAAAGCGTTTGTTATGTGGCTTTGCCTCGTAAGCCAATTAAGTTACCAAATGGGTCTTCTACTTGACACATTGAAAGCCCATTTTCTATTTCCATTGGGCCTCTGTATAGCTTTGCGCCAAGAGCCTCAAAGCATGCTAATGACTTGGATAAATCGTTTACCGACCAATAAAGAACAGTACCATTTTTACCAGAGCCCACCTTTTCATCAGCTTGCACTATTTCAATAGAAAAGCCATTAAGGTCTAACACTGTAAAATCAAAATCTGAGTGATAAACAGGCTTCGCGTCAGAAAAGGCTTTTTGATACCAACTTAACCCCTGTTCTACATTAGGGACATGAATAAGAACTGCTGCTGGGGTCATATTTTCTCTCCTGCCACATAACGCCCGGCTAAGGGGTTGACAACGCACCGCCGAACTCAAAAAACACACTGTAAACACTGAACTTCAATTTTGCACTAAAACCGCCAAGCGTTGGCAATCCCTCTTGAGCCGTTTGTTATGCAAATTCAATGAGATAAACTGACTTTACTCGAACAAAAGCCACAATTGCAATGGTTGAGTGATTCAAGAACCAACCCAAGCAAGAACTGTGATAAATAAGCTGCCAAAACAAAGTCCACCTTTCAACAAGAAACCAAGCTTTTGAATCAGACAAACTCAACAAGCAAGACTTTCAGCAAATGCGAAATGCTCGATTAACTTACCCTTTCCACACTTTGCGCCCACTGAATTTACAACGCGCCAACGCTAAAACTGATTGAGGCAAACAAAGAAACTTGCCTGTTTTACGGTTTGAGTTAGCCACAAATTTAAAGGCGAAAATGCTCATTTGCCGACAACACAAGACGAATGGCCGGAGAAATCCCAAAAGATTGAACCCCTAAATTTACCTGAGTTGCATAACGCCCGGCTAAGGGGTTGACAACGCACCGCCAGACTCAAAAAACACACCGTAAACACTGAACTTCAATTTTGCACTAAAGTCGCCACGCGTTGGCAATCCCTCTTGAGCCGTTTGTTATGCAAATTCAATAAGATAAACTGACTTTACTCGATCAAAAGCCACAATTGCAATGGTTGAGTGATTCAAGAACCACCCCAAGTAGGAGCCGAGATAAATAAGCCGCCAAAACAAAGTCCACCTTTCAACAACCAACCAAGCTTTTGAATGAGACAAACTCAACAAGCAAGACTTTCAGCAACTGTAAAACGCTCGATAAACTTGCCCTTTCCACACTTTGCGCACGCTGAATTGACAACAAACCAGCACCAAAACTCATTGAGGCAAACAAAGAACTTTGTCTGTTTTACGGTTTGAGTGAACCCCGAATTTGAGGGTGAAAATGTCATTTGCCGACAACACAAAACGAATGGCCGGAGAAATCCAAAAGATTGAAACCCTAAATTTACCTGAGTTGCATAACGCCCGGCTAAGGGGTTGACAACGCACCGCCGAACTCAAAAAACACACTGTAAACGCTGAACTTCAATTTTGCACCAAAACCGCCATGCGTTGGCAATCCCTCTTGAGCCGTTTGTTAGGCCAACCGATTGACACCGACACATTCAAAACTAAAGAACGAACTTTTTTATAAACTTAAAACAAACTAACCGATTAATTTATAAACCAAAATGCCAAATCAGCAAAGAAACAAAAAACTCAAATTTAGCGATTTGGAAGAAAAGTGACGAGCGTAGCATGCTCGGCGGACGTTTGGATGTTGAAGGTTATTTTGCCGCTGAATTCACAACGAAAAGCAACCCAACGCGATCAATAAACAACAAATATGTGATAACGATTTATTGCTTAAGTTAAGCCACAAAACATGGAATTTACCGTTCAATTCAAACTCGATTTAGCTGATAAAAACTCACTTTGCCTAACGCCCGCTTAAGGGGCAGACAACGCTACTACCAAGCTTCCGCATAACACTGTAACCACTAAAACCAACGCATAATAAAAATGCCACGCGTTGGCTGTCCCTCTTGAAGCGTTTGTTATGTGATATTAACTCAATGATTTCTTATCAAAAATAAATTCACACCTCTTACTTCCGTCAAAATCAATAGAATAACAATCTATTTCTTCGAATATTTTAATAAAAGAATTAGAAAGAAAAAACATTCTCAAACCCCTATGGTTAACATTGTCAACATCTAATTTTCTAGGTAAAACGTCCCACTGATTCCATATCCAACCCTGATCATTAATAAAAGCCACTTTCCATTCTTTGCTATCTTTTAACTTGTAATGAATTACAAATCTATCTCTAGCACTGTAAATATGACCACTAAATTTAAATGTACAAGTTTTAACTTCATCAATACTATTTTTCTTAGAGTTTGACTTTATACTACTACATTTAATTTCCTGAAAACCAACATCAATAAATACATCTATTTTTTTTATAATCTAGGATTTTATTAAGCTCTGCATCATCCAATTTAATCGAAGAATATTTTTCACAGTCTATTAATATAGTCTCATAAGGATTGATAGCAACAGGATGTAAATAATTTTTGATGGTTAATTTAAATTTACCATCAATAATAATAAAAACCCGCCAAATAGCATATGTTCTATCTTTACAATTAGTAAGAACCAAACTTTTAATTTGTGTCCCAAATGGATCTAATGGATTAGATGGCGAATATACGAACTGAAATTTATGTCCAATCTTACGAAATGCAAAATAAATTGCAAAAACTGACGCAATTACACTGACAATTGAACCAAAGTTTCCATTCAAAAATAAGAGGATACCGGAAAAAATTGATAAAAACCATTCTTGAAAATCAAGAATACAAGCCATAAAAAGTTCCCACTCTTTCACACTAATCTCCCATGTCACATAACGCCCGGCTAAGGGGTTGACAACGCACCACCGAACTTAAAAAAACACACTGTAAACTCTGAATTTCAATTTTGCACTAAAACCGCCAAGCGTTGGCAATCCCTCTTGAGCCGTTTGTTATAACGCATTTTCTACTGCACCTAACCAAGAAGGTACGTTCTTTTTATACCAGTCTATATACGTTGATGCTTCAGATTTATTGCGACTAATCAGTATGTTAACCACTTCAATAACTATCCAACACTTTGCAATAACCAAATGCTTCGTTAACTCATTGGCGGTAAATGCGGAATTATATTGAGTGTATTGCTCGACAATCGAGGTGTATTCATGAATTGACCCTAAACCTTGTACTAAAGGGGCTAAATCAATTGCTGGGCTACCATAACCAAAACGCTCCCAGTCAAATAATACCAACTCACCATTCTTTCTCGTGCCCCAATTTCCATCATTCGTATCACCCGAAATTAAGCCAGAATGCTCAAATAGAACATGAGACAAGGTTTGTATTGATACTATCGCATTTTGGGAAGAGCAAGGAAGGCTTAAGGCCTCAAGAGCTGACTCTGTTGAAGTAACTGACCAATAATGTTCTTTGGGACTAAAAAATGGATTGTATTTTGAACAGTGAATGCTGCTCAATTGTTCAAAAACGCTCGAATTTGCTCGCAGTTCTGTTAACGTTACCTGATTAGGAATGAGCTCAATAAAAAGATCATTTTTTTGCACCTTA
The DNA here is from genome assembly GCF_963887575.1 of Vibrio sp. 3-2(1). Classification (NCBI taxonomy): domain Bacteria; kingdom Pseudomonadati; phylum Pseudomonadota; class Gammaproteobacteria; order Vibrionales; family Vibrionaceae; genus Vibrio; species Vibrio sp. 3-2(1). The sequence continues at coordinate 1,953 of NZ_CAWPGB010000024.1, read as the reverse complement.
TAGAGCTTAGGAACATTTACACCTTTGAGCATGGGAGCTGCGTATTGGTAAAAATTAACCTCTACATCCGAAGCGTCTTGCTTACGAATACAAAGAGAGCCATCAAACGCTTCCATAGTAACTCGAGCTGCACCCATTTTCGATAGATCTTGTGTACTCATAACTCTCCTGCGTTATAACGCCCGGCTAAGGGGTTGACAACGCACCGCCGAACTCAAAAAACACACCGTAAACACTGAACTTCAATTTTGCACTAAAACCGCCAAGCGTTGGCAATCCCTCTTGAGCCGTTTGTTAGCTATTTTTTCCCAGTGACTGATTTGAATGATTCAAAAATGAATGTCGCCAATCCACCTGCAACATTTGAATTTGCATAATCCTTCAAAGGCTCACAAAAATTTGATTTGAATTTATCAATAGCCTCTTCTGGAGAAGAAGCATAAATCGTATCACCTTCCACTTCTAACCCCGTTCTCAAGAGTTCTTCCTTTTCAAAAAGATAAGTTTCTGAACTCATATCCAGATAAGTAAATTCATTACGATTTGAATTTGGTTTACAGAAAAATTGATACTTTGACATCTTTAATTTCCTTGCTGCTGAATAAAACAATAGCTAACGCCCGGCTAAGGGGTTGACAACGCACCGCCGAACTCAAAAAACACACTGTAAACACTGAACTTCAATTTTGCACTAAAACCGCCACGCGTTGGCAATCCCTCTTGAGCCGTTTGTTATGCAAATTCAATGAGATAAACTGACTTTACTCGAACAAAAGCCACAATTGCAATGGTTGAGTGATTCAAGAACCAACCCAAGCCAGAGCGGTGATAAATGAGCCGCCAAAACAAAGTCCACCTTTCAGCAACAAACCAAGCTTTTGAATCAGGAAAACTCAACGAGCGAAAACTTCAGCAAGTAAAAAATGCTCGATAAACTTGCCCTTTCCACACTTTGCGCACGCTGAATTGACAGCAAACCAGCACAAAAACTCATTGAGGCAAACAAAGAACCTTACCTGTTTTACGGTTTGAGTTAACCAAGAATTTGAGGATAAAAAAGCTCATTTGCCGACAACACAAACCGAATGGCCGGAGAAATCCCAAAAGATTGAACCCCTAAATTTACCTGAGTTGCATAACGCCCGGTTAAGGGGCAGCCAACGCCATTACCAAGCTTCCGCATAACACCGTAACCACAAAAACCAACGCATAATAAAAATGCCACGCGTTGGCTGTCCCTCTTGAACCGTTTGTTATGGCTAACAACTCACTGATTTATTGGGTAAAACTTTAGAAAAGGTCTATCCGTTCATCTCGACATTCGTAAGAGCCCATTTCGAATTCTCGACAAATCCAAGGGCGATTTTCGTAAATTGTGCACATGAACGTTTCACGATCTAGAGCTGAACACCAACCATCTGACAAACGCAGCATCGTTTCTCCACCCCATTCATCAAATGCAATGTGCTGCTCTGGTACACCTGTATCGGTAATGATCATAACCTCCAAACGGCAACAACAAGCATGGCAGTTTGAGCACGATATTTCCGGATTTGATACATTTTTAATTGGGATTGTCATCGAGTTCTTCAGCAAGTTTAATCGCAGAATAGTACTCCAATTTAAACCAATTTACCGACATTAATGATGAACTCAACTTGATAGCCATAACGCCAAATTAAGGTGTGAACAACGCTAACCCCCTGCTAAAACCATTGTGCCATAATCACTAAATTCACTTGAAATGAGGTCGCCAAGCGTTGTGAATCACTCTTAAATTTATTGTTATGTAGGTTTTGTTGGCGTTCTATTGAGTAGGCTTCAACCGTAAGCGCATCATAAACCCCACATTCTAATCAATATCGGTACGTCCTAAGATCAAATCTCCAACCTCAAGGAGATCTGAAATGGCAAAACGGCGCACCAACAAAGAATGGCAAACCCTGTTTGAAA
>NZ_CAWPGB010000023.1:0-11668 GCF_963887575.1 Vibrio sp. 3-2(1) | reverse complement strand
TACACCTAACAAACGGCTCAAGAGGGATTGCCAACGCGTGGCGACTTTAGTGCAAAATTGAAGTTCAGTGTTTACAGTGTGTTTTTTAAGTTCGGCTATGCGTTGTCAACCCCTTAGCCGGGCGTTAGGCAAAGTGAGTTTTTATCAGCTAAATCGGGTTTGAATTGAACGGTGAATCCCATGTTTTAATGGCTGGACTTAAGCAATAAATCGTCATCACATATTTGTTGTTTCGTGATCGTTTTGGGTTGCTTAGCGCTGTAAATTCAGCGGCAAAATAACCTTCAGCATCCAAACGTCCGCCGAGCATGCTACGCTCGTCACTTTTCTTCCAAATCGCTCAATTTGAGTTTTTTTGTTTCTTTGCTGATTTAGCATTTTGGTTTATAAATGAATCGGTTAGTTTGTTTCAAGTCTACAAAAAAGCTCGTTCTTTGGTTGTGAAAGTGTCGGTGTCAATCAGTTGGCCTAACAAACGGCTCAAGAGGGATTGCCAACGCGTGGCGGCTTTAGTACAAAATTGAAGTTCAGTGTTTACAGTGTGTTTTTTAAGTTCGGTGGTGCGTTGTCAACCCCTTAGCCGGGCGTTAGGTGCCAATCAGTTTTTAGAGCCTTCAATAATAATTCATGGAGAAAAAATGCAGTTTGTTAAGGCATTTCAATATAAAAAATGGGCAAACGACGAGTTGCTTGAGTTAGGTGAAAAACAGTTTTCACAATTACCAGAAAACGATGCGACCTTTTTCGTTCGGATTTTAAATCACACAACGGTCGTGGATAGCCTTTTCATCAGTCGCATTTTAGGTGAGCCAGAAAAGTACAGTGGTGACAATACAGTCGAGACACCCTCATTATCTGAGTTACGACGAACAATGAATGAGCATGATTCATGGCTTGTTGATTTTACACAGTCGGTCAGTGCAGATGAACTCAAGCGAAATGTGACTTTCCGTTTTATCGATGGTGGTTTTGGACAGCTCACAGTAGAAGAAATTTTGCTGCATTTACTGACACATGGCAGCAATCATCGAGGTATGGCCTCAAGAGTGTTAGCAGAAAATGGTCTTGAACGTCCGAAAGATACTTTTACCCGCTATTTACACGAAACGGAGCCAACAAGAAGAGAGAGCTCGGGCACCTAACAAACGCCTCAAGAGGGACTGTCAACGCGCGGCGTTTCCAGTCCCATTGAGCCGCGGTGGTTGCAGTTGTTGTGTTTGAGTTTAGTGGTAGTGCGTTGCCAGCCCCTTAGGCGGGCGTTAGGCAAAGTGAGTTTTTATCAGCTAAATCGAGTTTGAATTGAACGGTAAATTCCATGTTCTCATGGTTGAACTTAAGCAATAAATAATCATCACATATTTGTTGTTTCTTGATCGCGTTGAGTTGCTTTTCGTTGTGAGTTTAGCGGCAAAATAACCTTCAGCATCCAAACGTCCGCCGAGCATGCTACGCTCGTCACTTTTCTTCCAAACCGCTAAATTTGAGTTTTTTGTTTCTTTGCTGATTTAGTCTTTTAATTTATAAATGAATCGGTTAGTTGGTTTTAAGTTTACAAAAAAGCTCGTTCTTTGGTTTTGAAAGTCTCGGTGTCAATTGGTTGGCCTAACAAACGGCTCAAGAGGGATTGCCAACGCGTGGCGGTTTTAGTGCAAAATTGAAATTCAGAGTTTACAGTGTGTTTTTTTAAGTTCGGTGGTGCGTTGTCAACCCCTTAGCCGGGCGTTATGTTTATAAGGAGAATTAAGTGCTTCCTCTTCAAGAAATAAAAATTAAGACTAAAAATAATCGGGAGTTTTATGTTCATTTGGAAAAGTGGGCTGAAAATCATTTTGACTGTAAGCTTGCGGCAATCAATCTCGGCCCTCAACTTCCTGCAGATGCTGTATTCCGCCCATTCGCAAACGGAAAAACCGCAAGTGATGCTTTTGAAGCTTTAATCCAAAGGTTAACTCGATCGCTTTCCAAGCTCGATGCTACAGATTCCGTTGCTGTGATTGATAATCCTTGCAATACAGAGTTCATCAACAAAATTGATCAAGAGACTATCGTCGGTAGTTCAGTTTCTGTTCTGGTCAATGGTAAATAAACATAACAAACGGCTCAAGAGGGATTGCCAACGCGTGGCGACTTTAGTGCAAAATTGAAGTTCAGCGTTTACAGTGTGTTTTTTAAGTTCGGCGGTGCGTTGTCAACCCCTTAGCCGGGCGTTATGCAACTCAGGGAAATTTAGGGGTTCAATCTTTTTAAATTTCTCCGGCCATTCGTTTTGCGTTGTCGGCAAATGAGCTTTTTTACCCTAAAATTCGTGGTTAACTCAAGCCGTAAAACAGGCAAATTTCTTTGTTTGCCTCAATCAGTTTTAGCGCTGTTTTGTTGCCAATTTAGCGCGCGCAAAGTGTAGAAAGGGCAAGTTTATCGAGTATTTCGCATTTGCTGAAAGTCTTGCTTGTTGAGTTTGTCTGATTCAAAAGCTTGGTTTCTTGTTGAAAGGTGGACTTTGTTTTGGCGGCTTATTTATCACGGCTCTGGCTTGGGTTGATTCTTGAATTATTCAACCATTGCAGTTGTGGTTTTTGGTTGTGTAAATTCAGTTTATCTCATTGAATTTGCATAACAAACGGCTCAAGAGGGATTGCCAACGCGTGGCGGTTTTAGTGCAAAATTGAAGTTCAGTGATTACAGTGTGTTTTTTGAGTTCGGCGGTGCGTTGTCAACCCCTTAGCCGGGCGTTATAAGCTAAAGAGGAATTATGACCAAAATCTATTTCGTATGTGGCTTTATTGGTTCGGGTAAAACTACCTACTCTAAGAAGCTTGCAAATAAACATGGAGCCTTTCGTTTCTCCATCGATGAATGGATGATTCCTTTATATGGTGAACATATGGAGCGTGAAGTCTTCGATAGCCGTTTGGCTACGCTTCAAGACTTATTCAAAGACTCTGCTCGCCAGCTTTTTGCTCTTGGTGTCCCAGTTATTTTCGATTTTGGTTTTTGGCGCAAAGCTGACCGAGAAACTTTTACTGGTTGGGCATCAGAGGTGGGTGTTGAGAGTGAAGTTCATTATCTTGATGTTCCCTTCGAAACATGCCAACAAAGGGCACTTTCACGTAATTCAGATTTGGATGGCAAATCGTATGAAATTACACCTGAAATGTTGAAATTGTTCTGGTCTTGGTTTGAAACACCAGCGTCGAATGAAAATGTTGTTTGGGTTCATAGGGATACTCAACCACGCTTATAACAAACGGCTCAAGAGGGATTGCCAACGCGTGGCGGCTTTAGTGCAAAATTGAAATTCAGGGTTTACGGTGTGTTTTTTGAGTTCGGCAGTGCGTTGTCAACCCCTTAGCCGGGCGTTAGGCAAAGTGAGTTTTTATCAGCTAAATCGGGTTTGAATTGAACGGTGAATCCCATGTTTTAATGGCTGGACTTAAGCAATAAATCGTCATCACATATTTGTTGTTTCGTGATCGTTTTGGGTTGCTTAGCGCTGTAAATTCAGCGGCAAAATAACCTTCAGCATCCAAACGTCCGCCGAGCATGCTACGCTCGTCACTTTTCTTCCAAATCGCTCAATTTGAGTTTTTTGTTTCTTTGCTGATTTGGCATTTTGGTTTATAAATGAATCGGTTAGTTTGTTTTAAGTTTATAAAAAAGTTCGTTCTTTAGTTTTGAAAGTGTCGGTGTCAATCGGTTGGCCTAACAAACGGCTCAAGAGGGATTGCCAACGCGTGGCGACTTTAGTGCAAAATTGCAGTTCAGTGTTTAAGTGTGTTTTTTGAGTTCGGCGGTGCGTTGTCAACCCCTTAGCCGGGCGTTATATGTCATCTAGTTCTGCGTTCTATGCCGCATATGAAATAGCATCTTTACTATGTTGAGCGGTCGGCTTGTATTGTCTACAATAGCGCACTTTTTTACATATTTTAGGTTATGAATATGAACGACACTACAGCTAAACCTGCTTTGCCGGATCACCTTGCTGGTAATCCTCGCAGCCCACACTATGTAGCGGAGTGCTTTGAACATCACATTGGCATTCGTCTAAATGGCAAAGAGCGTACTGATGTTGAAGAATACTGCATTAGTGAAGGGTGGGTGAAAATTCCGTCACCGAAAGCTAAAGATCGTTTTGGCCAGCCGATGCTGATTAAGTTAAAAGGTGAAGTTGAAGCTTTTTATAAATAAGCTGCATTTTATACCGTCCGCATGCAATGTGTTGATAACTATGTAATTCAATGCATTGCATTCAAGATCTAGCTAGGTTTCTCATCCAAACATATAACAAACGGCTCAAGAGGGATTGCCACCGCGTGGCGACTTTAGTGCAAAATTGAAGTTCAGTGTTTACGGTGTGTTTTTTAAGTTCGGCTATGCGTTGTCAACCCCTTAGCCGGGCGTTAAATTACAAGGATAGTTCAGTGGAAATAAAGGAAATTAATTCAACCTCTAGCGTCTCAGTTCAGTTAAATTCATTGCTTATAGATTGTGTTGAGAGCGGTGCTTCAGTCGGTTTTTTAACTCCGATTGACAGAGAAGAAATCGAGTCATACTGGAGTGGGGTAGAATCGGATTTAAAGTCAGGAAACCGTCGTTTATTTATTGCTCAAGATGAAAATGCCATCATCGGTGCAGTTCAACTTTCTCTATGCTCTAAAGCAAATGGTTTACATCGAGGGGAAGTTGAAAAATTGATGGTTAAAACAAGTGCTCGTGGCCAAGGTGTCAGTAAGAAATTAATGTCACTGATGGAAAAAACGGCATTAGAGCTTAGTTTGCAGTTACTCGTTTTGGATACTCGCTTAGGTGATGTGGCTTCTTTACTATATCGTTCGATTGGCTACATCGAAGCTGGTCAAATTCCAGAGTTTGCGCGTAGTTCTAGCGGAAAGTTAGAAGCAACAGTTTACTTCTACAAGCAATTGTAATTTAACAAACGGCTCAAGAGGGATTGCCAACGCGTGGCGGTTTTAGTGCAAAATTGAAGTTCAGCGTTTACAGTGTGTTTTTTGAGTTCGGTGGTGCGTTGTCAACCCCTTAGCCGGGCGTTATGATTCACCCGGATTCAGTAAAATATCTTGATATCTCGGTAAAAATTTTCATGCGCGCCTAGGGCGATGAGTTCAAGAGTTACCGTTCCATCTTGATAGCTATAGCCAAGAAGAGTGAGTTGCTTAACCATTTTGAATTTATAAACACGGAGAAAGGACAAATCTCCTTTTTTCTGCTCGCCTAAAAGCGGATCTTCGATAAGTGCTTTGACCGCATTGTCCAGATCCACTTTCTGATTTTGGTGGAGTTTTTTAACGGTTTTCTTGAATGATGGCGTTTGAAGAACCTGTGTAATATTAGCCAAAGTTGTATGCCTCAAGTTTTCCGGCTTCTTTTTCAGCTTTAGCTATAATGGCTTGTCGAACAAATTCATAAGGTAAATCTGGGTTATCTTCCATCATTTCCCCAATTTTAGCCCAGTGTTCAATTTGTTTTGGTGTAGTGCGATTCAATGCTTTGGCCATGATAGCGGCTTTATCTACGAGGTCTTGATCAAGGCGTATGCTAGCGGTAGACATAGTGTGCTCCTTCATTTAAAGTTTTAATAATTGTAGCGTGGCGCTACGAAGGTAGCAAGATGAATCATAACAAACGGCTCAAGAGGGATTGCCAACGCGTGGCGGCTTTAGTGCAAAATTGAAGTTCAGTGTTTAAGGTGTGTTTTTTTTAGTTCGGCAGTGCGTTGTCAACCCCTTAGCCGAGCGTTAGGCAAAGTGAGTTTTTATCAGCTAAATCGAGTTTGAATTGAACGGTAAATTCCATGTTTTGTGGCTTAAGTTAAGCCATAAATCGTCATCACATATTTGCTGTTTCTTGATCGCGTTGGGTTGTTTGTCGTTGTGAATTTAGCGGCAAAATAACCTTCAGCATCCAAACGTCCGCCGAGCATGCTACGCTCGTCACTTTTCTTCCAAACCGCTCAATTTGAGTTTTTTGTTTCTTTGCTGATTTAGCGTTTTTGTTTATAAATGAATCGGTTAGTTGGTTTAAAATTCACAAAAAATCTCGTTCTTTGGTTGTGAAAGTGTCGGTGTCAATTGGTTGGCCTAACAAACGGCTCAAGAGGGATTGTCAACGCGTGGCGACTTTAGTTCAAAATTGAAGTTCAGTGTTTACGGTGTGTTTTTTGAGTTCGGCGGTGCGTTGTCAACCCCTTAGCCGGGCGTTATGCAACTCAGGTAAATTTAGGGGCTCAATCTTTTTGGATTTCTCCGGCTATTCGTTTTGTGTTGTCGGCAAATGAGCTTTTTTACCCTCAAATTCTTGATTAACTCAAACCGTAAAACAGGCAAATTTCTTTGTTTGCCTCAATCAGTTTTAGCGTTAGCGCGTTGTCAGTTTGGCGGGCGCAAAGTGTGGAAAGGGCAAGTTAATCGATCATTTTGCTTTTGCTGAAGTTTTCGCTCGTTGAGTTTGTCTCATTCAAAAGCTTGGTTTGTTGTTGAAAGGTGGACTTTGTTTTGGCGGCTTATTTATTACGGCTCTGGCTTGGGTTTGTTCTTGAATCACTCAACCATTGCAATCGTGGTTTTTGATCGAGTAAAGTCAGTTTATCTTATTGAATTTGCATAACAAACGGCTCAAGAGGGATTGCCAACGCTTGGCGGTTTTAGTGCAAAATTGAAGTTCAGTGTTTACAGTGTGTTTTTTGAGTTCGGCGGTGCGTTGTCAACCCCTTAGCCGGGCGTTAGCAAATTTATTCGACATCTAACTCACATGGAGGAAAAGTAAGTGGAAACAGATAGAGATTCGATTATCGAATCGCATAGACTTGCAAGCCCGGGGCTTCGGTATTTAGGGCAAATCATTGATGGTGCAATAAGTGCCGCAATATTCATTTTCTTTCTTTGGCTCGGTACATTAATTGGTTTATCTCAGGACTCATCTGGCTTAATTGCCTTTTCTGCCGCTGCTTTTTACTTCCTACTTTCTGATGGTTTCGCAAAAGGTCAAAGCCTCGGTAAGAAGCTACTAGGTATCTCAGTTATAGATTCAGTTACAGGAAAAAGTTGTAGTTTCCCTCAGTCATTTTTCCGCAATGTTTTGACACCAATAATCGGCATGATTGACGCGATCTTTATTCTGGGTAAAAGAAGACAGAGATTAGGTGACAAACTGGCGAAAACAATCGTTGTAGTAAATTAGCTAACAAACGGCTCAAGAGGGATTGCCAACGCGTGGCGGCTTTAGTGCAAAATTGCAGTTCAGTGTTTACGGTGTGTTTTTTGAATCCGGCTATGCGCTGTCAACCCCTTAGCCGGGCGTTATGCAACTCAGGTAAAATTAGGGGTTCAATCTTTTTAGATTTTTCCGGCCATTCGTTTTGTGTTGTCGTCAAATGAGCACTTTCACCCTCAAATTCGTGGTTAACTCAAACCGTAAAACAGACAAGTTTCTTTGTTTGCCTCAATCAGTTTTAGCGCTGGCGTGTTGTGAATTTAGCAGGTGCAAAGTGTGGAAAGGGCAAGTTTATCGAGCATTTTGCATTTGCTGAAAGTCTTGCTTGTTGAGTTTGTCTCATTCAAAAGCTTGGTTGGTTGTTGAAAGGTGGGCTTTGTTTTGGCGGCTTATTTATCATGGCTCTGGCTTGGGTTGGTTCTTGAATCACTCAACCATTGCAATCGTGGCTTTTGATCGAGTAAAGTCAGTTTATCTTATTGAATTTGCATAACAAACGGCTCAAGAGGGATTGCCAACGCGTGGCGACTTTAGTGCAAAATTGAAGTTCAGTGTTTACGGTGTGTTTTTTAAGTTCGGCGGTGCGTTGTCAACCCCTTAGCCGGGCGTTAGTTGCCAGCGGTAAAAACGCAGCTAAGGCAGAAAATTTAGGGTTAATGAATTGTGCAATGTTGCTCGGCTTTGTACCTAGGTGTAGTTTGCTGAAGTTGCGTTCAATGGTTAATGCTGTGGTTTTGGTTTGCCGTTTCAGACGCAAATTTACTTGTTGAAACTCAGCTTTGTGGCATTGCCTTTCCAAAAGGTCTATTTGGTGCTTTCAGCCAGCTTTCTGCGGCGTTGCTAGTTACAAGTGGTTTCAGTGACAGTCGCTTTGAAACTGCGCCTGATTTGAGTTTTTCAACGCGTTTAGAAACGGTGTTGGCAAAGTGGAAATGAACTGGAAATCAAAGGTTTAGAATGGCAACTAACAAAGCGTTTAAGGCAGATTCGCAACGCTGGGCATTTTTGGTTTTCTTTGAATTTAGTGTTTATGGCACAATGGTTTAGGTTAGGTGGCAATGTTGCTCACTACTTAACGCGGCGTTATGTGCACATAGAGCACGTTAATATAAGGAGATATAAAGTGAAATTTTTCGTACCTTTTGCTGATTCAGAAGAACAAGCTGAAAGCGTAATTGAAGCCACGGCAAAATTTATTGGTAATCAAGTACCTTCTAAGAATGATCTAATTTATACAGTTCACTACACCCATAACGGAAAAGCTATGGTTGCGACAGTTGGAGAGGATGTAGATCCATACTATCGAGAGTCATCACCAACAGTAATTGCGATATTTCCACCTCAGTATAATGGTGCTCCAATCAAGATCTGTTTAGCTGATAGAGGTGTTGTAAGAGGTGAGCCAATTCTTGTTAGTGGGGATAGCCAATTTATTACTTTTGAAGAATAAAAATGTACACATAACAAAGCATTTAAGAGTGATTCCCAACGCTTGGCATTTTCAGTTCAGGGTTGGGTTTCGTGTTTACGGTGCAATGGTCTAGGTTACGTGGCAGCGTTGCTCACACCTTAATGCGGCGTTATGTGTTTCTCGACTTTAAACTTTTAACTGAACGACGTTTCCATTAGCTTTTATTGGGTATAATCAATCTTTTTCAATGCATGTAATGGAGTATTTTATGGATTTTATTGAACGGCTTCAGGCTCTTTCGAAGAAAGTTTCTCAAGTTTCGGCTAATCTGGCTACCGAAGAAGCAACAAAAAATGCTTTAGTTATGCCCTTTCTGCATTCGGTCCTTGGCTATGACGTATTTGATCCAAATGAGGTTATACCTGAGTTTACGGCTGATACTGGAACTAAAAAGGGGGAAAAGGTTGATTATGCGTTGATCAAAGATGGTGTAGTTCAAATTCTAATTGAATGTAAGAAGTATAGTGAATCATTATCAACAAAGCATGCCAACCAATTATTTCGATATTTCTCAGTAACAAATGCACGTATTGCCATTTTAACTAATGGCTCAGAATATCAATTTTTCACTGATTTGGATGCTCCTAATAAAATGGATGAAAAGCCATTTTTGACATTAGATCTCGAAAATTTAGATGAGCATGTTGTCCCTGAAATAAAAAAATTAACTAAATCCTCCTTTGATGTTGAATCTGTAGTTGATGCAGCAGGTGAATTAAAATATTTGAACCAAATAAAGAAAGTTCTAGGTGAGCAGTTCCAAAACCCAGAAGAAGATTTTGTGAAGTTCTTTACTTCTCGCGTCTATGACGGTGTTCAAACTGCAAAAGTGAAATCTCAATTCCTAGACATTACCACTAAAGCTTTAAAGCAGTTTCTCAATGACAGTATAAATGCCCGTCTAAAATCAGCTATTGGTGCTGACGTCAAAGAATCGATTAATGTTGAAACTCAAGTTATTCCTGCTGAAGACGCAAATGAAAGTTCAGAAAAATCTAAAATTCTTACTACAGAAGAAGAAATAGAAGGTTTTAATATAGTTAAAGCAATACTTAGGCAAAAAGTAGAAGTACAGAGAGTTTGTGCGCGTGATACTCAAAGCTATTTTGGGATTCTGCTCGATGATAACAATCGCAAGCCTCTATGCCGTTTGTGGTTTAATACTAAGCAGAAATATATTGGCATCTTTGACGAAGCTAAGAATGAAACTCGGCATCCGATCGAAACTGTGGATGATATATTCAATTTCAGTGAGCAATTACAAAACACCCTCGCATTATATGAGTAAAAACACATAACAAAGCATTTAAGAGGGACAGTCAACGCGTGGCATTCGTGGTTTACTCGAAAATTTGTGTTTACGGTTGTCTATTTTAGTTCTGTGGTGGCGTTGTCTGCCCCTTAATGCGGCGTTATGCAACTCAGGTAAATTTAGGGGGTCAATCTTTTGGGATTTCTCCGGCCATTCGTTTTGTGTTGTCGGCAAATGAGCATTTTTACCCTCAAATTCGTGGTCAACTCAAACCGTAAAACAGGCAAAGTTCTTTGCTTGCCTCAATCGGTTTTAGCGCTGGCGCGTTGTCAGTTTGGCAGGCGCAAAATGTGGAAAGGGCAAGTTTATCGAGCATTTTGCTTTTGCTGAAGTTTTCGCTCGTTGAGTTTGTTTCATTCAAAAGCTTGGTTGGTTGTTGAAAGGTGGACTTTGTTTTGGCGGCTTATTTATCTCGGCTCCTACTTGGGTTGGTTCTTGAGTCACTCAACCATTGCAATTGTGGCTTTGGGTCGTGTAAATTCAGTTTATCTCATTGAATTTGCATAACAAACGGCTCAAGAGGGATTGCCAACGCGTGGCGACTTTAGTGCAAAATTGAAGTTCAGTGTTTACGGTGTGTTTTTTGAGTTCGGCGGTGCGTTGTCAACCCCTTAGCCGGGCGTTATGCGTATGACATGCATCGCTATTAAATTTTTAATGTTTACAACGGAAATCTCTTTATGAAATTTTCGTCTCGGTGATCTTTTATGGAATTGTTTATAAATAATGTGATGGATATTTGGTGGTGGTTGCAGCTGATTCCATCAGCAATAGTGGCAATAGTTATTGCAGCAATACTGAAAAAAGCTCCATTAATTCTTAAGTCTATATTTAGGTGGCTTACGATTCGCGATCTGAAAAGGCTTAGACGAAAGCGATTTAACTACAGTGCTGTTACATATGAAATCATGAAGTCTCATACGCTGATGCTTTTATTTTCAATGTTATGTATCGTCTATTTTTACGTCTATAGTCAAACGCCTAAGTCTAGTACAAACGGACTTATTCTCGCTATTAAAACGAGCCCTTTGTACATAGTTGAAATTATGTATCTCATTCAGCGTGAACACACAAAAAGTTTAGTGAAATCGGTAGGGAAAATACGCATAACAAGGCGTTAAAGAGGGATTCATGCCGCGTGGCATTTTTGGTATGCGGTGAGTTTTAGTGGTGAAAGTGGTCTGCGGAAAGTTGGTTTAGGCGGCATTCACCCCTTAACGCAGCGTTATGTAGCTCAATTATTTCCACTCAATAAGTTTCTATGAATAGCTCAGAGAGGTAAATTATGTCAGGAAAAAGTTTATTTTGTATATTTGGGTTTCACCGCTGGTCATGGGGGGAGCATGAAGGAAAAAGTATTAGGGATCAATATAATCGGGATCAAAACTGTGTTAGACCTGGTTGTGATGAAATTAGAAAGCAATGCAAAGGTGACAAATGTTGCTGGGGTAATGAGCAATTCAGTAGTTATACGAGTGATGCCGACGTGAGTTATGAGCAATGTTCAAAATGTAAGTTCGTTAGGTTGAAGGTATGCGCCCCATAATCCCACGGGGCGTTTTAATTTCAGTGTGAGACGTTCCAAGGCAGAAGAGAGTTAATATCAGGCTCTGGCTTTGCCAGTTCTTTCATACATTTGACCATGTAATCGTAGAGTA